>NZ_JBICUN010000002.1:151847-496358 GCF_043198195.1 Micromonospora sp. NPDC048868
CACCGGCGCGCCCGCCGCCCGGGGGAGGGTAATGCAAAACCGGGGCGCCGGCTCACCCCCCCGCCGGGCGCGGGGGCGGGGGCCCCCGCCCCCCCGGGCGGGGGCGGGGGGGGGCCGCCCCCGGCCGGTCGCGGCTCAGTGCGCGGCGCAGCCGGTCGTCGGCGCGGGCGCCGCGGCCGGCGCGCCGATCGTGGGCAGCCCGAGCAGCACCCCCGGCGTACGCGGAGCGCGCCCCGCCTCGGCCGCGTCGCCGGCCCGGGTGCGCCGGTGCGACAGCGGCTCGCCGTCGGCGTTGAGGTGGTGCGGTGCGGCGTAGGTGATGGTGGTGTGCACGATGTCGCCGGGCCGGATCCGCCCGGCGTACGAGCCCGCGTCGAAGTGGACCAGGCGGCCGTCACGGGCGCGGCCGGACATCCGACCCGTGCGCTCGTCCTTGCGCCCCTCGCCGACGGCGACCAGCACCTCGACGGTCTCCCCCACCAGCTTCTTGTTCTCCGCCCAGGTGATCTCCTCCACGCAGGCGATCAGCCGCTCGTAGCGCTCCTGCACGACCTGCTTGGGCAGCTGACCGTCCATGGTGGCGGCCGGCGTGCCGGGGCGCTTGGAGTACTGGAAGGTGAACGCCGAGGAGAACCGGGCCTCGCGCACCACGTCGAGGGTGCGCTCGAAGTCGGCGTCGGTCTCGCCGGGGAAGCCGACGATGATGTCGGTGGTGATCGCCGCGTCCGGCATCGCCGCCCGGACCTTCTCGATGATGCCCAGGTAGCGGTCGGCCCGGTAGGAGCGGCGCATCGCGCGCAGCACGTCGTCGGAGCCGGACTGGAGCGGCATGTGCAGCGAGTGGCAGACGTTGGGCGTCTCGGCCATCGCGGCGATCACGTCGTCGGTGAAGTCCTTCGGGTGCGGGCTGGTGAACCGCACCCGCTCCAGCCCCTCGATGTCGCCGCAGGCGCGCAGCAGCTTGCCGAAGGCCAGCCGGTCGCCGAACTCCACGCCGTAGGAGTTGACGTTCTGCCCGAGCAGGGTCACCTCCAGCACGCCCTCGTCGACCAGGGCGCGGACCTCGGAGAGGATGTCGCCGGGGCGGCGGTCCTTCTCCTTGCCCCGCAGAGAGGGCACGATGCAGAACGTGCAGGTGTTGTTGCAGCCGACGGAGATCGACACCCAGCCCGCGTACGTGGACTCGCGCCGGGTGGGCAGCGTCGAGGGGAAGACGTCGAGGGACTCGAGGATCTCCACCTCGGCCGCCGTGTTGTGCCGGGCCCGCTCCAGCAGCACCGGCAGCGACCCGATGTTGTGCGTGCCGAACACCACGTCGACCCAGGGCGCCTTGCGGACGATCTCGCCCCGGTCCTTCTGGGCCAGGCAGCCACCCACGGCGATCTGCATCCCCGGGTGCCTGGCCTTGACGGGGCGCAGGTGACCGAGGTTGCCGTAGAGCCGGTTGTCGGCGTTCTCCCGGACGGCGCAGGTGTTGAACACCACCACGTCCGGGTCGTCGTCGGCTTCGGCGGCACGCACGTAGCCCGCCTGCTCCAGCAGGCCGGAGATGCGCTCGGAGTCGTGCACGTTCATCTGGCAGCCGTAGGTGCGCACCTGATAGGTGCGCGGGCTGCTCGCCGCTGCGGTAGTCATGACCCGGACAGCGTATCCGGGCCCACCGACCGGAATTAACGAGGAGGAGCCGTGTGCCGGAGCATCAAGACCCTTCGTGAGCCGTACGTCGCCGAGGTGACCCCGGGCGACGTCGACGCGGCGGCGTTGCAGTACGTCCGAAAGATCTCGGGTTTCCGCAAACCCGCCGCCCACAACGCCGTGGCCTTCGACGCGGCGGTCGCCGCCGTCGCCGCGGCCACCGCGACCCTGCTCGCCGAGCTGGAGGTACGCGGCGGCCGCTCCACCAGCCCGGCGAGCTGATCCCGCCGCCGGGCCGGGACGGGGGCCTCGCCCCCGCCGGCCCGGCTCCCGGACTCCCTCTGTCGGCCGGCTCCCGGGCTGCCTCCGTCGGCCGGCTTTCCGGGCTCCCTCCGCCGTGCCCGGCACGGGGGCCGGCGGCGGGTGCGCGGGTCAGGCGGCGGCGAGCGCCGGGAGCACCGAGTCCGGCGCCCAGCGCGAGCGGTGGCACTGCGACCAGCCGCGACAGCGGGGGTCGGCGTCGGTGCACAGCCGCTGGTCGGCGAGCACCTCGCCGTCGTCGGTCTCCCGGACGTCGAAGTGCACCGGCCGGATCGTGCCGTCGGGCGCGACGAGCAGGTGCCGCCCGGCGTCCAGCGTGTCGTCGCGCAGCAGGCAGTTGCGGTCCAGCAGCCGCGCCAACGTGGCGATGCTGCCGTGCTCGGAGAGCCCTTCGGGCACCCCGTAGCAGTCCACGATCGTGGCGAACTCCCCCGGCGCCTGCCAGACGTCGCAGATCACCGCGTACGTCGGCAGGCGGGCGGGGTCCGCCGCCGCCAGGGGCATCACCACCCGGCCGAGCGCCTCAGCCAGTGCCGGGTAGACCTCCACCGGCCGCACCTGCTCGATTCTCCAGTTCCACAGCTCGGTCATGCCGCCTCCTCGCTGTGCTCGTCCCACCGGCCTCCGGATCGGGCCTTACTGACGATGGTGGGGTGCATATGACCTCAGCCGGGGGCAAGTTACCGGTCTGTGACCATTCCGGGCAAAATTTCCCCGAGCGCCGTTGCTCCGAGTAGCGGAAAGATGACAGTTTATCGGGTACGGTGGCCCGATCCGGACGCCACACGCCGGGCGGCCCGGCCGCCGCGTCGGCGGCCAGCGACTCCGCCCTCAGCGCACGACGACGCGGTGCTCCCCGGGCGGCAGCAGCTCGCCGATCACGGTGGCGCCCGGCAGTTCGCCGGCGACCAGCAGGCCGCCCGAGGTCTGCGCGTCGGCCAGCAGCAGCCGCTCCTCCTCGCTGACACCGCCGAAGTCCGTCCACGGGGTTACCCAGTCCAGGTTGCGCCGGCTGCCGCCGCTGACGTGCCCGTCGCGTACCGCCTCGCGGGCGCCGGCCAGGTAGGGCACCCGGGACGCGTCGATCGCCACCGTCAGGCGGCTCGCCCGGGCCAGCTTGGACGCGTGCCCGAGCAGACCGAAGCCGGTCACGTCGGTGCCGCAGCGGACGCCGGCCGCCACCGCGGCCCGCGCCGCGTCGCGGTTGAGGGTGGTCATCGCGGCGACCGCCTCGGGGAAGCTCTCGCCGGTGGCCTTGTGCCGGGTGTTGAGCACCCCGACGCCGAGCGGCTTGGTCAGCGACAGCGGCAGCCCCGCCCGGCCGGCGTCCAGCGTGATCAGCTCCTCCGGCCGGACCACGCCGGTGACGGCCAGCCCGTACTTGGGGCCCTCGTCGTCGACGCTGTGCCCGCCGGCGAGGTGGCAGCCGGCGTCGCGGGCCACGTCCTGCCCGCCGCGCAGCACCTCCCGGGCCAGCTCCAGCGGCAGCACGTCGCGCGGCCAGCAGAGCAGGTTGAGCGCGACGAGGGGGGTGCCGCCCATGGCGTACACGTCGGAGAGGGCGTTCGTCGCGGCGATGCGCCCCCAGTCGTACGCGTCGTCGACCACCGGGGTGAAGAAGTCGGCAGTGGTGACCAGGCCGGTGCGCTCGTCGAGCCGGACCACCGCGGCGTCGTCGCCGTGATCGAGCCCGACGAGCAGCTCGGCGGTGCCGGTGGCCGGGCCGAGCCCGGCGACCATGGTCTCCAGCTCCCCCGGGGGGATCTTGCACGCGCAGCCGCCGCCCCGGGCGTACCGGGTGAGCCGTACCGGTTCGGTCATCCCCACATGATCGCCGAACCGCTCCACGCGATGGCAACCGGCGGACCCCGATCGCGGTCAAAATCGGACTCTTGACCCCGTTCTGAACTGGTGTTATCGCTCCGTGACCAACTGAGTTGCGTCCCGCCACATCCCCCCGCCTACAGTTGCCCAACCGGGGGTCACCCGACCCCGCGCGACGACAGGGACGGTGAACGACGTGACGACGGGCGAACCGCTCATCGTGCTGGACTCGGTCAACAAGTGGTTCGGGCCGCTGCACGTGCTGGACGACGTCTCGCTGTCGGTCGGGCGCGGCGAGGTGGTCGTGGTGATCGGCCCGTCGGGCTCCGGCAAGTCGACGCTGTGCCGCACCATCAACCGCCTCGAACCGATCAACTCCGGCACGATCACCTTCGACGGGCAGCCGCTGCCGGCCGAGGGCAAGGCGCTGGCGAAGCTGCGCAGCGAGGTCGGCATGGTGTTCCAGTCGTTCAACCTCTTCGCGCACAAGACGATCCTCGAGAACGTCACCCTGGGGCCGGTCAAGGTCCGCAAGGAGAAGCCGGCGGCGGCGCGCGAGCGCGGCCTGGCCCTGCTGGACCGGGTGGGCATCGCCAACCAGGCCGACAAGTTCCCGGCCCAGCTCTCCGGCGGCCAGCAGCAGCGGGTGGCGATCGCCCGGGCGCTGGCCATGCAGCCCAAGGCGATGCTCTTCGACGAGCCGACCAGCGCGCTGGACCCGGAGATGGTCGGCGAGGTGCTGGACGTGATGACGTCGCTGGCCAGCGAGGGCATGACCATGGTCGTGGTGACCCACGAGATGGGCTTCGCCCGGCACGCGGCGAACCGCGTCATCTTCATGGCCGACGGCCAGCTGGTCGAGGACGCGCCGCCGGCCGAGTTCTTCGCCAACCCGCGCAGCGAGCGCGCCAAGGACTTCCTGTCCAAGATCCTCACGCACTAGGCGTCCGTACCTGGAGCGCGCCGTCCCCTGGCGGGTTCCGTCGAAGAAGGAGAAGTGTATGCGTATCACGCGCGTAGCGGCGCTCGCGGCGGCCGCCACCCTGGCGCTCGGTATGACCGCCTGCGGTGGCGACGACGCCGACGAGGGCACCGGCGCCGGCAGCAAGTCCTTCGCCGCCGGCAGCACGATGGAGCGCCTCAACAAGGCCCAGGCCATCAAGATCGGCACGAAGTTCGATCAGCCCGGCTTCGGCCAGAAGGGCCTGTCCGGCAAGCCGGAGGGCTTCGACGTCGAGGTCGCGAAGATCATTGTCAAGGAGCTGGGCATCCCCGAGGACAAGATCGAGTGGGTCGAGGCCCCCTCGAAGGTCCGCGAGGACGTGATCGTGAACGGCACGGTCGACCTGGTCGCCGCCACGTACACGATCAACGACAAGCGCAAGGAGCGCATCGCGTTCGCCGGGCCGTACTACGAGGCCGGCCAGAACATCATGGTGAAGAAGGACGAGGCCGCCATCACCGGGCCGGACTCGTTCAAGGACGGCACCAAGAAGGTCTGCTCGGTCACCGGCTCCACGCCGGCCGAGGAGATCAAGAAGCACGTCAAGGACGTCGCCACCCAGCTGGTGCTCTTCGACACCTACGACAAGTGCCGCGACGCCCTCAAGGGCGGCCAGGTCGACGCCGTCACCACGGACAACGTGATCCTGCTCGGCTACATCGCCAAGGACGAGGCATCGTTCAAGCTGGCTGGCGAGAACTTCACCAAGGAGCCGTACGGCCTCGGGGTGAAGAAGGAGGACACCGACTTCCGCAACTTCGTCAACGACACGCTGGAGAAGGCGTTCGCCGACGGCAGCTGGAAGAAGGCCTGGGACGACACCGCCGGCAAGTTCGGCGCCGAGCTCGGCAGCGCGCCGACCGTCAACCGCTACTGAGCTGATCCGTTGATCTGGAGGGTGGGGAGGAAGACCGGCCCGTGAGTGTGCTCATCGACAAGTTCGACGTCTTCGCGGGTGGTTTCTGGCTCACCCTCCAGATCTGCGTACTCGCCGCGATCGGCGCCCTGATCCTGGGCGCCGTCCTGGCGGTGCTGCGGATCTCCCCGGTGCCGCCGCTGCGGGCGGTCGGCACCGGCTACGTGAACGTGTTCCGCAACATGCCGCTGACCGTGGTGATGTTCTTCGCCGCGTTCGGCCTGCCGGCGCTCGGCTCCAACGCCGACTTCCTGCGCATCCCCGGCCTGGAAGCGGTGTTCAGCCGCCTCGACACCGATCTGCCGTACTTCCGCTTCGCGCTGATCGCCCTGGTGCTCTACACCGCGGCGTTCGTCTGCGAGGCGCTGCGCTCCGGCGTGAACGCCGTACCCGCCGGCCAGGCGGAGGCCGCCCGGTCGCTGGGCCTGACCTTCGGCCAGAACCTGCGGTACGTGGTGCTGCCGCAGTCCTGGAAGGCCTCGGTGGTGCCGCTCGGGTCGGTGATCATCGCGATGATCAAGAACTCGGCGCTCGTCGGCTTCTTCGGCGTGGTCGGCGACCTCTCGCAGACCGCCGACCAGCTCACCTCGGCCGAGGGCTACGCCTTCGTCCCCGTCGCCATCGGCATCTCGATCGGATATCTGATCATGACCGTCCCCCTCGGCGCGCTCCTCGACCGGATCGAGAAGCGGCAGGCGGTGGCCCGATGAGCCAGCAGAGCGTCCTCTACGACGTCCCCGGCCCCCGGCAGCGCCGGCTCACGCTGATCGGCAGCGTGGTGGCGACGGTGCTGCTGCTCGCCGCCGCGTACCTCCTGGTCTACCGTCCGCTGGACGACAAGGGCCAGTTCTCGATGGAGCTCTGGGGGCCGCTGATCGACCCCTCCAACGAGAACTTCTCGCTGGTGTGGGACCGGATCGGCCTCGGCTTCAAGAACACGCTGACCGCCGCCGCCCTCGCGATCGTCTCCTCGCTTGTGGTCGGCACCCTGCTCGCGGTACTGCGGATCCAGCTCAAGAGCCTGACCCAGCGCCGCTTCACCGGGCTCGCGACGCCGCTGGCGTACCTGCTGCGTGGGCTGAGCACGCTGCTGTCGGCGGTCACCCGCGTCTGCGTCGAGGTGTTCCGGGGCCTGCCCGTGGTCATCACGATCTTCTTCGTGGCCCGCGGCTTCCCCGAGTTCGGCGTCTCGTTCGACACGCTGTGGTACCTGGTCATCGGCCTGACCATCTACAACTCGGTGGTGATCGCCGAGATCCTCCGCTCCGGCATGGAGGGCCTGCCCGGCGGGCAGGCCGAGGCGGCTGCCGCGATCGGGCTCTCCCCGGCGCAGACCACCCGGATGATCCTGCTGCCGCAGGCGTTCCGGATCATGCTGCCGGCGCTGATCAGCCAGCTCGTCGTCGTGCTCAAGGACACCTCGCTGGGCTTCATCATCAGCTACGAGGAGACCCTGAACATCGGCAAGCAGATCATCGGCGTACTGGACAACCCGATCCAGGTCTACGTGGTGATCGCGGTCATGTTCATCGTGGTGAACTACGCGCTGTCGAAGCTGGCCCAGTACGTGCAGCACCGGCTCTCCCGGGGCCGCAAGACCGCCGGCACCCCGGCCCAGAAGCCGCCCCCGGCCGCGCTCACCGCGCAGGCGGAGGGCACCGGCGGCGCCTGACCGCGACGCACGACGAAGGGCCGGCCCGATGATCGGGCCGGCCCTTCGTGTTGACGCCGTCAGCGGGCGATCTCGGTGACCCGGGACTCGCGGACCACGGTGACCCGGATCTGACCGGGGTAGGTCAGCTCCTCCTCGATCTGCTTCGCCACGTCCCGGGCCAGCACGGCGGCGCCGATGTCGTCGACGTCGTCCGGCTTGACCATCACCCGGATCTCCCGGCCGGCCTGCATGGCGAAGACCTTCTCCACGCCGAGCTTGCCGGCCGCGATCTCCTCGATCCGCTCCAGCCGCTTGACGTACGCCTCCAGGCTCTCCCGCCGGGCCCCCGGCCGGCCGCCCGAGCAGGCGTCGGACGCCTGGGTGAGGACGGCCTCGATGGTCTGCGGCGGCACCTCGTTGTGGTGCGCCTCGATGGCGTGCACGACGTCCTCGTTCTCGCCGTACTTGCGGGCGAGGTCGGCGCCGATGATGGCGTGGCTGCCCTCCACCTCGTGCGTGAGCGCCTTGCCGATGTCGTGCAGGAACGCCGAACGCTTGATGATCGGCACGTCCAGCCGCAGCTCGGCGGCCATGATGCCGGCGATGTGCGCGGTCTCCACCAGGTGCTTGAGCACGTTCTGCCCGTACGACGTCCGGTAGCGCAGCCGGCCGAGCAGGGTGACCAGCTCCGGGTGGATCTCGGTGATGCCGACCTCGACCAGGGCGTCCTCGGCGGCCCGCTGGCAGAGCTCCTCCACCTCGTGCCGGGCGAGGTCGTAGACCTCCTCGATGCGGTGCGGGTGGATCCGCCCGTCCAGGACCAGCTTCTCCAGGGTCAGCCGCCCCACCTCCCGGCGCACCGGGTCGAAGCAGGAGAGCAGCACCGCCTCGGGGGTGTCGTCGATGATCAGGTTCACGCCGGTGACCGACTCGAAGGCGCGGATGTTGCGGCCCTCCCGGCCGATGATCCGCCCCTTCATCTCGTCGCCCGGCAGGTGCAGGACGCTGACCACGCTCTCCGCGGTCTGCTCGCTGGCGACCCGCTGGATGGCGTCGACGACGATGTGCCGGGCGCGCTGCTCGGCGGTGCCGCGGGCGTCGGACTCGATGTCGCGGACCAGCAGCGCGGCCTCCCGCTTGGCCTGGACCTCGATCGCCTCGATCAGCTCCGCCCGGGCCGCGTCGGCGGTGAGGCCGGCGACCCGCTCCAGCTCGCGGCGCCGCTGCTCCTCCGCCTCGGCCAGCTCGGCCTCGCGCTGGGCGAGGGCGGCCTCGCGGGCCGACAGGGCCGCGCTGGCTGCGGTGAGCTGCCGTTCCCGCTCGGCGAGGCGCTCCACCTCCTCGGTGTGCAGCCGCTCGCGCTCGTCCATCCGGGTCGCCCGCCGGTCCACCTCGGCGGCCTGCTCCCGGGTGGTGGCGGCGAGCACCGCGACCTCCCGCTCGCCGCTGCGCCGGGCGGTGGCCCGCAGCTGCTCCGCGTCGGCCTCGGCCTGCTTGTGGGCCCGCTCCAGGACGGTGTCGGCCTCCGCCCGGGCATCGTCGAGCACCCGGCGGGCCTCCGCCCGGGCCGCCTTCGCCTCGGCCTTCGCGGCGGCCGCCTCGGTGCGGGCCGCCGCGGCGGCGGACTTCGCCACGTCGATCGTGCTGTTGGCCTCGTCGGCGGCGGTACGCAGGGCCGCGAGGGACTGCTCCTGCCGGTCCTTCTCGGCGATGAAGGCGGGGTCCTCTGGCGCCGGTGCCGCACCGAACCGGCGCAGCGCCCGTACGCCGAGCAGCACCGCCCCGAGCACGACGACGGTCAGGACCAGCACCACGGCGAGGATCACGATGTCGAACCCGCTCATGCCGGCGCTCCGCTCCGCCCGATGGCCACAGGGCCCGGCCCGACCGGCCCGCTCATGTCGGGACCCCGGTGGAACTGCGCCGCCTCGCCATGGCCGCCTCCCCTGAACGTCGGGACCGCAGCGACCGTGCCGATGGGCACGCACCCTGCGGCTGTGGACGCCCGACCGGAGCGACTGGCCGTGGGGTAGCTTCCGTCGGCGGTGCCCACGCGGGAGCATCGCCGACGGCCGGGTGCAGTTGTCGCGCCAGTGTCGGACCGGCCAGTCCGAAGCTGCCGCCAATGGCCGATCGGATCGACCAAAGTGATGCTGTTCCGTTACGCGATCTATGTTGTGCGCTTAGCCTGCGCTTGGTCGGGCAATGTGAGCCTGTATGGCGAGGCTAGGTCTCCCGGGGGGCTCCGGTCAAGAACTCATGATCAAACCCCCCGAACGGAGAGAAGTTGCCGCGTCACGCAACGCTGATGCGCGCCCGGACACCGGCGGACAAAACGGCTGCGGACCGGGTCGCGCGGCGCGTCGGCCCTGCTCAGCAGGGCGGCCCGTACGCAGCCGCCGACGCGCCACCCGGCGGCCGTACGCGTACCCGCCGGTGCACGGCCGACCGGCTGTGACGCAGCCCTCCACGCCGCGACGCTCGCCGGAGCCCACGAGGGCACCACTCCCCCGGTCGGGTGGGTCAGCGGGCGCCCGCCGCCAGTGCCGCCGCCACGAGTGCGGCGTTGTCGGGCGCGGGCGAGCCGTCGGGCAGCGACAGCGTGTCCTCCAGCCCGACGCGGCTGTGCAGGCCCCGGCGCACCGCCTCGGTCAGCACCGGCCAGGTCGCCGGCCCCTCGGCATGCAGCAGGACCGGCGGGCTCCCGGCCGCAGGGAACGGCAGCGCGGCCAGCATCGCGGCGGCGTCCGTAAGCGCCACCGCCCGGTCCTCGGCCATGCACTCGATCAGGATCCGCCCGGCCGGCACCCGCCACCGCGCGTACGCCCCGACCGCGTCGACCGTCCAGAGCCCCGCCTCGACCATGACGCCGCGCTCGTGCAGCGCCGTCGCCACCGCCTCCGCGCCCGGCTCGTGAGCGTTGACCGAGGCGAAGTCGGGCAGCACGGTCCAGGCCCGGACCGCGGCCACCCGGGCGGCCGGCTGCGCCTCGATCCAGGCCCCGGTGCTCACCCCCACCGGCAGCCCCGGCCGAGTGGCCCGGATCGCGTCCAGCGCGGCGGCGACCACCAGTGGGTGCAGGGACTCGCGGCCGGCGGCGTCCCGGGGATGTACGTGCACCGCCCCTGCGCCGAGCCCCGCGCAGCGGGCCGCGTCGGCCGCCAACTCGGCCGGGGTGACCGGCACCGCCGGATGCTCGGCACGCCCTCGGGCCCCGTTGAGGCACGCCTTCAACACGAAGTCTCCCCCCGCCCACCGCCGGGCCCGCGGCCCTGCCGACACACGCCTCCAACACGGGCCCGCCGCCGGGCTCAGCGCTCCGTCGCGACGCGCCCCCTGCACGGGGTCCCACCGCCGGGCCGGCGGCCCTGCCGCCACGCCTCCGACACGGGCCCCACCGCCGGGCTCAGCGGCCCGTCGCGACGCGCCTTCAGCAGCGGCCTTTCCGGCCCGGTGCTCCACTCACCCGGGGGAGCGGTTGTCCCGCTCCAGCTCGCCCTCGGCGTCGGCGAGCGCGTCGGCGTCGATCTGCTCGGCGAACTCGGCCGCCTCGGCGCTCTGCGCGGCGAGGGCGTCCTTCACCGCCCGGATCGCCACGCCCGGCGGGTAGCCCTTGCGGGCCAGCATGGCCACCAGCCGCCGGAAGACCGCGTCCGGCTCGCCCCGGGCGGTGCGCAGCTTCCGCTCGACCAGGGCGCGGGCGGTCTCGGCCTCGGTCTCCTCGTCCAGCTCCCCGAGGGCCTCGCTCGCGACCTCGCCGTCCACCCCGCGCTGGCGCAGCTCGTTGGCGAGTGCCCGGCGGGCCAGGCCCCGGCCGGAGTGCCGGCTGGCCACCCAGGCCCGGGCGAACGCGGCGTCGTCGATGATGCCGACCTCGTCGTAGCGGTCGAGCACCTCCGCCGAGACCTCGTCGGAGACGCCCCGCTTCGCCAGCGCCCCGGCCAGCTCGGCCCGGGTGCGGGGCCGGACGGACAGCTGGCGCAGGCAGATCTCCCGCGCCAGCTCGGCCTCGTCGCGCCGCGGGGCCGGGGGCGCCTCGGGGTCGGTGTCGTCGGTACGGCCGCGCCGGGCCCGACGGGGCCGGGGCGCGCTGTCGTCACCCGCGCGGGCGGGGCTGGCATCCCAGCCCCGCCCGGTGCGGGCGCGTCGTCCTGCCACTGGTCAGGGACCGGTCAGAAGTCGACCGGCGGCAGCTCCGGGCCACCGGCGGCGTCACCCGCGCCGACCCCGACGCCGAGCTTCTCCAGGATCTTCTTCTCGATCTCGGCGGCGACGTCCGGGTTCTCCCGGAGGAACTCGCGGGCCTTCTCCTTGCCCTGGCCCAGCTGGTCGCCGTCGTAGGTGTACCAGGCGCCGGACTTGCGGATGATCGCCTGCTCCACGCCGACGTCGATCAGCGAGCCCTCGCGGGAGATGCCCTTGCCGTACATGATGTCGAACTCGGCCTGCTTGAACGGCGCGGCGACCTTGTTCTTCACGACCTTGACCCGGGTGCGGTTGCCGACCACGTCGGTGCCGTCCTTGAGGCTCTCGATGCGGCGCACGTCGAGCCGGACAGAGGCGTAGAACTTCAGCGCCCGACCACCCGTGGTGGTCTCGGGGCTGCCGAACATCACGCCGATCTTCTCGCGGAGCTGGTTGATGAAGATCGCCGTGGTGCCGGTGTTGTTGAGCACACCGGTGATCTTCCGCAGCGCCTGGCTCATCAGCCGGGCCTGCAGACCCACGTGGCTGTCGCCCATCTCGCCCTCGATCTCGGCGCGCGGCACCAGCGCGGCCACCGAGTCGATGACGATGATGTCGATCGCGCCGGAGCGGACCAGCATGTCCGTGATCTCCAGCGCCTGCTCGCCGGTGTCCGGCTGGGAGACCAGCAGGGCGTCGGTGTCGACGCCGAGGGCCTTGGCGTATTCCGGGTCGAGCGCGTGCTCGGCGTCGACGAAGGCGGCGATGCCGCCGGCCCGCTGGGCGTTGGCCACCGCGTGCAGGGCCACCGTGGTCTTACCGCTGGACTCCGGACCGTAGATCTCGACGACCCGGCCCCGGGGCAGACCGCCCACGCCGAGCGCCACGTCGAGCGCGATCGAACCCGTCGGAATCACCGACGTCTGGACGACCGGCCGCTCTCCCAGCCGCATCACCGAACCCTTGCCGAACTGCTTGTCGATCTGAGCGAGAGCAAGGTCGAGTGCCTTCTCCCGGTCGGGCCCTGCGGCCATGTTTGCCACCCCTGCCTTCGCCGGCGTCTTTCCTGAGCTTCGCGTCACGCGGACACGCTAGGCGCTGGGTCCGACAGAAAACCAGCCGACCGGCCGTGAGCTGTGGACGAGCACCCCGCTGTGGACAATAGCCGAACAGGTGTACGAGGCGACAAGCGACACGCGGAAGCCACGAAACGGCTGCTCAGCGTAGCCGCGCGGGCACCCGGTCGGGATAGGCGGCGCAGACCGCCCGCCACACCACGTGGGTCTGCTCACCCGACGCCAGGGCCTGCTCGATGGTCCGCCCACCGAGCTGCGAGAGCACCTGGTCGCGGGCGATGCTGCCCGCGTAGCCGGGCCCGAAGGCCTCCTCCAGCCGGGACCAGAAGTCGGTCAGCCGCACGTGATCAGTCCTCCTCGTCCGGTGCCCCCACCGGCACCGGCCGCAACGCTAGCGTCACCAGGGGCACCACCGCGACCGCCGCGAGCCCGGTGAGCACCGGGTAACCGGCCGCCTCCACGACAAACCCGCTGACCGCCCCGGCACCGGCGCCGGCCAGGCCCATGGTCAGGTCGGAGAGCCCCTGCACGCTCGGCCGGATCCCCACCGGCACGGACTCCGACAGCAGCGTCGAGCCCGCGACCATGGTCCCCGACCAGCCCAGGCCGAGCAGGAACAACCCGACCGAGAGCCAGGCCGTGTGGTGCCCGGCCGTGCCGGCGACCGCGCACGCCGTGAGCAGCAGCCCAACGCCGCCGAGGATCACCGCCCGGCGACCGACCCGGTCGGTGAGCCAGCCCGCCACCGGGGCGAGCGCGTACATGCCGGCGATGTGCAGGCTCAGCACGAGACCGACCACCCGCAGCACGTCGGCGTCGTCGTGCCACTCGTGCAGGCGCACCGGGGTCATCACCATCACCGCGACCATGACCAGGTGGCCGACCGCCACCGCGACGATGCCGAGCCGGGCGGCCGGCCGCGCGCGTACCACCGCCCAGGCGGCCCGCATGCCCGCACCGCGCCGGGCGGTCGGCGCCGGCGCGACGACGGGGGTCGCCGGGGTGCCGGCCGCCGCCAGCCGGCGCGCCGTGAGCAGCGGGTCCGGCCGCAGCAGCGCCAGGATCGCCCCGGCGGCCAGCACGAGCGCGACGGCGCTGAACGCGAACGGACCGGCCAGCGTCGGCAGCCCCCAGCCGCTGGTGGTGCGGTCGGCGAGCGAGGCGAAGTTCGGCGCGGCGACCGCGCCGATGGTGGTGGCCCAGACGATCAGCGAGAGCTGGCGGCCCCGGCGCGCCGGCTCGGCCAGGTCCACCGCCGTGTAGCGGGCCTGGAGGTTGGCCGCGCTGCCGCCGCCGAACAGGAGCATGCCGAGGAAGAGCAGCGGGACCCAGCGGGTCACCGCGGCGAGGACCACCAGGGCGCCGCCGGCCGCGCCGGTGAGGTACGCGACGACCAGGCCGGGCCGCCGGCCACGCACGGTCATGATCCGGGTGACCGGCACGGCGAGCAACGCCCCGCCCACCACGGCGGAACTGCTGACCAGGCCCGCGACGGCGGTACCGGCGATGTCGGAGGCGAGCAGCGCCCCGACGGCGACGCCGATGGTCACCCCGATCCCGCCGACGATCTGGGTGACGAAGAGCAGCCGCAGGGTACGCCGCTGGATGGGCGCGACGTCGGCGGCGACGAGCGGCGCGGCGAGGTCGGTGGCCATGGCGGCTCCTTCGAGGTAAGGGGCGAGGTGCCATCTCATCCTTGCGCACCCGCCCCGCCACCTGGCAACCCGTTGACGCTACAACCCGAGGCCCCGGCCGATGATCTCCTTCATGATCTCGGTGGTGCCGCCGTAGATCGTCTGCACCCGCCCGTCCAGCCACGCCTTCGCCACCGGGTACTCCAGCATGTAGCCGTAGCCGCCGTGCAGCTGCACGCAACGGTCGGCGACCCTGTTCTGCAGCTCGGTGGTCCACCACTTCGCCTTGGCCGCGTCGGTGACCGAGAGCCGGCCGGCGCCGTACTCCGCGACGCAGTGGTTGACGAAGGTACGGGCGATGGTGACCTCGGTGTCCAGCTCGGCCAGCAGGAAGCGGTTGTGCTGGAACGCGCCGATCGGCCGGCCGAACGCCTGCCGGGAGCGGGCGTAGTCGAGGGTGACGGCGAGCAGTCGCTCGGCGGCGGCCACCGCGACGACCGCGATGCTGAGCCGCTCCCGGGGCAGGTTGGCCATCAGGTGGTAGAAGCCGTGGTTCTCGGTGCCGATCAGGTTCTCCGCCGGCACCCGGCAGTCGTCGAAGAACAGCTCGGCGGTGTCGTTGGCCTTGAGCCCGACCTTGGCCAGCCGCCGGCCCCGGGAGAAGCCGGGGGTGCCGCTCTCCACCGCGATCAGGCTCACCCCGTGCGCGCCCTGCTCCGGCGCGGTACGCACGACCACGACCACCAGGTCGGCCATCTCCCCGTTGGTGATGAAGGTCTTCTGGCCGTTGAGCACCCAGCCGTCGCCGTCGCGGACCGCGCTCGTGCGGATCCCGGCCAGGTCGGAGCCGGCGCCGGGCTCGCTCATCGCGATCGCGGTGACCAGGTCGCCGGAGCAGAACCCGGGCAGCCAGCGCTTGCGCTGCTCGTCGGTGGTCAGCTCGGTCAGGTACGGCGCCACCACGTCGTTGTGCAGGCCGAAGCCGAGCCCCGTGCAGCCGCTGGCGACGATCTCCTCGTCCAGTACGGCGTTGAACCGGAAGTCCCGCTGCCCGCCGCCGCCGTACTCCGCGTCGACGTCCATGCCCAGCAGGCCGGCCGCCCCGGCCCGGCGCCACACCTCGCGGTCGACGATGCCGTCGGCCTCCCAGCGCTCGTGGTGGGGCACCGCCTCGCGGGTCAGGAACTCGCGGCACAGCTCGCGGAACTCCTCGTGGTCGCGCTCGTAGAGATGCTGCTCCATGGCGGCAAGTGTGGCACCGCCCACCCGTCCGCCGATCGGTGCCACAGGCGAATCTTGGACAGTTGCCGTTCGCGGCGAACGGCAACTGTCCAAGATCGACGTGGAGGCTCTCGGGCGGCGGAGGGCTGGCGGGCCCCGGCCGGTCAGCTCGACAGGGCGCGGGCGGCCACGGTGAGGTCGGCGACCAGCCCCTCGTACGCCTTGTCCTGGTCGTCCGCGCGCAGCACGGCGGACGGGTGGATGGTGGCCAGCAGCCGGGCCGGCGGGGCGTCCGCGACGCCGCCCGCGGAGTCCACCGGCACCCGCCGGAAGTCCTCCGGGTGCTGGGCCGACTCCGGCCAGGGCAGCAGCTCGCCGCGCTGGCGGGTGACCCGGAACGTCGGGCCGAGCAGGGCCTTGGCGGCGGTGGCGCCGAGCACCACCACGATCTCGGGGCGGAGCTGGGCGAACTCGGCCACCAGCCAGGGTCGGCAGGCGGTGACGTGCACCCGGTCCGGGGTCTGGTGGATGCGTCGCCTGCCGCGCAGCTCGAAGCGGAAGTGCTTCACCGCGTTGGTGAGGTAGATGTGGCCGGGGTCGAGCCGGGCGTCGTCGACCGCCCTGCGCAGCAGCCGGCCGGCGGGGCCGACGAACGGCAGGCCCTTCTGGTCCTCCAGGTCGCCGGGCTGCTCGCCGACGAAGACCACCCGGGCACTGGCGTCGCCGCGGCCGAAGACCGTCTGCGACGCGTCCCGGTGGAGCTCGCAGCCCCGGCAACCGGCGGCGGCGGCGCGCAGGTCGTCGAGGGTGTCGGCGCGCGGCGGGATGAACTTCTGCGCGCCCGGCGCGGTCTCGGTCTGCTCGGCCATGGCGACTGTTCTACCCGGTGCGGGAGGGAACACGCGCGGGGACCCGCCGGGCGGGACACGCCGGTGTGCACAAAGTGGACGGTGTGGGCGGAGTGCCGACGCGGCGTCGCCCGCCCCGGGCCGTCCGGGGTCGCGGCAGGCTCCCCGCTCACGCCGTGAAGCCGGGGGTGGGGGTGGGCCGGACGGCCCGGGCCACGGCCTCGGCCAGGTCCGGGATCTCCGCCTCGTCGAGCGAGCTGACGGTGATGCGCAGCGCCGGCGGGCCGGCGATGCGGTGCAGCGCGCCGGGCGCGACCGCCCAGCCGGCGTCGCGCAGCGCGGTCAGCACGCTGGTCTCGTCGTCGACCGGCAGCCAGACGTTGATGCCGCTGCGGCCGTGGGCGACCAGGCCGTGGCCGGCGAGCGCGTCGATCAGCCCCGTGCGCCGCCGCTCGTAGCTGCCGGCGGCCCGGTCCACCAGCCCGGCCACGGCGGGGTCCCGCCAGAGCGCCAGGACGAGCCGTTGCAGCACGGTGGAGACCCAGCCGGCGCCGACCCGGGCCCGGCCGGCCACCCGGGCCACCGTGGTCTCGTCGCCGACCAGCACGGCCAGCCGCAGGTCGGGCCCGAACGGCTTGCTCACCGAGCGGACGAAGGCCCACGCCGGGGTCGCCCCGGCGAGCGGGTGCAGCGGTACGCGGGCCAGCTCGGCGGCGTGGTCGTCCTCGATCAGCAGCAGGTCGGACCGGCCGGCGAGCAGGGCGCGCAGCTCCCCGGCCCGCTCGGCGGAGACCGCCGCGCCGGTGGGGTTCTGGGCCCGGCTCGTCACGATCAGCGCCCGCGCGCCGGCGGCGAGCGCGGCGCCGACCCCGGCGACCAGCGGACCGTCGTCGTCGACCGGCACGCCGATCGGCCGCAGCCCGAGCGCGGCGACCAGGTCGAGCAGGTTGGCCCAGCCCGGGTCCTCGACCGCGACCGCGTCGCCGGGGCGCAGGTGCGCGCCGAGCAGCCGCTCGATGCCGTCCAGCGCGCCGCCGGTGACGGTCAGCTCGGTCGCCGGTACGCCGTCGGCGGCCAGCCGTTCGCGGGCCGCCTCGGCCAGTTCGGGCAGCACCCCGGCCGCGGGGTAGCCGACCGGTTCGCCCGCGGCGGCGGCGAGGCCGGCGAGGTGCGCCCCGAGGGGCGGCAGCAGCCGCACGTCCGGCTCGCCCCGGGAGAGGTCGCGCAGGCCGGGGGCGGTCGGCGGGCGCAGCGCGGAGCGGCGGGACGCCACCGGCGGCCGGGGCCGGACCCGGGTGCCGTGCCGGCCGGCGGTGACCACCAGGCCGCGCTGGCGCAGCTCCTGGTAGGCCCGGGCCGCCGTGGCCGGGCTCACCGCGAGCCGGGCGGCGAGCTCCCGCACCGGGGGCAGGACGTCGCCCGGGGCGAGGGCGGCGGAGCGGATGCCCGATTCGATGCTGGCCGAAATCTCGGCGGCCGTCGTACCGGCGACCTGATAGCGTGCTGACACAAATCAGGGATTGTACTAGAACAAAGGTCGAGCCATGTACGCACCCACCGACCGGACCACCGCCAGCCGCTCCCGGGAACGGATGAGCTACGACGAGGCCGCCGCGCACGCGATCCTCGACGAGGCGTACGACTGCGCGCTCGGGTTCACCGTCGACGGCGAGCCCCGGGTGCTGCCCACCCTGCACGTCCGCGTCGGCGACACCCTCTACCTGCACGGCTCCACCGGCAGCCGGCCACTGCTCGCCGCCCGGGGCGACGGGCTGCCGGTCTGCGTCGCCGTCACCCTGCTCGACGGCCTCGTCTACGGCCGCTCGCAGTTCCACCACAGCGCCAACTACCGCTCAGTGGTCGCCCACGGCACCGCCCGCCTGGTCACCGACCAGCGGGAGAAGCTGCGGATGCTGACCGCCCTGGTGGAGAAGGCCGCCGCGGGACGCAGCGCCGACAGCCGACCGCCCTCGCGCCGGGAGCTGGCCGAGACGGCCGTGCTGGCCCTGCCGTTACGGGAGGTGTCGGTGCGCGCCCGCACCGGCGGCGTACGCGACGAGGAGACCGACCTCGCCCTGCCGCACTGGGCCGGCGTGGTGCCGCTGCGGCTGACCGCCGGGCTGCCCGAGCCCGACGCCGGGATGACCGTGCCGGTGCCGGCGTACCTGCGGGAGCGGACCTCGCCGTGGCTCGACCCGGCGGTGCTGCGCGGGGAGCACGTGCTGCTGGAACCGCTCGACCTCGCGCACGCCGACGAACTGCACGCCGCGACCGCCGACCCGGAGGTCTGGCGGCACCTGGGCAGCCCGCAGCCGGCCGACGCCGCCGGCACCGCCGAGGGCATCGCCACCGCGCTGGCCGCCCACCGGCGGGGCGAGCGGGTGCCCTGGGCGCAGCGCTGCGCGGTGACCGGCGCGGTGGTCGGCACCACCTCCTTCTACGAGGTGGACCCGGAGCGCCGGGCCGTGGCGATCGGCTACACCTACCTGGGCCGGCCCTGGTGGCGCACCGCGATCAACACCGAGGCGAAGCTGCTGCTGCTCACCCGCGCCTTCGAGGAGCTGGGCGCGGAGCGGGTGGTCTGGCACACCGACATCCGCAACGAGCGCTCGCAGCGGGCCATCGAGCGCCTCGGCGCGTCCCGCGAGGGGGTGCTGCGCCGGCACCGGCTCCGCCCGGACGGCTCCTGGCGGGACACCGTGCAGTATTCGATGATCGTCGACGAGTGGCCGAACGCACAGGTCACGCTCCGGGAAAGGCTTCGCCGGACGGCACCCGTGGCCCCATGATGGCGGGCGTGCTGGGCATCACCGACATCTGGACGTACGTGCTGGGCACCGTGGCGATCGTTCTGCTGCCCGGGCCCAACTCCCTCTTCGTGCTCTCCACCGCCGCGCAGCGGGGCGTGGCGACCGGCTACCGGGCGGCCGGCGGGGTCTTCGTCGGAGACGGGATACTCATGTTCCTCTCCGCCGCCGGCGTGGCGTCGCTGGTCCAGGCGTACCCGCCGCTCTTCCTCGTGATCAAGTACGCCGGCGCCGCGTACCTCGGCTATGTGGCGTTGACGATGCTGCGCGGCGCGTGGCGGCGCTGGCGGACGCGCAACGACCCGGCCACCCCGCGGCTCATCGACGCCGCGGAGCCGGCGGCGCTGCGCAGCCCCTTCCGCAAGGCGCTGGTGATCAGCCTGCTCAACCCGAAGGCGATCCTCTTCTTCGTCTCGTTCTTCATCCAGTTCGTGGACCCGGGCTACGCCTGGCCGGCGCTGTCGTTCCTGCTGCTCGGGCTGATCGCCCAGGTCACCAGCGCGCTCTACCTGACCGCGCTGATCTTCACGGGCACGTTCCTGGCGGCCCAGTTCCGTCGGCGCCACCGCCTGGCCGTCGGCGCCACCACGGGCGTCGCCGCGCTCTTCCTCGGCTTCAGCCTCAAGCTGGCCACCGCCACCGCCTGACCCGGGCGGGTCAGGTGCCGTCGCCGCCGCCGGAGCCCCCGACGCCGGCTCCGCCGGCCGTGCCGCCCAGCCCGAAGCCGGGGTGGATCGGCTCGTCCGGCGGGCGGCTGACGTGCGCCGACCCGGAGAGGGTCGCCGACCAGTCGGCGTGCGCGGCGGCCGCGGCGTGCCGGTTGATCGCCGTACGCAGCCAGGCGTCCACGGTCGCGATCCAGTCCCGCTGGTCGGCGCCCACGTGCCAGACCCGGAACCGGCTGATGCTCTGGTGGGTGATCCCGGCCAGGGCCAGCCGCCGGTCCAGCCAGAGGATCACCTCCAGGCCGGCCGGCTCGGCGATGAAGATCAGCTCCAGCTCGGTGATCGGCCCGGCGTAGAGCGGCGCCACCCAGTAGCCCAGCCGCTGGTGCAGCGGCAGGGTCTGCGCCACCCCCGGCAGCCGCCCGTCGACCAGGCCGGCCTGGCGCATGCTGAAGCCGAGCGTGTCGAGGGCCGCCAGGACGTGCGACTGGGTGGGCAGCGGATGCACGAAGACCGGCACCATCGCGCCCTGGTCGAGGCGGGGCTCGACCGCCACCTCCGTACGCAGCCCCATCCGCAGGCTGAGCAGGGGCACCCCGCCGACCACGGTCACCGGGGTCTCCCACGGCAGCGGGAACTCGAACGGGATCGACCGGCCCCGCCCGGCCCGCAGCACGAAGGCGTCGGCCACCGTCGCCTGGTGGAACTGCACCAGGCGGCGGGGCGCCTCCGGGTCGTCCGGCTCTGCCGTGGTGACCAGGCCGAGCCGGACGTGCAGGACGGGTACGTCGGTGGAGCCGGCGACGACGGTGACCCGCCCCGGCAGCCGCAGCCCGGGACGGGTGCTCGCGTTGGCCAGGGCGGTCCGCACCGACAGGCCGGTCCAGCCGGACTCCGGCGACACGCCCGTCAACCGCACGGCACTCCCCCGTCCACGACTGGGCCGGTCCGGCCACCCACGGCCGCCGACCCCGCGCGTGGGGTCACCCCTGTCGTCGCCGCCCCGGCGGGTGGGGCCACCCCCATCCTCGCGGACCCGGCGGGTGGGGCCACCCCCATCGTCGCGGACCCGGCGGGTGGCCGCCCCCACTTCGACGAAGAGCGGCCACCCCTCCGGTTTCATCTCATGCGTCGACCGCGCGGCACCGGGTCGGTCTCGTCGTCGAACTCGCCGATGACCTCCTCCAGCAGGTCCTCCAGCGCGACGAACCCGACCGGCCGGGTCGGCCCGCCACCGTTTCGCACCAGCGCGAGCTGGGACTGCCGGGCGCGCATCTCCGCCACGGCGTCGCTGACCGACGCCGAGGCCGGCAGGGTGAGGGCGTTGGTCATCAGGTCGCCGGCGGTGACCGCGCGCCCCGTGGTGGTGGCCCGCACCGCCTCCCGGACGTGGACCAGGCCGCAGACGTCGCCGTTGGCGTCCAGCACGGCCAGCCGCGACCGGCCGCTGTCCCGGCTGACCTGCTCGATCCGGTCGGCGCCCTCGTCCCGGCGCACCGTCACCATCTGGTCGAACGGCTCCATCACCTGGGCCACCGTGGTGCCCTGCAACTCCAGCATGCTGGTCAGCATCTGGTGCTGCTCCGCGCCCAGCAGCCCGTGCTCGCGCGACTGCTCCAGCAGCATGCGCAGCTCGTCCGGGCCGTGCACCTGGGCGAGCTGGTCCTGCGGGTTGACCTTGACCAGCCGCAGCATCGCGTTGGCCAGGGCGTTCATCACCGACAGCAACGGGCGGGCGACCCGCGCGAAGGCCCGGAACGGCAGCGCCAGCAGCACCGCCGAGCGCTCCGGGTGGGTGATCGCCCAGGACTTCGGCGCCATCTCCCCGACCACCAGGTGCAGGAAGGTGACGAGACTCAGCGCGAAGATCAGCGCGATCACGTGGCTCGCGGCGGTCGGCAGCCCGACCGCGTGCAGCAGCGGGCTCAGCAGGTGCTCGATCGCCGGCTCGGCGAGCGCGCCGAGCCCCAGGGTGCAGAGCGTGATGCCGAGCTGCGCACCGGCGAGCATCAGGGACAGCTCGCGTACGCCGTCGAGCGCGGCCCGGGCGGCCCGGCCGCCTCCGGCGGCCGCGTGCTCCAGCCGGTAACGCTTGCTGGCCACCAGGGCGAACTCGGCGGCCACGAAGAAGCCGTTCAACGCCAGCAGGATCACCGACGTGAAGAGTGCGATGCCGGGGCTCATGCGGACACCTCCCCGGGCTCGGCGATCCGCAGTCGGACCGAGTCGGCCACGTGCCTGTCGACGGCCAGCACCTCGACCAGGGCGCGCGGCTCCTCCGCGCTGTCCTCGCCGTCGGCCGGCAGGCTGATCTCCAGCCGGTCACCGACCTCGGGGACCCGTCCCAGCTCCCGCATGACCAGGCCGGAGAGCGTGTCGTACTCCGGTGCCTCAGGCAGCGAGATGCCGGTGCTGTCGGCCACCTCGTCGATGCGCCAGCGGGCCGGCACCACCCAGGAGCCGTCCTCCTGGCGGGCCGGGGCGCGCTCCGGCGGGTCGTCCTCGTCCCGGATCGGGCCGACGAGTTCCTCGGCGATGTCCTCCAGCGTGATCACGCCGGCGAAGCCGCCGTACTCGTCGACCACGCAGGCGAGCTGCCGGTGGCCGGAGCGCAGCCGGTCCAGCACCGTCGGCAGCGGCAGGGTCTCCGGCACCAGGAGCGGGGGGCCGGCGACCGCGCTGACCGGGGTGCTCGCGCGCCGCTCCGGGGGTACGCCGAGCACGTCGGCGATGCCGACGACGCCGACGAGGTCGTCGACGCCCTCGGTGCCGCGTACGGGGAAGCGGGACTTGCCGGTGTCGAGCAGCTCGACCACCCGGCTGAGCGGCTCGTGCGCGCGTACGGTGTGCACGTCGACGCGGGGCACCATGACCTCGCCCGCGGTCAGCCCCCGGAAGTCGAGCCCCCGGTCGAGCAGCGTGGACATCTCGTCGGTGAGGTGCCCCTCCTGGCGGGACTCGGCGATGATCTGTTCCAGGTCCTGCGGGGTGGCGCCGCTGGGCAGCTCCTCGATCGGCTCGATGCCGACGCTGCGCAGCAGCCGGACCGCGGCCCGGTCGAAGAGCTTGATCAGCGGACCGGCGACCTTGAGGTAGATCAGGGTGGAGCTGCTCAGGGCCTTCGCGAGGGGCTCGGGCCGGGCGATGGCGAGGTTCTTCGGGGCCAGCTCGCCGAGGACCATCTGCACCACGGTGGCGATGACCAGGGCCAGGACGACGGAGAGCGGCAGCGTGACGGCCGTGGAGACGCCGGCGAGCCCGAGCAGCTCGGCCAGCCCGGCACCGAGGAACGGCTCGGCGACGTAACCGACCAGCAGGGCGGTGACGGTGATGCCGAGCTGCGCGCCGGAGAGCATGAACGACAGCCTCGCGGTCACCTCGAGCGCCCGGGCGGCGGCCTTGTCGCCGTCGTCGGCCAGCTGCTTGAGCCGGCCCCGGTCCACGGCGACGTAGCCGAACTCCTGGGCCACGAAGTAACCCGTGGCGACGGTGAGAACGGTGATGAGTAGAAGACCAACGACGATCAACACGGGTCGCTCAGGGCTCCCGGGGTCGTCGGGGTCGGGATACGCCGGGCACGACCCGGCTGGCTACTGCTGCCCTCCTGGGCAGAAGAGTCGATCATGCGGCCCATTTTATCGGGATCGGCTGGATATCCGCTGAGGGTGTGCCGAAGGCCCCCGACGTCCGCGGCGAGGGGACGTCGGGGGGGCCTGCCCGGCGTCAGCTCTGGGTGATCTTCACGTCGTCCACGGCCGCCTCCACGAGGCTGGCGCCGCTGGCGTCGGCCGCGTCGATCACGATTCGTACGGTCTGTCCCCGCAGGGCCGAGACGTCGGCGGTGGCGCTCTGCCAGGCCGCCGCCCGGTCGGTCGCGGCCCCGGTGGCGTTCAGCGCGGTGACGGTGCCGCTGCCGACGACCCGTACGCGCAGGTAGTCGGCGCTGCTGGCGTTGTTCAGGTGGGCCAGGTACCAGGAGAACGAGAGGTTCAGCGTGCCGGTCGACGGCAGCGTGATGGCCGGCGACTGAATGGTGCTCACCCCGCCGTCGAGGTCGTACGCCCCGGCGCTGCTGCCGGCGAGCGGCCCGGTGACCAGGTCGTAGCTGCCGCTGACGGTCGTGCCGAGCTGGGTGGCGACGCCCGAGCTGGTGGCCGCGGGGTCGCCGCGCTCCCACCGGCCGAGGGTGGCGGTGTCGGTGCCCGCCGGGTTGGCGGCCCACCCGGTGGCGGTCTCGAAGGTGTCGCTGAAGACGGTGGTCCCCGGCGGGGTGCCGGTGCCGGCCAGCGCCCACACCGTGTACGCGATCGCGTCGGCGTTGCGGTCCAGCGCGGTGTCGTTGATGTTGGCGGTGGTGTCGCAGGAGCGGTGGTAGCACGGGTCGAACGCCTGACCGGCCGTGCCGCCCCAGAGCGAGGCGTGGGTGCTGGACTTGGTGCCCTCGGCCCCGGTGAAGGTGCCGCCGGCCGGGATGCCGACGCTGATAAACGGCCCGTAGTCGCTGCGGCCGTCGAAGTCGGTGCCCCGCGTGGGCACGCCGATCGAGGTGAAGTACGCCTGGATGGTCTGCTCGATCTGCGCGGAGCCGGCCGGGCCGGGGCCGGAGCCGACCCCGTCGGAGTTGTCGCCGTCGTAGACGAAGTAGCCGGCGTTGGGTGAGCCGACCATGTCGAAGTTGAGGTACTGCTTGATCTTGGTGCGCTCGGTCGACGGCAGGTTGTTCACGTAGTACTGGGAGCCGCGCAGCCCCAGCTCCTCGGCGCCCCACCAGCCGAAGCGCAGGTGCCGGGTGGGGGTGAAGCCGCTGCGGGCCACGGCGAGCGCGGTCTCCAGGATCGCGGCCGAGCCGGAGCCGTTGTCGTTAATGCCGGGGCCGGCGGAGACGCTGTCCAGGTGCGCCCCGGTCATCACCACCTGGTTCGGGTCTCCGCCGGGCCAGTCGGCGATCAGGTTGTAGCCGGTGGCGCCGCCGTAGCTGAACGACTGCACGACTGTGGTGAACCCGGCCGCGTCGAGCTGGCCCTTGACGTAGTTGACCGAGGCCAGGTAGCCGGGGCGGCCGTGCGCCCGGTTCCCGCCGTTGGCGGTGGCGATGGACTGGAACTGGGACAGGTGCGCCTTCACGTTGGCCAGCGGGACGTCCGGGGCCGCGGCGAGCGCCACGGGCGCGGCGGCGGGGACCGTGGCGGTGGGCGCGGCGGTCGCCGAGGAGGCGGTCACGACCGTCGCCGCCGCCACGGCCAGCGCGGCCAGCCAGGCGGAGCGGGGGGTGCGGGGTCTCATTGGTCCTCCGGGGTGGGGGTGGTCCGGTCCCGCGGGGTGGGCGGTGACCGGCGGACGGCCATCGATCGACGGCCATCACTGCGAAAGCGTGCAGCGGGGCACGCCCCCCGGCAAGACGCAAGACTCCGAATCGCCGCAGTCCCCGAATTGGGACGCCTCGGATGCGATCGGCCGCAGGCCGCGGGTCAGGACGGGTCGCCCCCGCCACCCGTACGGCGATCGGCTGACGCGAGCTCGTCGGCGTCGAGCAGGCCCGGCTCGACCCGGCCGGCCCGGTACGCGGCCCGGCCGATCATCTGGGCCGCCACGGGGGCGGTGGCCAGTTGGAAGATCCCGACCAGCGCCACCATGCCCAGGTCGGCCGGGGTACGCAGGCGCAGCGCCACGCCGAGCAGCAGGAGTAGCACCCCGAGCACCTGCGGCTTGGTCGCGGCGTGCATCCGGTCCAGGGTGCCCGGGAAGCGCAGCACCCCGATCCCGGCGGCGAGGCTCAGCAGGGCGCCTGCCACCAGGCAGCCGCCGCCCAGCCAGTCGGCCAGCGTGCCCCACATCAGGCCTCCCCGTCCTCGCGCACGGCGAAGCGGACCAGCGACACCGACCCGACGAAACCGAGCATGGACAGCGCCACCAGCACCGGCAGGGTGGTGGCGTGGTGGTTCACCGCGGCCTCCGCGCCGACCGCGCCGACCATCGTGGCGAGCAGCATGTCGGCCGCGACCACCCGGTCGATCAGCGACGGCCCCCGGTAGAGCCGGATCAGGGCCAGCAGCGCGGTCACCGAGAACAGGACGGTGAGGGTGGCGGCGAGGAACGTGATCACGGTTCGGGTCCCCTCTCGACGGGATCGGCGCTGACCCGGCGCACCTCGGCGTCGGAGCCGACCGCGCGGACGATCCGCCGCTCGACGGCGAGGATCCGCTGCCGGCTGCCGCGCAGGTCCTGCGGGCCGTGGGTGTCGAACACGTGCACGTAGAGGACTCCGACGTCCCGGTCCACCTCGACGATCAGCGTGCCCGGCACCAGCGAGATCGCCTCGGCGGTGAGCGCCAGGTTCAGGTCGGTACGCACCCGCAGGCGGACCGCGATGATCGCCCCCCGGGGCCGGTAGCCGGGCTGCACCGCGACCCGGGCGACGTGCGCGCTGGCGCTGACCAGTTCACCGACGAAGCGCACCGCGAAGACGACCAGCGGCCCGGGGCGCAGCCGGCCGCCGAAGCTCACCGGCGGCAGCGGGAAGAACACCAGCACGGCACCGGCCACCAGCGTCCCGCCCGCGAGGTTGCCCCACGAGAAGTCCCCCCAGAGCAGGCTCCAGACCAGCACCAGCCAGCCGAAGGCGATCAGTCGGTCGCGCCGCCGCCCCCGCCCGCCCGGCGGCGCCCCGGAGGCCGGGGTCACGGGACACCGACCGGCAGCACGGAACGGATGTACGGGGTGCGCTCGCGCAGGTCGACCGCCGCGTCGGCGGTGACGTCGAACAGCGGCCCGGCGACGACGGTAAGCGCCAGCCCCAGCCCGACCAGCGCGATCGTCGCGCCGACCATCAGCGCGGGCAGGTGGACGACCGGCTCGGTGGTGGCCAGCCGGGGGGCGCGCCAAAAGGCGATGTTCCACACCCGCGAGGCCACGTAGAGGGTGAGCAGGCTCGTCACCGTCCCCGCCGCGACCAGCACGCCGGGCAGCGGCTCGCCGGCCGCGACGCCGGCCTGGAGCAGGCCGAGCTTGCCGAGGAACCCGGAGAAGGGCGGAATCCCGGCGAGGTTCATGGCGGGGACGAAGAAGAGGACGCCGAGCAGCGGGGCCGCCCGGGCCAGCCCGCCGATGCGGCGCAGGTCGGTGCTGCCGGCCCGCTCCTCGACGAGGCCGGCGACCAGGAACAGCGTGGTCTGGATGGTGATGTGGTGCACCACGTAGAAGATCGCGCCGGAGAGCCCGGCGACGGTGCTCAGCCCCACTCCGAAGATCATGTAGCCGATGTGGCTGACCAGGGTGAAGGAGAAGAGCCGCTTCAGGTCGGACTGGGCGACCGCGCCGAGGATGCCGACCACCATGGTCAGCCCGGCCACCACCATCAGCAGCCCGGAGACGTGGCCGCCGGGAAAGAGCAGCGTCTCGGTGCGGATGATCGCGTACACGCCGACCTTGGTGAGCAGGCCGGCGAAGACCGCCGTGACGGGGGCCGGCGCCGTCGGGTAGCTGTCCGGCAACCAGGCCGAGAGCGGGAAGACCGCCGCCTTGACCCCGAAGGCGAGCAGCAGCATCAGCTCAAGGGTCAGCCGTACGCCGCCGGGCAGCGCGTCCAGCCGGTGCGCCAACTGGGCCAGGTTCAGCGTGCCGGTGGCCGCGTACACGAGGCCCACCGAGGCTAGGAAGATCATCGAGGAGAGGATGCTGACCACCACGTACGTCGAGCCGGTGCGGATCCGGGTCTCGGTGCCGCCGAGGGTGATCAGCACGAAGCTCGCGGCCAGCAGGATCTCGAAGCCGACGAAGAGGTTGAACAGGTCGCCGGCGAGGAACGCGTTGGTCACGCCGGCGGTCAGCACCAGGTAGGTGGGGTGGTAGATGGTCACCGGGACGGTCTCGCCGAAGTCCCCCTGCCCCTGGCCGACGGAGTAGAGCAGCACGCACAGGGTCACCGCCGACGAGACCACAAGCATCAGCGCGGCGAGCTGGTCCGCGACCAGCACGATGCCCACCGGCGCCGGCCACCCGCCGACCTGGACCACCACCGGCCCGTGCCGGTACGCCTGCACCAGCAGCACCGCCGCCACCGCCAGCGTGGCGGTCAGGCAGGCCACGCTGACGACCCGTTGCGCCCCGGGCCACCGGGCCAGCAGCAGGGTCAGCGCCGCGCCCAGCAGCGGCACCACCACGGGCAGCGGCACGAGCCAGCTCATCGGGCGCCCCCTCCCGCGTACCCGGTCATCCGGGGCCGTCCCCGCGGCGGAGCCGGCGCGGCGGCTCCGGGTCGACCTGCTCGGGGTCGGCGTCCGGGCCCTCGCCGCCGAGGTCGGCGGCGGCCAGTTCGCTGCGCTCGACCGCATGCCTGATCTGCCGGTCCTCGATGTCGTCGGGGACCTCGTCGTCGCCGGTGAGGTACCAGCTGCGGTAGCTCACCGCCAGCAGGAACGCGGTCAGTCCGAAGGTGATCACGATGGCGGTGAGGATCATGGCCTGCGGCAGCGCGTCGCTCAACGTGCCGGCGGGCGCCGTGCCGACCACCGGGGCGGCACCCGAGCGCCCGCCGAGCAGGATGAGCGCGTTCACCCCGTTGCCGAGCAGGATGACGCCGAGCAGGATCCGGGTCAAACTGCGCTCCAGCAGCAGGGTGACCCCGCAGCCGACCAGCACCCCGGCGGCGACGACCAGCACCAGGGTCGGCCCCGCGCCGGCCGTCCTCACGCCCCCTCCCCCTGCCCGTCGACCCGCAGGCCGCCCCCGGACTCGCCGGCCGCCTCGATGTGCCGGTCCACCTCGGCGCCGAGGCTGCGCAGGATGTCCAGCACCAGCCCGACCACGACCAGGTAGACGCCCACGTCGAAGAAGAGGGACGTGACCAGGTAGAAGTCCCCGATCACCGGCAGCCACAGGTTGATCCGGGCGCTCTCGAGCACCATGCCGCCCGCGAACAGGGCGACGGCGCCGGTGCCGATCGAGACGAAGAGGCCGGCGCCGAGCACCGTGCCGGCGCCGACCGGGGCGGCCTCGGCCAGCTCGTAGCGGCCGCCGGCCAGGTAGCGCACGGCCAGCGCCAGGCTCGCCACCAGGCCGCCGGCGAAGCCGCCGCCCGGCGCGTTGTGGCCGGCGAAGAGCAGGAACAGGGAGAAGACCACCACCGTGTGGAAGACCAGGCGGGTCACCACCTCGAGCACGATCGAACGCTGCCGCTCGTGCAGCGTCGACCCGCCGCGCAGCCAGACCCGGTGCCCCGGCCGCTGCACCCGGTCCGGCCGCTCCGGGCGGCGCGGGCGGGGCCCGGTGCGGGACCGCTGGAAGACCAGGCTGGCCACGCCGGTCGCGGCCACCACCAGCACCGACAGCTCGCCCATCGTGTCCCAGGCCCGGATGTCGACCAGGGTCACGTTGACCACGTTGCGGCCGTAGCCGTGGGTGACGGCCAGGTCCGGGAACTCGGCGGAGATGGTGGGCGCCCGCCGGGCCGAGGCGGCGGTCAGGGCCAGCCCGCCGACCACCACGCCGACCACCAGCCCGATCGTCCGACGCGCCCACTTCAGACGTCTCGGGCGGGCCGAGAACCGCTCCGGCAGCCGGCGCAGCACCAGCACGAACACCGCGATGGTGGCGGTCTCGACGAGGAACTGGGTCAGTGCCAGGTCCGGCGCGCCGTAGACCACGAAGAGCATCGCCGTGCCGTAGCCCGTCATGCCCACCAGCAGCATCGCCGTCAGCCGCCGGCGGGCGCCCACCGCCAGCACCGCCGCGACGGTCACCACCGCCACCACCACGACCTGCAACGGGCTGTCCCAGAGGGCGATCCGTTCCCGCCACGGTCGGGTGGCCAGCATCGCCCCGCCGGGCACCAGGACGAGCACGACCAGGATGACGCCGAGGTACTGCGGCAGCGAGCCCCGCTGGGTCGCGCCGGTGACCCTCATGGCCAGCCGGTCGAAGCGGCGGATGAACCACTCGTACCCCTGGTTGCCGCTGACCGGGACGTGCAGCCGGGCCAGCACCGGGGCGAGCGGGCCACGCAGCGCGAACAGCGCCGCGCCGCCGGCCACGGCCAGCGCGGAGAGGCCGAGCGCGGGGCTGAGGCCGTGCCAGAGTGCCAGGTCCTTGCCGACGACGCCGAACGACTCGGCGTACGGGCGGAGCAGGCCGTCGAGGATCCCGGCGGCCGGGCCGGCGGCCAGCCCGACGGCGGCCAGCAGGGCCGGCGGGGCGAGCATCGACGCGGGGATCCGCCCGAGCACGGCCGGTTCCACGCCCGGCCGGGTGGCGAACGCGCCCCAGACGAAGCGGGCGCTGTAGGCGACGGTGAGCGCGGTGCCCACCACCAGCACGGCGACGACGGCGGGCCGGTCGGTGAACGCGGCCAGCACGGCCTCCTTGGCGACGAAGCCGACCAGCGGCGGCAGCCCGGCCATCGAGGCGGCGGCGAGCACCGTCACGGCGACGAGCAGCGGCGCCCGGCGCCCCAGCCCGGACAGCTCCCGCAGGTCGCGGGTGCCGGTGCCGTGGTCGATGATGCCGACGACGAGGAAGAGCGGCGCCTTGAACAGGGCGTGCGCCAGCAGCATCGCCACCCCGGCGAGCGCGGTGTCGGGGGTGCCGGCCCCGACGGCCACCGCGATCAGGCCGAGCTGGCTGACCGTGCCGTACGCCAGCAGCAGCTTCAGGTCGGTCTGCCGCAGCGCCGCCCAGCCCCCGGTCAGCATGGTGGCCAGGCCGGCGACCACGACCACCGGCCGCCACGGGCCGGCGCTCGCCAGCGCCGGGGCGAGCAGCGCGATCAGGTAGACGCCGGCCTTCACCATCGCGGCGGCGTGCAGGTACGCGCTCACCGGCGTCGGCGCCGCCATCGCCACCGGCAGCCACGAGCTGAACGGCAGCACCGCCGACTTGGACAGTGCCCCGACGAGGATCAGCACGACCGCCGCGACGAGGTACGCCCCGCCCGGCAGCGGGGCGGCGGCGATCTCCGACCAGCGGTAGGTGCCGGCGTGCCCGCCGAGCATGATGAACCCCACAAGCATCGCCAGCCCGCCGAACGTGGTCACGGTCAGCGCCTGCGCCGCCGCCCACCGGCTGGAGCGCCGCTCCGTGCTGTGCCCGATCAGCAGGTACGAGAAGATCGTGGTGAGTTCCCAGCAGACGTAGAGCAGCAGCAGGTCGTCGGCGAGGACCAGGCCGAGCATCGCCCCCGCGAAGGCCACCAGCACGGCCGCGAACCGGGCCACGCCGGCGGACTCCCGACCGAAGTAGTGGGCGCTGTAGACCAGGACCAGCGCGCCGACGCCACCGACGAGCAGGGTCATCAGCCAGGACAGGGTGGTCAGCCGCAGCGCCAGGTCGACGCCGAGCTGGCCGATCCACGGGTACGTCTCGACCACCGCGCCGCCGTCGTGGACGGCGGGCGTGCGGGCCAGCGCCCAGCCGAACGCCGCCGCCGGCGCCAGCGCCAGCGGGTAGCAGGCGCGGGGACCCCACCACCGGACGAGCAGCGGCGCGACGAGGGCCGCCACGAAGTGGAGGATCAGCAGTACGAGCACCCGCGCTCCCGGTCGAGGTGGCTGCGGCGCGCGCCGGAGGTGGGACGGCACCTAGGTGCGATCAGACGCCAGATCGTCGCCCGGCGGGCGGTTTTGCGCGAATTCGTCCCGTTGTCGCCCGCGTGCGGGTAACCGGCCGAGAGGGTCGGCCAGCCGTCAGCCGAGGGGCGACACGGCAGGGGCGGCCGGGCGCAGGCGGAGGGGCGGCCGTCAGCCGACGGCGACGTCGGCGGTGGGGGCGACGGGCTCCCGGCCGGGGCGCTCCCGCCGGGGCTCCACCAGCAGGTCGGGGCGGCCGAGCTGGACCACGACCTTGTTGACCACCCGCTGGGCGGCGGCGAGGGAGCGCACCGGCAGCAACCGGCCCCGGCTCTCCCGGCGCAGCACGAAGTAGTGCACCGCGGCGCGGACCTGCCCCCGGTCGGCCGCGCTGGCCTGCGCGGTGGAGACGACCAGCTCCCGCAGCGCGGCGGCGAGCCGCTCGGCCAGCTCCAGCTCCGGGCCGGACAGCCCGGTGCGGACGGCAGCGAGGTGACTGTCGACCTTGCGGATGAGCACGTCGGTGCCGGGCTCGAAGCTCCGCTGCTCGACGGTCAATCCGATCTCCTCCACCCCGGGCCGACGCTCCGGGTGAAGTTACTTTATGTTGTGGGGCACAAGCAAGCAGTTAAGTAAGACTTAACGGATTGAACGCGCAAACATCGCGTATGAGCCGGAGCGGCGCAATGGCCCTCCGCCCAGAACCTCGATGTCACACCGCCGGGGCAGGATGGATGGCGTGACGGATGCGATGGCGGGTTTCGGCGCGGCCACCCGGGAGTGGTTCGGCGCCGCCTTCGCCGCGCCCACCGCCGCCCAGACCGGCGCCTGGGGCTCCGTCTCCGCCGGGCGCAGCGCGCTGGTGGTGGCCCCCACCGGCTCGGGCAAGACGCTGGCCGCGTTCCTCTGGTCGCTCGACCGGCTCGCCCGCGAGCCCGCCCCGGCCGACCCCCGGCAGCGGTGCCGGGTGCTCTACGTCAGCCCGCTCAAGGCGCTCGCGGTCGACGTCGAGCGCAACCTGCGCACCCCCCTCACGGGCATCCGGCAGGCCGCCACCCGGCTCGGCGTCGCCCCGCCGGAGATCACCGTGGGGATGCGCACCGGCGACACCCCCGCCGACGAGCGGCGGGCCTTCGCCCGCACCCCGCCGGACATCCTCATCACCACACCCGAGTCGCTGTTCCTGCTGCTCACCTCCGCCGCCCGCGACTCCCTGCGCGGCGTCGAGACGGTGATCCTCGACGAGGTGCACGCGGTCGCCGGCACCAAACGCGGCGCCCACCTCGCGCTCTCCCTGGAGCGCCTCGACGAGCTGCTGCCGGCCCCGGCACAGCGGATCGGCCTCTCCGCCACCGTCCGGCCCGTCGACGCGTGCGCCCGTTTCCTCGGCGGCGCCCGCCCCGTCGACGTGGTCGCGCCGCCCACCGCCAAGACGATCGAGGTCAGCGTCCAGGTGCCGGTGGAGGACATGACCCGCCTCGACGAGCAGGAGCCACCGGAGGACGACCTCGGCGGCCTCGGCGCGCGCCGGGCGTCCATCTGGCCGGCGGTCGAGGAACGCGTCTTCTCCCTGGTCAGGGCACACCGCTCGACCATCGTCTTCACCAATTCCCGGCGTTCCGCCGAGCGCCTCTGCGCCCGGCTCAACGAGCTGGCCGGCGAGGAACAGGCCGGTGCGCCCCCGCCGTCGCCGCGCGGCGCACAGGAGTGGGGCGGCCCCGAAGGACCGGTGCGCGTCGGCCGCACGCCGGCGGAGCTGATGGCGCAGGCCGGCGCGGCGGCCGGCGCACCGGCGGTGATCGCCCGCGCCCACCACGGCAGCGTCTCCCGGGAGGAGCGCAAGCACATCGAGGAGGCACTCAAGTCCGGCCAGTTGCCCGCCGTGGTGGCGACCTCCAGCCTGGAGCTGGGCATCGACATGGGCGCCGTCGACCTGGTGGTGCAGATCGAGGCGCCGCCCAGCGTGGCCGCCGGCCTGCAACGGGTGGGCCGCGCCGGGCACCAGGTCGGCGCGGTCTCCCGCGGGGTGGTCTTCCCCAAGCACCGGGGCGACCTGCTCTCGTGCACCGTGGTGGCCGAGCGGATGGCCGAGGGCGCGATCGAGGAGCTGCACCACCCGCGCAACCCGCTCGACGTGCTGGCCCAGCAGATCGTCGCCATGGTGGCGCTGGAGCCGTGGCGCGTCGGTGACCTGGCCGTGCTCGTACGCCGGGCGGCGCCCTTCGCCGAGCTGCCCGACTCGGCGCTGCACGCCGTGCTCGACATGCTCTCCGGCCGCTACCCGTCCACCGCGTTCGCCGAGCTGCGGCCCCGGCTGGTCTGGGACCGCGCCACCGACACGCTCACCGGCCGGCCCGGCGCGCAGCGGCTCGCGGTGACCAGCGGCGGCACGATCCCCGACCGGGGCCTCTTCGGCGTCTTCCTGGCGGGGGCCGAGCGGGCCGCCCGGGTCGGCGAGCTGGACGAGGAGATGGTCTACGAGTCCCGCGTCGGCGACGTCTTCCTGCTCGGCTCGTCGTCCTGGCGGATCGAGGAGATCACCCCCGACCGGGTGCTGGTCTCCCCGGCCCCCGGGCAGGCGGCGAAGATGCCGTTCTGGAAGGGCGACCAGCTCGGCCGCCCCGTCGAGCTGGGCCGGGCCATCGGCGCCCGGGTGCGCGCCCTGCTGCGGCAGGACGACGAGACGGCGGTCGCCGCGCTGCGGGCCGGCGGCCTGGACGACTGGGCCGCGGGCAACCTGATGGCCTACCTGCGCGAGCAGCGCGCCGCCACCCGGTCCCTGCCCGACGACCGCACCGTCGTGGTCGAGCGGTTCCGCGACGAGCTGGGCGACTGGCGGCTGGCCGTGCACAGCGTGCTCGGCGCCCGGGTCAACGGGCCGTGGGCGCTGGCCATCGGCCGCCGGCTCGCCGAGCGCTACGGCGTGGACGCCCAGGTGATGCCGTCCGACGACGGCATCGTGGTCCGCCTGCCGGACACGGCGGAGGAGCCGCCCGGCGCCGCCGTGGTGGTCTTCGAGCCCGAGGAGATCGCCCAGCTCGTCGAGGAGTCGGTCGGCACGTCCGCGCTCTTCGCGTCCCGGTTCCGCGAGTGCGCCGCCCGGTCGCTGCTGCTGCCCCGCCGCGACCCGCGCCGCCGCCAGCCGCTGTGGCAGCAGCGGCAACGCGCCGCCCAGCTGCTCGACGTCGCCCGCGAGTACGCCGACTTCCCGGTCACCCTGGAGGCCGCCCGGGAGTGCCTCCAGGACGTCTTCGACCAGCCCGCGCTGGCCGAGTTGATGCGCGACCTGGCCGCCCGCAAGGTGCGCCTGGTCGAGGTGGAGACCGCCCAGCCGTCGCCGTTCGCCCGGTCGCTGCTCTTCGGCTACGTCGGCGCCTTCCTCTACGAGGGCGACGCGCCGCTGGCCGAGCGCCGGGCCGCCGCGCTGGCGCTGGACTCGACCCTGCTCGGCGAGCTGCTCGGCCGGGTCGACCTGCGGGAGCTGCTCGATCCGGCGGTGCTGGCCGAGACCGAGCGGCAGCTGCGCTGGCTGACCGAGCAGCGCCGCCCGCGCGACGCGGAGGACGTGGTCGAGCTGCTCCGCGTGGTCGGCGACCTGTCGGAGGCGGAGCTGGCCGAGCGGGGCGCCTCCCCCGGGTGGCTAACCGAGCTGGCGGCGGCCCGCCGGGTGCTGCGGGTGCGCGTCGCAGGCGAGGAGCGCTGGGTCGGCGTCGAGGACGCGGCGCGGCTGCGTGACGCCCTCGGCGTGGCCCTGCCGGTCGGGGTGGCCGAGGCGTACCTCGCCCCGGTGGCCGATCCGCTCGGCGACCTGGTCGCCCGCTACGCGCGTACGCACGGGCCGTTCGCCGCCGCCACCTGTGCGGCCCGTTTCGGGCTCGGCGTCTTCGTGGTCGAGCAGACGCTGCGCCGGCTCGCCGCCACCGGTCGGGTGGTCGCCGGCGAGTTCACCCCCGACACAGCCGGCAGCCAGTGGTGCGACGCGGAGGTGCTGCGGCTGCTGCGCCGCCGGTCCCTGGCCGCGCTGCGCCGGGAGATCGAGCCGGTGCCGCCCCGCGCGCTGGCCGCGTTCCTGCCCCGCTGGCAGCAGGTCGGCTCGTCCGCGCGGGGGGTGGAGGCGCTGGCCGCCGCCGTGGAGCAGTTGCAGGGCGCGGCGGTGCCGGCGTCGGCGCTGGAACGGCTGGTGCTGCCCGGCCGGGTCGCCGACTACTCCCCCGCCCAGCTCGACGAGCTCTGCGCCAGCGGCGAGGTGCTCTGGGCCGGCTCCGGGGCCATCTCCGGCGGGGACGGCTGGGTCACCCTGGCCTACGCGGACGTCGCGCCGCTGCTGCTCCCCCCGCCCGACGAGGCGCTCACCCGCACCCCGCTGCACGACGCGGTGCTGGACGCGCTCGGCGACGGGCAGGCGCTGTTCTTCCGGTCGCTGTCCGACCGGGTCGGCTCGACCGACGACGCCGCGCTGACCGCCGTCGTCTGGGACCTGGTGTGGGCCGGTCACCTCACCAACGACACCCTGGCGCCGCTGCGCGCGACGCTCGGCGGCGGTGGGGCGCACCGGTCCCGTGCCACCACGCCGCGCACGCGTTACCGGCGCCCCGGGCGGGTGGCCCTGCCGACGCGCGGCGGCCCGCCGACCGTGGCCGGCCGCTGGTCCCGCCTGCCGGAGCGCGACACCGACCCGACCCGGCGCGCCGCGGCCCTGGCCGACGTGCTGCTCGAACGGCACGGCGTGGTGACCCGGGGCGCGGTCATGGCCGAGCAGGTGACCGGCGGTTTCGCCGCGGTCTATCCGGTGCTCTCCGCGCTTGAGGAGCGCGGCGCGGCCCGGCGGGGCTACTTCGTCGAAGGGCTGGGCGCCGCGCAGTTCGCGGTGCCGGGGGCGGTGGACCGGATCCGGGCGCTGGCCGAGCCGACCGACGGCGGGCGGGGGCGTGGCGGGCCCACGTTGGTGCTCGCCGCGACGGATCCGGCCAACCCGTACGGTGCGGCGCTGTCCTGGCCCGAGCGGGTGGTCGACTCGGGCGACGGGACGGCCCCGGCGACCGGGCACCGGGCGGGGCGCAAGGCCGGCGCCGTGGTGGTGCTGGTCGCCGGCGACCTGGTGCTCTACGTCGAACGCGGCGGGCGGACGATCCTCTCCTTCACCGACGACACCGAGCTGCTGACGGCGGCCGGGAAGGCGCTCGCCGACGCGGTCCACTCCGGCGCGTTGGGCGCGATGTCGGTGGAGCGGGCCGACGGCGAGGCGGTGCGCTCCTCGCCGCTGCGCAACGCCCTCACCGCCGCCGGCTTCCGGGCCACCCCGCGCGGCCTGCGCCTGCGCGGCTGACCCGCACCGTCAGCGCAGGCCGGTGAGGACCTTCTCGTACCTCGCGCGATCGGCGGCGGGGGTCTTCGCCTCCAGGTAGTTGAGCACCACCGTGCCCCGCCGGAACGACTGCCCGCCCCACGTCTCGGCGATGTCGCTGGCGCTGGTCTCGTCGGGGAAGACGTACACGGTGACGGCGTCGGTCGCGACCAGCTCGGAGCAGCCCAGGCCGAGCCCGTCCGGGCCGCACTCGACCGACCGGTCCCGGGGGTTCGGCACCTTCAGCCCGGCGGCCTTGAACGCGTCGACGACCTGCCGCGCTCCGGGCGTCCCGGTCGGGCGGGCCGGCAGCTCGACCGGCGGCGGGCTGGCGGGGCGGCGCTGGGTGGGCCCGCTGGCGCTCGGAGCCGCCGGGCCCGCCCCCGTCGGCCGGGCGCTCGGCGGGGCGGCGGGCGTCGCCGTGGCTTCCGCCGCGCCGGTCGGGCCCGGGGACGGCACGTCGGCCGGGGTCGACGCCGTGGCGGCCGGTGGCGCGGCGCGCCGGTCCTCCGCGTCGTCGCCGCAGGCGGCGGTGAGGGCGGCGGCGATCACGAGCACCGCGACGGCGGGCAGGCTCCGGTTGGTCACCTCTGGCAGTCTGCCCAACCGGATCCCGTCCCGGCAGTGGCCGGTCGGTCAGTGCGGCTGTCCCATTTCTGCCAGCCCGCCCCGGTCGACCGGGGCGGGCTGGCGGCGTCGGTACGATCCCGACCGGTCGACGAGGGGAGCCGACGATGACCGGGGTGGACGGGGCGGACGAGGTGGACGGGGTGACCGTCCGGCCGGCACGGGCCGGGGACCGGGCGCCCGTGGACGCGCTGCACGAACGCGAGCGGGGCGGGCCGTACGTCGTCGCCCACGACACCCGGTACGACCTGCGTACGCTGCCCACGCTGGTGGCGACCGACGGGGCCGGGGCGGTCGTCGGGGCGCTCGCCCACCACGACGACGCCGACGGGCTGGAGGTGGTCAGCGTGGTGGCCGCGACGCCCGGCGGCGGCGTCGGCACTGCGCTGCTGGCGGCGGCCGACGAGGTGGCCCGGGCCGGCGGCCGGGCCCGGCTCTGGCTCGTCACCACGAACGACAACCTGCGGGCGCTGCGCTTCTACCAGCGGCGCGGGCTGCGGCTGGTGCGCGTGGACCGGGGCGCGGTGGACCGGGCCCGCCGGCTCAAGCCGAGCATCCCGGTGGTCGGCGAGGACGGCATCGAGCTGCACGACGAACTGGTCCTGGAACTGCCCCTCACCGCCGACGGACCGGCCCCGGAACCGCCCCTCACCGCCGACGGACGGGTCCCCGTCGGCCGCCCGGTGCACGGTCGGCAGGTCGTCGCCGGCCCGCCCGCCGGCGCGGCCCGCGCCCCGTGGATCTCGCTGACCACCGACTACGGCCTCGCCGACGGATTCGTCGCCGCCTGCCACGGGGTGATCGCGCGGCTGGCGCCGGAGGCCCGGGTCGTCGACGTGACCCACCTCGTCCCGCCGACCGACGTACGCCGGGGCGCGGCGGTGCTCGCGCAGGCCGTGCCGCACCTGCCGCAGGGGGTGCACGTGGCCGTCGTCGACCCGGGCGTGGGCACCACCCGGCGGGGCGTCGCGCTGGCCACGCCCCGCGGGCTGCTGGTGGGGCCGGACAACGGCCTGCTGGTGGAGGCCGCCGAGGCGCTGGGCGGGGTGACCGCGGCCGTCGAGCTGACCGACCCGCAGTGGCTCGCGCCCGAGGTGTCCCGCACGTTCCACGGCCGGGACGTCTTCGCGCCGGTCGCCGCGCGGCTGGCGCTCGGCGCACCGCTGTCCGGGCTCGGCCCGGCGGTCGACCCGGAGTCCCTGGTCCGGCTGCCGGCGCCGGTGCTCCGGCGGGAGGCGGACGGGTTCACGGCCGAGGTGCTGACCGTCGACCACTTCGGCAACGTCCAACTGGCCGCGCCGGCCGACCTGCTGGCGCCGCTGCCGGTCCGGGTCCGGGTGCGACCGGGCGCGGGTGCCGGGCCCGACCGGGAGGCCGTGCACGGGCGTACCTTCGGCGACGCCGGGCCGGGCGGGCTGCTGGTGCACGCCGACTCCGCAGGCCTGGTCGCCGTGGCGGTCAACGGCGGCCGGGCGGTGGACCTGCTGGCGGTGGCGCCGGGCGACCTGGTGCGCATCACGGCCGGCTGAGCAGCGGGCCGGCCGGGCAAGGTGTCGGGCGGGCGACCCGGGCGCCGGGCCGGACCGGAGCCGGCCGGCCCGGCGGGCGTACGCGGGTGGTGGTCAGCAGAGCGGCACGGTGCCGCCGTAGACCGCCGAGACGTACGCGTGGCTGACGTACTGGCCGCCGGTGAGGCGGTTCCACCGGTTGGTGGTCCGGTACGGGCCGACGACGGTCTGCCCGGTCACGTAGCACTCGATCGGCACGTTGGCGTACCGGGCGGCCAGGCCGCGCACCGCGTACCCCGTGCCGGCGCCGGCGCGGATGTTGAGCGGACCGTCGCCGACCACGCCGCGCGGACCGCTGCCTGTCCACAGGTACGCCACGTCCACCCAGGCGTTGGTGGGGAGCTGCAACCCGTCCCAGAAGGTGCCGTCGGCGAGGTCGACGCCGGCCGGGTTCAACACGACCCGCCCGAACTGGTCCCGCCCGCCGTTGTAGCCGTACTGGTAGGCCGCCTGTGCCTGCGGCCGGCCCTGCGGAAGGTCCTTCCAGTTCTCCCGGACGGCGCTGAGGTTCCAGTAGTCGTCCCGGGTGTTCCACGGGCCGACGTCCCAGACCGGGGCGTACTCGCAGCGGCTGCCCGTGGTGGTGCAGACCCGCACGGTGTAGTCGCCGGTGTTCGCCGGGGCCAGGGCGCGCCGGGACGGCAGCGCGACGAAGTGGTCCCCGGCCACGATCGTGTGCCCGTTGGCGGTCACCTCGCCGACCAGCCCGATCCGCGTCGCGTACACCCGGTAGGTGAGGCCAGGCGAGGCGGCGACGGCGGCGACGGTGTCGGCGGTGAGTCGCACGGCGCGCACCTCCGCGGTCGCGCCCGGCCGGCTCGCGGTGAGCACCACCCGGGTCTGCACGCGGGTGACCGGCCGGTCGAAGACCGCCCCGCCGGTGGCCTCGCGCCACTCGGTCCAGCCCGCCGCCCGCCAGCCCCGCACCTGGGCCTCGGCGGTGCCGCCGGCGGCGGTGCGGGCGTCGACGGCGGCGCGGATCCGGGTGGCCGGCCGGGCCAGGGTGCGCGGCGGCGCGAGGAAGATCCCCTCGGCGACCGCGCTGCGGGGCGCGCGGGACCGCGCGGGGCGGGGGTCGGCCAGCCGGAGCCCGGCGCGGGTGTGCCGGACGTTGACGTCGTCGGCGTCGACGCGGGAGAGGTCGGTGCTCCACCGTTCGCCGCCGTCGGCGGCGAGCGCGGGGCTCGGGGCGGGTACGAGGGCGAGGGCGAGGATGACGGTCAGGGCGGCGGTACGGGTGCGACGTTGGGGCAGAATCATGGGCATTCTCCTCAGAACTCCCTGATCGTGCCCTTGTCGGTAGATCGACAGGAACCACCATACAAATAGCGACACATGCGAATTCGGCTCGGACGAGGAAGGATGGACGGGTGCCCGAAGGCGACACCGTCTGGAACACCGCCCGCGTGCTGCACCGTGCCCTGGCCGGCGCCCGCCTGACCGGCAGCGACTTCCGGGTGCCGCAGCTCGCCGCGACCGACCTCGCCGGCTGGACGGTGCGGGAGTCGGCCAGCCGGGGCAAGCACCTGCTGCTGCGGCTCACCGCCCCACCGCACGCCACGCCACCGCCCGACGCCCCGATCACACCGCAGGGCGGCACGGCCCCGGCGCAGGGCGGCGGTGCGGCCGGGGACGCGGCACCGGGAGACGACGGCGGGGCGCGCTGGACGCTGCACTCGCACCTGCGGATGGACGGCGCCTGGCGGGCGTACGCGCCCGGGGAGCGCTGGGCGGCCCGGCCGGCGCACCTGATCCGGGTCGTGCTGCGCAGCGCGCGGGCGGTCGCCGTCGGCTACCACCTGCACGAGCTGGCGCTGGTGCCGACCGCCGAGGAGGAGTCGCTCGTCGGGCACCTCGGCCCCGACCTGCTCGGCACGGACTGGGACCCGGCGGAGGCGGTGCGCCGGTTGGCCGCCGACCCGGACGTCACCATCTCCGAGGCGCTGCTGGACCAGCGCAACCTGGCCGGCGTCGGCAACCTCTACAAGTGCGAGGTGCTCTTCCTGCGCGGCGTCTCGCCGTGGACCCCGGTACGCGCGGTGCCGGACCTCGCCGGCACCGTCGCCCTCGCGCAGAAGCTGCTCGCGGCGAACCGGGGCCGCTGGACGCAGAGCACCACCGGCTCGCTGCGCCGGGGGCAGACCAGCTACGTCTACGGCCGGCGCGCCCAGCCCTGCCGGCGGTGCGGCACCGCGATCCGCAAGGAGGAACTGGGCGAGCGGGTCACCTACTGGTGCCCGGTCTGCCAGCCGGAGCGTCCCGCCGACTGACCCCGGCCGGGCCGGTGCGACACGCGCGTGTCCCGCCTCGCGCATGGCGGGTAGCCACCCGCAGCCACCCGGTCGGCGTGTCGGGCGGGACACTCCGCCGGCAGGGCGGCGAGTCGCGTCCTTGCCACAGATACGGACGATTGGGTACTTCCTAACATCGCCGTCGAGGTCGCATGCTGCGGTTGACTCCTCACGCATCGTCAGCGACGCGCGACCGGTCCGCCACGCCGACGTGGTGGCCGCAGCGCCCGGACACCGGGGAGAGCCATGGAGCTGTTCCGCAGACTCCGGATCCCGTGGGCGGAGCGGGCGAGCGCCCGCGCCGAGCACGACGCCGACGGGACCGGGGCGGGGCCCGTGCCGGCGGCCCGGCGCGCGGCGGAGCCGGTCGCCGCGCCGGCCAGCCTCGACCCGGCCGCCGTGCCGCGCTACTTCGGCCCGCTGCCGAACCAGGCCCGCAGCCCGCTGCCGGTGGTCGACGCCGACGGCCGCGTGCTGCCCGGCACCGGCATCCGCAAGTTCGTCGACGCGCTGCCCCGCCCGGGCGCGCTCGACCGCACCGAGCTCGGCGCCCACCTGCCGGTGGCGGTGCCGGACACCGTCAGCTATGCGGGCTGCGACTACTACGAGATCGGCCTGGAGCAGTACGCACAGCGGCTGCACCGGGACCTGCCGGCGACCCGGCTGCGCGGCTACCGGCAGCTCAACCTCGGCACGGACGCCCACGGGCACAACACGGTCGCGCCGACGGGGCGCCCCTGGCACCTCGGCCCGCTCATCCGGGCCCGGCGCGGCCGGCCGGTCCGGGTCAAGTTCATCAACCAGCTCCCCACCGGCCGCTCCGGCGAGCTCTTCCTGCCGGTCGACCCGACCGTCGACGGCGCCGGGGCCGGCCCGCTCGACGGTCCGGCGCCCTACCCGCAGAACCGGGCGGTGCTGCGGCTGGCGGGCGCGCACACCGGCTGGACCAGCGCTGGCAACCCCTGGCAGTGGGTGACGCCGGCCGGCGAGATCACCCCCTACCCGACGGGGCCCGGCCTGACCCACGTGCCCGACATGCCGCCGCCCGGCGCGGGCGCCACCACGCTCTACTACCCGAACGAGCAGAGCGGGCGGCTGTGCTGGTTCCACGACAACACCGTCGGCCTGGCCCGGCTCACCGTCTACTCCGGGCAGGTCGCCCTCTACCTGCTCACCGATCCCGCCGAGGAGCGGCTCGTCGCCGACGAGGTGCTCCCCGCCGACCATCTGCCCCTGGTGATCGAGGACAAGACGTTCGTGCCGGAGGACGCCCAACTCGCCGGGGAGGACCCGACGTGGGACCGGGACCGCTGGGGCTCCCGGGGCAGCCTCTGGCACCCGCACGTCTACCAGCCCCGGCAGAACCCGCACCGGGCCGACGGGACGAACCCGACCGGCCGGTGGGACTACGGCCCGTGGTCGCGTACGGGCGACGACGCCGGGCAGCGGGAGCACGGCGGTACGCGGCACCGGGCGGACCCCGTGCCGAACCCGCACCACGACCCCGTCGCCGACCCTGACGAGCCGCCGCTCGCGCCCGGCGTCCCGCACCCGTCGGCGGTGCCGGACGCGTTCGGCGACACCGTGCTGGTCAACGGGATCGCGTACCCGTACCTGGAGGTCGAGCCGAGGACGTACCGGTTCCGGATCCTCAACGCCTGCCTGGACCGCGGCCTGAACCTCCAGCTCTACCGGGCCCGCTCCGACGGCCCGATGTGGGACCCGGACGGCGGGCTGGCCGACGCCGGCGCCGGCGAGGTGCCGATGGTGGAGGCGGTACGCGCGCCGGAGCGGCCCGCCGGCTGGCCGACGGACGGGCGCGACGGCGGGGTGCCGGACCCGCGCGCCGCCGGCCCGGAGCTCGTCCAGATCGGCAACGAGTGCGGCCTGCTGCCCGCGCCGGTGGTGGTGCCGAACCGGCCGGTGAGCTACCGGTACGACCGGCGCGACCCGACCGTGCTCAACGTCGACGCGCACGCGCTGCTGCTCGCCCCGGGCGAGGCGGCCGACGTGCTCGTCGACTTCTCCACCGTCGCGCCCGGCGGCACGCTGATCCTCTACAACGACTGCCCTGCCCCGCTGCCCGGCTTCGACCCGCGCGCCGACCACTTCACCGGCGCCCCGGACCGCAGCGCCGAGGGCGGCGCGCCGCCGACCCGCCCCGGGTACGGGCCGAACACCCGCACCCTGCTCCAGTTCCGGGTCGTCGGCACCCCGGCGCCGCCGTACGACCTGGCGCGGCTGCGCGAGCGCCTGCCCGAGGCGTACGCGGCCAGCCAGCGCCCGCCGATCGTGCCGCAGCCGGCGTACGACGTGGCGTTCGGCACCCGGACCGCGCGCGACACGGTGGTCCCGGTGCACGCCGCGACGGTCAGCTTCGTCCCGGCCGGCGCCGCCGCCCCGGTGCTCCTGCCGCTGGAGGTCAAGGCGGTGCAGCAGGTCTTCGAACCGGACCATGGCCGGCTCGTCGGCCGGCTCGGCGTCGGGCACCCGCACGCCGGGCCGCTCTCCCCCACCGTCCTGCCGCTCGGGCCGACCGACCCGGCCACGGAGGTGCTGCACGTCAGCGATCCGGCCGTCGCGGTGGGCGGGCCCGGCGACGGCACCCAGCTCTGGCGGATCCGCGGCAACAGCCGGCAGACCCAGCCGGTGCGGTTCACCGGCTGCGACGTGCAGCTGGTCGGCCGGGTCGGCTGGGACGGCGCCACCCGTCCGCCGCACCCGGCGGAGCGGGGCTGGAAGCAGGTCGTCCGGGTCGACCCGCGCGAGGACGTGATCGTCGCGCTCCGGCCGGTCGCGCCGCCTCTGCCGTTCAAGATCGGCGACAGCGTACGGCTGCTCGACCCGCTCCGGCCGGCGGGCGCCCGGACCGGCTCGACCCCGGTCAGCCCGGTCGACGGTCGCCCCGCGGTCGTGGTGAACCAGCTCGTCAACCTCGGTTGGGAGTACCACTGGCACAGCCAGCTCGGCGGCCACCGGGACCAGGGCATGATCCGGCCGCTGGTACTGCGGGTGTCGCCCCGGGCACCGACCGGGCTGACCGCGACCCCCGCCCCCGGCTCGGCCACCGCGCTGCCCGCGATCGCGCTGACCTGGACGGGCAACGGGAGCCGGCCACCGGCCACCAGCCACCTGCTCCAGCGGGCCACCGACGCCGCCTTCACGGAGGGCCTCACGGCGATCACCGTGGCGGCCACGGCGACCCGCTACACCGACGCCAGCGTCACGCCCGGGGTGACCTACCACTACCGGATCCGGGCGGAGAACGCGGTGAGCTGCTCCACGTGGTCCAACAGCGTGCCGGCCTCGGTGCACCTCGCCGCGCCGGCCGGGCTGACCGCGGCGATCCCGCCGGCCGCGCCGCTGCGGATCGCGCTGCGCTGGACCAACCGCTCCTTCGCCACCGGGATCGACGTGCAGCGGGCCACCAACCCGACGTTCAGCAGCGGCCCGGGCACCACAGCGATCGGCGTCGGCGACAACCATCTCGACATCGCCGTCGCCCCCGACACCACGTACTACTACCGGGTGCGGACCACCTATCTCGGCGCCGCGTCGGCCTGGTCGACGGTGGCCCGGGCGACCACCCCGCCGGCGCCGGGCCCGCCCACGGGGGTGACCGCCACCGCGACGGCACCCGGGCCGGACACGGCGACGGTGATCCTCGCCTGGGCGGCGAGCACGCCGGCGGCACCGGGCGCGGGGTTCATCGTGCAGCGGGCGCTGGACCCGGCGTTCGGCCTGGAGGTGGCGACCTTCACCGTCACCGGCCGGGGCTTCACCAACACCGGGCTGGCGCGCGGCGTCACCTACCACTACCGGATCCGGTCGTTCAACGTCGTCGGCAGCTCCCCGTTCACCGGCCCGGTGCCGGTGACCACACCCCCCTGACCTCGCCCCCCGCGCCCGCGCCCGCGCCGATCATGCAGTTGTGGTGGGGTGCAAAACGCCCGAACAGGTACCGATCCGGCACCACAACTGCATGATCGACCGCGCGGGAGGGAGGGGCGGGGCGGGGCGGGGTCAGGGGGTGCGGAGGGGGGCGCCGACGCCGCGGAGTTCGGTCAGGGCCGTGGCGACGCCGTGCAGCAGGTCGGTCGCCTCGGTGAGCCGGGAGGCGGCCGGGTGCGCGGCGTCGGGGTGGGCTTCCCCGGCGACGTAGCCGGCGGCGGCCACGACGAGCCGCTCGTACGCGGTGACGCCCTGCTCCAGCTGCGCGCTCAGGGCCCGGTGCGCCTCGGCCAGCGCCGGCCGGGACTCGGCCGGGGCGAGCCGCAGCGTGCGCTCGACGCTGGCCACCCGGTCGGCGAGGTCCCGCAGCGACCGGTCGGCCTCGGCGGCCTCCAGCACGGCCGGCGAGGCGAGCCCCGTGAGCCGGCCGGTCATCCCGGCGAGGGTCAGGGCGGCCCGGTCCAGCCGGGCCCACGGCTCGGCGGCGCTGGTGCCGCGCAGCGCCACCCGGGAGCGCACCCGGCGGACCTCGGCCAGCACGCCGGGGCCGACGGGGAGCCGCTCCACGGCGGCGACCAGCCTGGCGCGGGACCGGGCGGCGGCCTCGGCCGGGTCGAGCGCCGGTGGTGCCGGCCGGGCGGCCAACGCCCGCAGGTCGACCCAGCGCCAGGCGGCGAGCACCAGCGCGCCGCCCGCCCCGGCCGCCCAGGCCGCGTCGGGCAGCCCCAGCCCGGCGTACGGGGTCAGCACGGCGGCGGCGCCGCCCAGGCCGCCGGCCGTGACGCTCCACCGGCGCGCGGACCGCCGCAACCGGCTCAGGCGCCGGAAGTACCGCGTGCGCTCGTCTGCCACCTCTGCCTCCTCGACCCGGCCGCTCAGCCGGCGGCGGTGGTGTCTCCGGTGCCACGTTCCCGGCCCATGCTGGCCCGGATCTCGTTCAGCCGGGCGGCGGCCGCCGGGTCGGCGGCCGGTGCGGCGGGCTGGGCCTGCTCCACACCCGGTCGTTCCTGCTTGCCGCCGAGCTGCTCGCCGGCCATGCTCGACCGGATCTGCTCCAGCCGGGAGGAGCCGGCCGCGTCCAGGGTCGACTTCTGGATCTCCAGCATGCGGCCCTCGACGGAGTTGCCGGCCAGCTCGGCGCGGCCCATCGCCGTGGCGTACCGCTGCTCGATGCGGTCGCGCACCTCGTCGAGCGAGGGCGTGTTGGCGGGGGCGGTGAGCGACGACATCGACTCCAGCGAGCGGGCCACGCTCTCCTGCATCTTGGCCTGCTCCAGCTGGCTGAGCAGCTTGGTGCGCTCGGCGAGCTTCTGCTGGAGGATCATTGAGTTGTTCTCGACCGCCCGGCGGGCCTGGGCGGCGGCGCCGAGCGCCTGGTCGTGCAGGGTCTTGAGGTCCTCCGTGGCCTGCTCGGCCGAGACCAGCTGGGTGGCCAGGGTCTGCGCGGACTGCTCGTAGCGACCGGCCTCGGTCTCGTCGCCCCGGGCGCGGGCCTGGTCGGCGAGGACCAGTGCCTGGCGGGCGTTGGCCTGCAACCGCTCGACCTCGGTCATCTGACGGGACAGCTTCATCTCCAGCTGCCGCTGGTTGCCGATCACGGCTGCGGCCTGCTGGACCAGCGCCTGGTGCTGGCGCTGGGCCTCCTCGATGGCCTGCTGGATCTGCACCTTCGGATCGGCGTGCTCGTCGATCCTGGCGCCGAAGAGCGCCATCAGGTACTTCCACCCCTTGACGAACGGGTTCGCCATCTTTGCGTTGTCCCCTCAGTAGCGTCGCTCCGCCTGGACCGCGCCGGGTGCTCCCGGCCGGCTCCGGCGCGGCAGTGGCTCCATCGTCCCAGCCGGACGCCACCGGGGCATCCGTACCGGCGAGCGAAGCGAGCGCCGACGCCGTCCGCGATCAAGGGTACGCGGCGGCGTCGAGGCCGACCACGTGGCGAGGGAGAGGGGGTGGATCAGGCGGCGCAGACCACGTCGCGCTCGCTGCCCCGGACCCGGGAGCTGCGCAGGGTGGCCTTGAGCGGGGAGTCCTGGCGGACCTGCACGGCGACCGTGCCGTCCGAGCTGACCTGGTGGACGCCCCGACCCGTGCTCCTGCGCACGGCGACGGTCGCGGCCGGCTCGTCCTGCACCGGCACCAGCACGCCGGGCATCTGCTCGGCGAGGGCGACGGTGTCGCTGACCTCACGCAGCAGCTCGGACAGGCGCGCACCGAGGGCGTCGCAGATCGCGGCCAGCAGCTCGCTGGAGGGCTCCTTCTGGCCGCGTTCGATCTCGGAGAGGTAGCCGAGGCTGACGTTGGCGGCGGAGGAGACCTCGCGCAGGGTGCGGTGCTGCCCCTGCCGGCGCGCCCGCAGTGCGTCACCGATCACGCGGCGTAGCAGGACCATTCGCACCTCCCCCTGAGGGACACCACTCTTCCAGGCGGCCCGTCCGGCACGTCGAGCCGGACCGGTCGTCGGAGCCTTCCCGCAACCGTACCCGTTGCGGGCCCCCACGACATCCCACCCCGCCCCTCGGATCCTCAGAAGGCCGTCAGCGGCGACCCGCGCCGGCCGCGTCGGTCCGCCCGCCGTCGGCCCCGGCCGCCCGGCCGTCGGATGCGGCCGCCCCGGCGGCGTCGGTCTCGTGGATCCGCGCGGCGAGCAGCCGCAACGCCTCGACGACCGCGGCCGAGCGGACGTGGTCGCGACCGCCGTCCAGGTCGAGCTGCCGGACCTCGGCGCCGGACGGCCCGGCCACGGCGACGTAGACCAGCCCGACCGGCTTGCCGTCCTGCGGTTCGGGACCGGCCACCCCGGTGGTGGCCAGACCCCAGTCGGCCCCGCAGCGGCGCCGGCCGCCCTCCGCGAGGGCCACCGCCACGTCCGGGTCGACCGGCCCCCGGTCGGCCAGCAGGTCCTCCGGCACGTCGGCGAGCAGCGACTTGAGCTCGGTGGCGTAGACCACCAGGCCGCCCCGGTAGATGCCGCTCACCCCGGCGATCTCCACGATCGAGGCGGCCAGCAGGCCGCCCGTGAGCGACTCGACGGTGGCCAGGGTCTCGCGCCGTTCCGAGAGGCTGTGCACCACGCCGGCCGCCGGGCTTCCGGCCGGCCGCGTTCCGGCAGCGTCACTGTCCATGTCCCGGATCCTTTCCCCGCCCCGTCGGCCCTACTCATCCTTCCCGACGGGCGCGGCTCCGGGCGGGAGAGGGGCGGGGCCGGGCGGGAGAGGGCGGACGGTACGGGCGCCGGTCAGGCGGCCGGGCGGCGCAGCCGGAGGGCCTGCGCGACGTAGTCGAAGCCGGTGACCACCGTGACGCCGACCGCGGCGGCCATGATCCACGGGCCGACGGCGGCGAGCACGGCCGGCATGGGCCACAGATACCACGTGATGGCCAGGATCTGGAGCGCAGTCTTGATCTTGCCGCCCCGGCTGGCCGCGATCACGCCGTGGCGGATCACCCAGAAGCGCAGCGCGGTGATGCCCAGCTCGCGGACGAGGATCACGGCGGTCACCCACCAGGGCAGCTGGTCGTACCAGGAGAGCAGCAGCAGCGCCGCACCGGTGAGCGCCTTGTCCGCGATCGGGTCGGCGACCTTGCCCACCGAGGTGACCAGGGCGAACCGGCGGGCGATCCAGCCGTCCACGAGGTCGGTCGCCGAGGCGACGGCGAAGATCAGGCAGGCGACCATCCGCCAGCCGGCGTGGTCCATGGCGGAGGCGACCACGGACGCCGCGAAGACCGGCACCAGGACCAGCCGCAGCGCGGTGAGCGCGTTGGCCGCGTTCATCACCGGTACGCCGGCCACCACCGGCGCGGGCGTCGATTCCGTCGCCCCGGTCATCGCCGCGCCCCGCTCCGGCGGCCGTGGCGTACCTGGCACCCCACCACGTCGCTCCCCCGCTCCGTCCGGGCCCGCCGTCACCGTGTTGCGCCGGGCGCCGCCGAGATCATCTCATCCGGGACCGCCACCAGGTCCACTCCCTCGGTGCTGGTCACCGTCGCCCGCACCAGGTCACCCGGGCGCAGCGCGGCCAGGTCCACCCCGCCGTCGGCCGGGGCGACGAGGGTGGTCGAGCCGTCGACCTCGGGGGCCTGGTGGGCCGCCCGCCCCTCGACCACGCCGTCGTCGACCGAGTCGACAAGCACCTCGACCGTGGAGCCCAGGCGCTCCTCGGCGCGCTGCGAGCAGAGCTCGTCGGCGAGCGCGCTGAGCTTGTCGTAGCGACGCTTGACCGTGGCGGCGGAGACCTTGCCGGACAGTCCGGCGGCCTCGGTGCCGTCCTCGTCGCTGTAGTCGAACACCCCGATCGCGTCGAGCCGCGCCTCGGTCAGGAACCGGACCAGCTCCTGGTAGTCGCCGCGGGTCTCGCCCGGGAAGCCGACGATGAAGTTGCTCCGCGCGCCCACGTCCGGGGCCAGTGCGCGAGCGCTCGCCAGCAGCTCCAGGAACCGCTCGGTGGAGCCGAAACGGCGCATCCGGCGCAGCACCGGCTCGCTGGAGTGCTGGAACGACAGGTCGAAGTAGGGCGCCACGCCGGGCGTCGTGGCGATCGCCTCGACCAGGCCGGGCCGGGTCTCGGCCGGCTGGAGGTAGCTCGCCCGCACCCGGACGATGCCGTCGATCGCGGCGAGCTGGGGCAGCAGCTTCTCCAGCGCCCGGGGGTCGCCCAGGTCCTTGCCGTAGGAGGTGGAGTTCTCGCTGACCAGCACCAGCTCACGGACGCCGGTCTTGGCCAGCCACTCCGCCTCGGCGAGCAGCTCGTCCGGCGTACGGGAGACGAAGGCGCCGCGGAAGGCGGGGATGGCGCAGAACGCGCAGCGCCGGTCGCAGCCGCTGGCCAGCTTGAGCGAGGCGACCGGGCCGGTGTCGAGCCGGTGGCGCAGCACCTGGCGCAGGTGGGCCGGGGTGTGCTCGTCGGTCTCGGTGACACCCCGGACCGGGGTGCCGTGGCCGGGCAGCGACACCCCGCTGTCCCGCCGGGAGACGGGGGTGAGGGGCAGCAGCTCGCGCCGGTCGCGCGGGGTGTGCGCGCCGATCCGCTCGCCGGCCACCACCGCGTCGAGCCGGGCGGCGATGTCCGGGTAGTCGTCGAAGCTCAGCACCGCCTGCGCCTCGGGGAGGCTGTCGGCCAGCTCGCGGCCGTACCGCTCGGCCATGCAGCCGGCGGCGACCACCTTGGCGCCGGTGTCGGCGGCGGCCAGCAGGGTCTGGATGGAGTCCTGCTTCGCCTTCTCCACGAAGCCGCACGTGTTCACGACCACCACGTCGGCGCCCTCGCCGTCGGTGGTGACCTGCCAGCCGTCGGCGTGCAGCCGGGCGGCCAGCTCCTCCGAGTCGACCTCGTTGCGGGCACAGCCCAGGGTCAGCAGGGCGACACGGCGGCCGTCGGTGGGGGAAGGGGAGGTGGCAGACACAATCCGAGGGTACCGGGCGGGCGGGCGGCGGCCGCCAACGGCGGGCCGCCCGCCCGCTTCCGGCGGCCACGGCCCGCTCAGACCGCCGCCGCGCCCACCCCGACCAGCCGGTCGAGCAGGAAGACCTCCGTGCCGGCCAGGCCGGTCGAGCAGAAGACCGAGACCTGGTCCGCGCCGGTCCGGCCGGGGACGGCGCCGGCCAGCACCGCGCCCAGGTCGCGCAACCGCCCGGCGTACGCGGGCAGCGCCGCCAGCATCGGCGGGTCGTACGCGGCCGCCTGCGCCGGCGAGTCGGTGACCAGCAGGTCGGCGGCGTCCAGCAGGTCGGTGCCGAACTCGTGCCGGTCGACCTGCTTGAAGCCGACCGTGTTGACGTGGGTGCCGGGGGCCAGGTCGACGGCGTCGAGCACGGGGCCGACGGCGGTGGTGGCGAGCACCACGACGTCGCGGTCCCGGACGGCGGCCCGCGCCGAGTCCACCGCCCGCGCCGGCACGCCCAGCTCGGCGCGGACCCGGGCGGCGAACGACTCCCGCCGGGCGACGGAGCGGCTGTGCACGGTGACCTCGCGCAGCGGGCGGACGGCGGCGGCGGCCCAGACCTGCGTCCACGCCTGCCCGCCGGAGCCGATCACGCCCAGGGTGGCGGCGTCCGGCCGGGCCAGGGCGTCCACGGCGACCCCGCCGAGCCCGCCGGTACGCCGGGAGCCCAGCTCCTCGCCGACCGCCACCGCCCGGACCGCCCCGGTGCGCCCGTCGTGCAGCACGACCACCTGCTCGCTCTCCGGGTGCCCGAACGTGTCGTACGAGCGGTAGCCGTACCACTCGCCGGTGAGGTGGCCGGCGGTGAGCACCATCCGTCCCCCGCCCAGCGGCGCGGCGGCCCGGGGCGGGGCCACCAGGCGGCCGGCGTACGCGGCGAGCAGGGCGTCCCGCATCGCGGCGACCGTGGTGGGGGCGTCCAGCGCGGCGGCGACCTCGGGATCGGAGAAGAGCAGCGGCATACCCCGATACTGCAAGTTGAAGCGAGGTTCACGTCAACCCGTGGTGGCCCGGCTCACCCCGGAGGCCGCCCGGCCGGTGCTACCGTCGGTCGTGGCGGCCCCAGGTCGCCCCGGACGAGTGGTGGGCGTACCCGGTCAGGCCAAGACGCCCCGCGTGTGTGTACCGAACCCACTCCTCCCGGCCCGCTGGTCCGGGCGCCTACGCAGAGGTGATCTTCCATGGCCTGGATCGTGCTGGTGATCTCCGGACTTCTCGAGACCGCGTGGGCGATCGCCCTCGACCGCAGCGCCGGCTTCACCCGACTCGTCCCGTCGCTGGTCTTCGTGGTGACCCTGGTGCTCAGCATGGCCGGCCTGGCGTACGCGCTGCGCGAGATCCCGGTCGGCACCGGCTACGTCGTCTGGGTCGGCATCGGGGCGGTCGGCACCGCCCTGGTCGGGATGCTCGCGCTGAACGAGCCGGCCAGCCTGCCCCGGATAGCCTGCCTGCTGCTGGTGGTCGCCGGCGTCGTCGGCCTGAAGGTCTTCCACTGACCGGCGTCCACAGGGGCGAGGCGTGACGGACGACCACAGTGGGTAGAGCTGTGCCTGGCACCGGAAAGGCTCTCATCCACGGAGGCAGACATGGCCAACATGCACTCGACCGTCCGCCCGCGCACCAACGCCGCCCGCATCTGCACCATCGTGGGCTTCGTGTTCGCGGTCCTCGCGCTCCTGCTCAACCCGCTCATCTTCGGCGTGATCGGGCTGGTCCTGGGCATCGTCGGCGCCGTGCTCGGTGACAAGCCGCTCGGCTGGTACGCCGCCGCCGCCAACGTGGCCGCCATCGTGATCAGCCTGCTGATCATCAACGCGCTCGTCAACAACTGACCCACCGCTCCCCCGGCGGAGACCGGGCCCGCCGGCGTGCCGGCGGGCCCGTCGCGTGTGCGCCCTGTCGGGCGGTTGCCCGGCTCAGCCCCGCCGGTGACGACCGTGAACGCCCCCGGCGCCCTCAGCGGTCGCCCGGTCCTAGTCCTCGCCGCCGCGCAGGCCGACCAGGACCTCCTCCAGCTCGTCCGGCTTGACCAGCACGTCCCGGGCCTTGGACCCCTCCGACGGGCCGACCACGCCCCGGGTCTCCATGAGGTCCATCAGCCGCCCCGCCTTGGCGAAGCCGACCCGCAGCTTGCGCTGGAGCATCGAGGTCGAGCCGAACTGCGAGGTGACCACCAGCTCGACCGCCTGCACCAGCAGGTCGAGGTCGTCGCCGATCTCCTCGTCGATCTTCTTCTTGCCGGCGTCCGGCGCGACGAGCACGTCCGGGCGGAACTCCGGCTCGCGCTGGTCCTTGCAGAACTTCACCACGTCGGCGATCTCGCGCTCGGTCACCCAGGCGCCCTGGATCCGGATCGGCTTCGAGGCGCCCATCGGCAGGAACAGGCCGTCGCCGCGGCCCAGCAGCTTCTCCGCGCCCGGCTGGTCGAGGATGACCCGCGAGTCGGCCAGCGAGGAGGTGGCGAACGCCAGGCGGGACGGCACGTTGGCCTTGATCAGGCCGGTGACCACGTCGACCGACGGGCGTTGGGTGGCCAGCACCAGGTGGATGCCGGCCGCGCGGGCGAGCTGGGTGATCCGGACGACCGAGTCCTCCACGTCGCGCGGGGCGACCATCATCAGGTCGGCCAACTCGTCCACGATCACCAGCAGGTACGGGTACGGGCGCATCTCCCGCTCGCTGCCCGGCGGCGCCTTGATCTCGCCGTTGCGCACCTTGCGGTTGAAGTCGTCGATGTGCCGGACCCCGTTGGCGGCGAGGTCGTCGTAGCGCATGTCCATCTCGCGGACGACCCACTCCAGCGAGTCGGCCGCCTTCTTCGCGTTTGTCACGATCGGGGTGACCAGGTGCGGGATGCCCTCGTAGCCCGTCATCTCGACCCGCTTCGGGTCGATCAGCAGCAGCCGCACCTCGTCCGGCGTGGCCCGGGTGAGGATGGACACCAGCAGCGAGTTCAGGCAGGACGACTTGCCCGCGCCCGTCGCGCCGGCGATCAGGATGTGCGGCATCTTGGCGAGGTTGGCCACCACGTAGCCGCCCTCGATGTCCTTGCCCAGCGCCACCACCATCGGGTGGTGGTCACTGGTGGCGGCCCGCGACCGCAGCACGTCGCCGAGCGCCACGTTCTCCGGGTCGGTGTTCGGGATCTCCACCCCGACCGCGCTCTTGCCCGGGATCGGGCTGAGGATCCGCACGTCCGGTGACTTCACCGCGTACGCGATGTTGCGGGAGAGCTGCGTGATCCGCTCGACCTTGACGCCCGGGCCCAGCTCCACCTCGTAGCGGGTGACGGTCGGCCCGCGGGTGAACCCGGTGACGGCCGCGTCCACACCGAACTGCTCGAAGACGCCGGTGAGCGCGACGATCACCTCGTCGTTGGCCTTGCTCCGGGACTTCGGGGCCGCGCCGCTGCCGAGGATGTTCGCCGGCGGCAGCGTGTAGTCGCCCGCCAGGCCGGTCAGCGCGAGCTGCTCGGCCCGCGTCGGGGCGGGCGAGTGCTCCGGCGGCTCCGCCGGCCTGCGGGTGGCCGGAACCCGGCCCGGGGGCTTGCGGGGCAGCACCAGGGTCTCCTGGAGGTCCACCCCGTCGAGGTCGTCGTCGAACTCCGCCGGGTCGGGCGGCGGCGGGGCCGCCCGCTTCGCCGCGCGCTTGCGGGGCGCCGGCCGGGCGGGCTCCTCGTCCGTCTCCTCCTCCACCACCGGCGGGGCGATCCGGGTGCCGAACAGCAGGCCGAGCCGCTCCGGGACCTTGTTGATCGGGGTCGCGGTGACCACCAGCAGGCCGAAGACCAGCAGCAGGATCAGCAGCGGTACGGCGACCCAGGCGGTGACCGCCCGCTCCATCAGGCTGCCGACGCCGGCGCCGACCAGGCCGCCGGCGAAGTCGCGCTGGCCCGCGTCGGCCGGGTCCTGTCCGATGTGCAGCATCGCGGCGGTGGCGACCAGCATCGAGGTCCAGCCGACCAGGCCCCGGCCGCGGTGCTCGGGATCGACGGGCTCGCGCATCAACCGCCAGGCGCCGATCATCAGCAGCACCGGCACCACGACCGAGATCGCCCCGAGGAAGAGCCGGAAGGTGTCGGCCAGCCGCGCGCCCACCGGGCCGGCGCCGGAGAACCAGAGGGCCACCGCGCTGAGCAGGGCGAGGCCGAAGACCAGCAGGCCCGCGCCGTCGCGGCGCTGCTCCGGGTCGAGCCCCCGGGCCGAGCCGGCCTGCCGGAACGCCCAGCCGAGGCCGTGCGCCATCCCCATCCACAGTGTGCGGACCGCCTGCCCGACGATCAGCCCCGGGCCGGACCGGGCCGCCGGCCGCCGCCGGGCCGCCGCGCGGGCGGTCTTCTTCGCCGGCTGACGGGCACGACTGTTCGTGGTGCCACGCGGCGACGCGCCGCGCCGCCGGCTCGCCTGAGAGGTACGGCCCGCCATAGCATCAACCTAATGGCGTGACCCGGCAGATCGCCGCCTTTCCGGGTCGTGTCCGCGTGTCGCAGCGCGGGCCCCGCCGCGTCACGTGATATCTGCCTCAGAAGGGTTGCCCCCATGTCGTCGCCGGGAACCGAGGACGGTCGGGACGGCCACCTGGCCGGGCACCCGGGGGCGCTGGAACCGCTGACCGGCGAGCTGATCGCCGCCGTGCTGCACAGCCGGGGATACCGGGTCCAGGCCGACGCCGACGGCGACCTGGTCGGCCGCTGGGACGACAGCCTGATCTGGTTCCTACGCCCCGGCGCCAACGGGGAGCTGCTCCAGGTCCGCACCCTGACCGCGCCGGCGTTCCCCATCGAGTACGTGCCGGCGCTGCACGCCTTCTGCAACGCGTGGAACCACGACCGGCTCTGGCCGAAGGCCTTCGTGCACGTCGAGGACGACGGGCGGGCCCGGATCTGCGGCGAGGTCATCACCGACCTGGAACGCGGCGTCACCGCGCACCAGCTCGACCAGCTGCTCGACTGCGGCATCGCCACCGGCTGCCAGCTCGCCACCGAGGTGGCCCGGCTGCCCGGCGGGGTGGTGGCGTGACGGGCCGCGGCGGTGACCTGGCCGGTCGCGGCCTCGACCCGTTCGGGCTGCCCGGCTGGTGGAGCGGGCTGCGGCGCGGGGGCCGGGGGTCCGACCCCGCGCTGGCCGAAGCGCTCGCCGACGCCCGCGACACCCCCGACGGCGAGGCCCGCAGCACCGAGCTGGAACGCATCGCCGCGCACGCCGACGCCACGGGCGACGACCGGACGGCGCTGGCAGCCAGGTTCGCGCTCATCGAGGCGTACCTCCTGCACGGGCAGCGGTGGCGGCTGGTCGAGCCGGTGCGCCGCTGCCTCGCCACGGTGGAGCGCCGCCCCGACCTGCTGGCGGCGGACCAGGCCGAGCCGCTGCGGCGCTACCGGCGGTACGCGGTCGAGGCCCTGCTCGGCTCGCCCCGGGTCGGGCTGGACCAGGCCCGGGCCATGCTGGACGACCTCGCCGCACGCGCCGCCGACGACCCGGCGGTGGTCGCCGAGCTGCGCTGCCGCATCGCCGACCACCTCGGCGACGAGCCCACCGCCCGGCAGTGGTACGACCGCTGGTCGCCGGCCGATCCGGGGCCGGTCGGCGGCTGCCCGGACTGCGCGGCGGCCCGACGGGCGGAACTGCTCGCCGGCTGGGGCGACCACCGGGCCGCGCTGGCCGCCCTGCCGGACTCCCCGCACGGCGGCGGCGACTGCACCGAGCAGCCGGAGCGGACGCTGGTCGCCGGGCTGCTGTCCTGGCTGCGGGCCGGCCAGCCGGAGCGGGCGGCCGAGGCGCACGTACGGGCGTACCGGCGGCACCGGCAGGAGCAGGCCGCCTTCCCGCTGCTCGCGACGCACCTGCGGTGGTGCGCGCTGGCCGGGCACCCCGCCCGGGGCGTCGACGTCCTCGCCGAGCAACTGCCCCGGCTGGACCGGCCGCACGACGACCTGTCCGCGATGGAGTTCGCCGCCGCCGGTGCGCTGGTCTGCGCCCTCGCCGTGGAGGCGGGGCTCGGCGGGCGGACGGTGCACCGCCCGGCGTACGGGGTGCGGCCGGCCGCCGAGCTCGACGTGGCCACGCTGGGCGCCACCCTGCTCGGGGTGGCCACCGCGCTGGCCGGCAGCTTCGACGCCCGCAACGGCACCGGCCACCAGTCCGGCCGGATCGCGTCCTGGCTGGCCGAACGGCCGGCCGCCGCACCGGTGCCCCTGCCGCCCGACGACGACGCGGACGACGACGCCGACGACCCGCCCGACGACGTCCTGCCGGACGAGGAGCCACGCCCGCTGAGCCTGGCGATGATCACCGCCGAGCTGGACCGGCGCGGGGACCGGTACGCGGTGGACGACCGTGGCGCCGTCACGGGCCGGTGGGGCGAGGCGCTGATCCAGTTCCGGCGCGCCGGCGAGCGGGGCGAGATCCTCCAGGCCCGGTCCGTGGCGAACCGCCGGCTGCCGGCCGACCGGCTCACGGAGGCGTACGCCTTCTGCAACGCCTGGAACCACGACCGCCTGCTGCCGAAGGCGTACGTGCACGAGCGGGAGGGCGAGCTGCTGCTGGCCGGTCACGTCGCCACCGACCTGGCGCACGGGGTGGCCCCGGCCCAGCTCACGGTCCTGCTCGACGCGGCCGTGGACACCAGCGTCGCGTACGCCGAGGCGGTCGCCGCCCTGCCCTGACCCTGTCGGGCCGGGCGGCGGCCCACCGGTGAGGTCCGAAACCCGCCGGACGATCTCCTGCCGCCCTGCTGGACTGGCACCCATGACGACGACGCACCACCAGCGCACCGCCCTGCTCCTGCACTCCCTGCACCGCCCCGGCTCCCCGCTCGTCCTGCCCAACGCCTGGGACGTGGCGAGCGCCCGGATCGTGGCCGACTGCGGCGCGGCGGCGGTCGCCACCACCAGCGCCGGCGTCTCGTGGAGCCTGGGCGCCCCGGACGGGGACGAACTGGACCGCGAGCGCGCCCTGGCGGTGGTCGCCCGCGTCGCCGCCGCCGTCACGGTCCCGGTCACCGCGGACATCGAGAGCGGGTACGCCGCCGACCCGGCCGGGGTCGCCCACACCGTGACCGGGGTGCTGGCCGCCGGCGCGGTCGGCGTGAACATCGAGGACGCCGCGCCGGCCGGGACGTCCCCGCTGCGCCCGGTCGACGAGCAGTGCGCCCGGATCGGGGCAGCCCGGCAGGCCGCGGACGCGGCGGGGGTACGGCTCTTCGTCAACGCCCGCACCGACGTGTTCCTGCGGGCGGTGGGCGACCCGGCGGACCGGCTGGCGGAGACGCTGCGCCGCGCGGTCGCGTACCGGGCGGCGGGCGCGGACGGGATCTTCGTGCCGGGCGTGGCCGACGCCGAGACCATCGGCGCGCTGGTCGCCGGCATCGAGGGGCCGGTCAACGTGCTCACCGGGCCGGGTGGGCTCCCCGTCGCCACGCTGGCGGGGCTGGGGGTGGCCCGGGTCAGCCTCGGATCGGCGCTCGCCGAGGCCGCGTACGGGCTGGTCCGCCGGGCCGCCACGGAGGCGCTGCGCTCCGGGTCGTACGACTCGCTGGCCGGTGCGATGGGCTACGGCGAGTTGAACGCGCTGCTGGCCTGACGGGCTTCCGACACCGTGCAACCGGAGGTCAGTCCGGGTGGTCTCTCCATCACCCACACCGAATCCCGGGAGTTCACGATGACGCATCCGTTCCGCGCCGGCGCCGTGGCGGCCACCGCCCTGCTGGCCCTGGCGGCCCCCGTCCTGTTGGCGCTGGTCGCCCCCGCCCCGCCCGCGTCGGCCCACGACCCCACACCCACCCCGACCACGGCCGCCGAGCCGACCATCGTCGCCCGCCCGGATCTGGTCTTCCTCAGCGGCGACCCGTGGCACCCGACGGGTCCCCTGGAGGTCCTTGTCAGCAACGCCGGAACGGCGGCGGCGAAGGGCTTCTTCGTCCTACGTCTGCCGTCCGGGCTGACCGTGACCTCTGGTGGCGACTGCCGCGGCGCCGGGTCGCCCCAGACCTGGCTCTGCGGTGGCACGCAGCTGCCGGCCGGTGGGCGGCAGGTGTACCGGCTGGCGCTGCGGGCGACGGCGGCCGAGCCGGTCTTCGGCGTGAGCAACTGGGGGTCCGTCGCCGGCCGGGACGCCGCCGGTGGCACGGAGGACCCCACCGACTTCCGCGTCAACTGGCCGGACCGGACGTCGCTGCGGCTGCGGGCCACCGCCAGCCCGGTCGTCGACGGGTCGATGGGGGTGACGGCCCGGGTACGCAACACCGGCACCTTCGCTCTCGGCGGCTACTCGCTGAACGTCGTCCCCCCGAAGGGTGTGCAGGTGATCTGGCCGCTGTGCTCGGACAGCGGTCGGATGGCCGGCAAGGGCTGCGAGATCATCCGGTCCGGCGAGCTGAAGGCGGGTGCCACGGACACGGTGCACATCCGCCTCGCCGTCAGCGAGAGGGCGGGGAGCATCCGCCTGTATCTGGCGCCCACCAACCGGTACACCAACAAGGACACCTCGGTCACCGTGCCCGTGCCGGGCGGCACGGGGGGCGGCGCCCCGACGACTCCGCCGGCGGCGACCCCGAGCGCCACGTCGACGCCGAGCACCACGTCCACTCCGACGACGCCCGCCGGGGACGGGGCCGGGTTGCCCCGCACCGGTCCGGCCGGCACCACGTACGCCCTGTTCGGTGCGGCGCTGCTGGCCCTCGGGGCCGGTCTGCTGCTGCTGCTGCGCCGCCGGCTCGGCCGCCACTGAGTTCCGCTGGCCGGGGGCCGGCCCCAGGCCGGGCTCCGGGTCGGTCGCCGACGTGCACGGGGATGTCGGCGGCCGGCCGGTCGTGGTGCCGCGGGGTGAGCCGCCGGGCCGGCCCGCCGCACGGCGACGCCCGCCGGCACACGGGGTGCGGGCGGGCGTCGCGGCGGTGCGGGGTCAGACCTCGACCACGGTGGGGACGATCATGGGCCGACGGCGGTACGCGTCGTTCACCCACCGTCCCACGGTGCGCCGGACGATCTGCTGGAGCTGGTGCGGATCGGTGATGCCGTCGGAGGCCGCCCGGTTCAGGGCCTCGGTGACCAGCGGGATCACCGGGCTGAACGCCTCCGGGTCCTCGGAGAAGCCCTTCGCCGACAGGGTCGGGCCGCCCACCACCTTGCCGGTCACCGAGTCGACCACCACGGTGGTGGCGATGAACCCGCCGTCGCCGAGGATCCGGCGCTCCGTGAGCAGCGACTCGCTGACGTCGCCGACGGCGAGGCCGTCGACGTAGACGTAGCGGCTCTTCACGTGCCCGACCAGGCTGGCCCGGCCCTCGACGAGGTCGACGACGTCGCCGTCCTCGCAGAGCACCACCCGGTCGGGGGCGACGCCGGACTCGATGCCGAGCCGGGCGTGCGCGCGCAGGTGCCGCCACTCGCCGTGCACCGGCATCAGGTTGCTGGGACGGACCACGTTGAGCAGGTAGAGCAGCTCGCCGGCGGGGGCGTGGCCCGAGACGTGCACCTTGGCCACGTCCTTGTGCACCACCACGGCGCCGGCCCGGGCCAGCCGGTTGATCACCCGGTAGACCGAGGTCTCGTTGCCGGGCACCAGCGACGAGGCGAGCACCACGGTGTCGCCGGGGGCGATGGTGATGTGCCGGTGGTCGCCGCTGGCCATCCGGCCCAGGGCGCTCATCGGCTCGCCCTGCGAACCGGTGGACATCAGCACGATCTGCTCGGGCGGCATGTTCGTCGCCTCTTCCAGCCCGACGACCAGCCCGGCCGGGATGTTGAGCAGCCCCAGGTCGCGGGCGATGCCCATGTTGCGGACCATGGACCGGCCGATGAGGGCGACCTTGCGGCCGTGCTCGGCGGCGGAGTCGAACACCTGCTGCACCCGGTGCACGTGCGAGGCGAAGGAGGCGACGATGATCCGCCCCTTGGCCTTCGCGAAGATCGAGTCGAGCACCGGCCCGATCTCCCGCTCGGGGGTGACGAAGCCGGGGATCTCCGCGTTGGTGGAGTCCGAGAGCAGCAGGTCCACGCCCTCGGCGCCGAGCCGGGCGAACCCGGCCAGGTCGGTGATCCGACCGTCCAGCGGGAGCTGGTCCATCTTGAAGTCGCCGGTGTGCAGCACCAGGCCGGCCGGCGTGCGGATGGCCACCGCGAGCGCGTCGGGGATCGAGTGGTTGACCGCGAAGAACTCGCACTCGAACGGGCCGAGCCGCTCCCGGCCGCCCTCCCGCACGGTAAGCGTGTAGGGCTGGATCCGCCGCTCGGCGAGCTTCGCCTCGACCAGCGCGAGGGTGAACTGGGAGCCGACCAGCGGGATGTCGGGCTTGTGCGCGAGCAGGTAGGGCACCGCGCCGATGTGGTCCTCGTGGCCGTGGGTCAGCACGATCGCCTGGACGTCGTCGAGCCGGTCCAGGATCGGACCGAAGTCGGGCAGGATCAGGTCGACCCCGGGCTGCTCCACGTCGGGGAAGAGGACCCCGCAGTCGACCACCAGCAGCTTGCCGTCGTACTCGAAGACGGTCATGTTGCGACCGATGGCGCCGAGCCCGCCGAGCGGGATGATCCGCAGCCCACCCTCCGGCAGCGGCGGGGGCAGTTCCGTCTCGAAGTGCGCCTCGGTCACGCGTCCACCTCATTCTGCGACGCCGTCACTCGGCGTCCGTCGTGTCGTTCGGTCATTCGGGCAGTTCCAGGCCCGCCGCCGCGCTGTCCGCGCGGAGCTGGGCGATCTCGTCGTCGGTCGCCTCGACCAGCGGCAGACGCACCGGCCCGGCGGGCTTCCCGGCGGCCGCCAGGCCCGCCTTCACCAGGATCACGCCCTGGGTACGGAAGATGCCGGTGAACAGCGGCAGCAGTCGCCGGTGCAGGCTCAGCGCGGTGGCGGTGTCCCCCGCGTCGTACGCCTCGATCATCTGCTTGGTGAGCGCGCCGGTGAAGTGGGTCGAGGTGCCGACCACGCCCACGCCGCCCACGGCCAGCGCGGGCAGGGTGAGCGCGTCCTCGCCACTGTAGAAGGCGAGGTTCGTCCGGCTGGTGACCCAGCTCGTGGCGGTCAGGTCGCCCTTGGCGTCCTTCACCGCGACGATCCGGGCGTGTTCGGCCAGGCGCACCATCGTCTCGGTGTCGATCGGCACGCCCGCCCGGTGTGGGATGTCGTAGAGCATCACCGGCAGCCCGGTGGCGTCCGCGACGGCGGTGAAGTGCCGCAGCAGGCCGCTCTGCGGCGGCTTGTTGTAGTAGGGCGTGACCACGAGCAGGCCGTGCGCGCCCGCCTTCTCGGCGGCCGTGGAGAGCTCGATGGTGTGCCGGGTGTCGTTGGTGCCGACCCCGGCCACGACCTTGGCGCGGTCACCGACGGCCTCCACCACGGCCCGGATCAGCTGTTCCTTCTCGGCCTCGGTGGTGGTCGGCGACTCGCCGGTGGTGCCGTTGACCACCAGCGCGTCGTTGCCCTGCTCGTCGACCAGGTAGCTGGCGAGCTGCGCGGCGCCGTCGAGGTCGAGCGAGCCGTCGGCGGTGAACGGGGTCACCATGGCCGTAAGGACTCGCCCGAAGGGGCGGGACACCGCCCGGGCGGGCGTGTCAGGGTGGTCGTGCGTCATGCCACCAACCTAGCGGACGACCACCGGCGCCCCGCCGGGGAAGCCCTCAGGACAGCTCGGCGTGCGGGCTCGCCGCCACCTCGGTGCCGTCGGGCAGGGCCGAGATGACGAAATCGGCGAAGACGTTCGGGGCGACGCCCTGGAGCTGCCGCAGGCACTCCACCGCCAGCTCGCGGATCTCCACGTCGGCGTGCTCCGTCGCGCGCATGGCGATGAAGTGCCGCCAGGCCCGGTAGTTGCCGGTGACCACGATGCGCGTCTCGGTGGCGTTGGGCAGCACGGCGCGGGCCGCCTGGCGGGCCTGCTTGCGCCGCAGTGTGGCGTTCTCCACGTCGGCGAAGCGCCGTTCCAGCCCCTCCAGCAGCTCGTTGTACGCGCGCACGCTCGCCTCGGCCGCCTCCACGAACTTCTTGTGCAGCTCCGGGTCGTCGGCGATCACCGAGGGCTCGACCATGGCGGCGTCGCGCTCCGGCACGTACCGCTGGGAGAGCTGCGAGTACGAGAAGTGCCGGTGCCGGATCAGCTCGTGGGTGAACGAGCGGGAGACCCCGCTGAAGTAGAAGCTGACCGAGCCGTGCTCCAGCACACTCAGGTGGCCGACCTCCAGGATGTGCGCGAGGTAACCGGCGTTGGTGGCGGTGGCAGGGTTCGGCTTCTTCCAGCTCTGGTAGCAGGCCCGGCCGGCGAACTCCGCGAGCGCCTGGCCGCCCTCGGCGTCGGTCGACCACGGCACGTCGTCGGGGGCCTCGAAGTGCGTCCACGCGACGAGCTTGACCTGGGGCTGCACCATCTCCGGCATTCCTGGGACTGTAGTGCCGTGGCCCCCGCCCGCCCAAGCCAGCCTCGCCCAAGTGCAACGTCGGTCACCGAAACGACGCGGTCGCCCGCGGGCCGGCCGCGTTCCATCCGCCGCGTCGGGAGTCATGACCCGGCAGGAATGTGGCCAGCATCGGCACGAGGCCCATCGGACGTCACGACGGGGGGCGGGGGTCGGCCCGGCGCATCGGCTGTCGCACGCTGTCGAACTGAATCGTCTACGACATCAGCGAGCGGCGGGGTCCTCGGCTCGGCGGCCCGCCACCGTGCCCTCAGCTCAGCCGGGTCCCCGCGTCCGCCGGCGCGCCGGACGGCCCGTCGGTGCGTGCGTCGGGGCGGACAGGCATCGGGAGCGCGATGTCGCAAACGATTCAGCTCGACAGGGCACGGGCACCCGCACCGTCAGGGCCGGCCCTTGGTCCAGGCAGGGTGACCGGCCCGGTCGAGACGAGATCCAGGAAGCTCGTGACATTCCGGCTCCGCGCGACCCGGACGACCCCGTCCGACACGACCGCAGCCCGGACGGCGCGCACGCCGGTAGGCGCACCCGTCAGTGGCGCACCCGTCAGACGTAGAGGGAGGTGAAGGGTGCCCAGGGCAGGTTGCGCAGGATCGTGAAGGCCAGCCAGGCGGCCAGGAAGACGCCGATCGCCCGGGAACTGATCCGCAGCTCGGGCAGCCGCCAGCCGAACGCCTGCTTCCCGGCCCAGGCGACGAAGAGGTAGGCCAGGAAGGGCAGCGCGAAGACGAAGAGGAAGTGGTGCCGGGCGGCGGCCGGCAGGTCGGCGTGCAGGACGTACCAGAGCGCGCGGGTGCCGCCGCAGCCCGGGCAGTCCAGCCCCGTGGTGAGCTTGAGCAGGCAGCTCGGCGCGGCGTCGGGCGCCGAGCGGGTGGGGTCGCTGATCAGCGCGTAGCCGATGCCGGCGGCGACGCAGCCGAGCGCGGCCAGCGGCACCGCCCAGCGCGGGGAGCGCTCGTAGAGGCGGACGACGAAGCGGGTGAGCCGGTCCGGCTCGGCCACCGGATAGGGAGCCGCCGGATAGGCCCCCGGATAGGCCGTCCCCGGGTGGGGCGGTGGCTGGTCCGTGGGCCGTCCGTCGGCCGGTGCGGCCGGGCCCGCCTGGGGCGGGGCGTCGAGCCCACCCGTCTGCGGATGCGGCGGGGAGGCCGGTCCGTCAACGCTCGTCACGTCGCTCACCGTACACCGGCCACGCCCGCCAGCGCCGCGGCCAGCGGAACGGCCAGGTCGCCGGCCGCGGGCGGGGCCACCGCGTCCAGGCCCAGCCAGCCGGCGAGGCGGTGCAGCTCGGCGGCCAGCGCCAGCGCGGTCTCGCCCCGGTCGACGCCCGGCTCGCCCCAGGCGGCCGGCACCAGCAGCACGCGGGCCTTCCGGTCGGCCTTCAGGTCGACCCGGGCGGTGAACCGCTCCCCCTGCAGGAACGGCAGCACGTAGTAGCCGTGCACCCGCTGCGGCGCCGGCACGTAGATCTCGATGCGGTAGCTGAAGTCGAAGAGCCGCTCGGCGCGGGCCCGCTCCCAGACCACCGGGTCGAACGGGCTGACCAGGGTGTTGCCGCGCACCCAGCGGGGCAGCCGCGCCCCGGCGTGCAGCCATGCCGGCCGCTGCCAGCCCTGCACGGCGACCGGCAACAGCTCGCCCGCCTCGACCAGCTCGGCGATGGCCTGCCGGGCCCCGGCCACCGGCAGCCGGAAGTAGTCGCGCAGCTCCGGCTCCGCGGCCACCCCGAGCGACCGCGCGGCGATGCCCACCAGCGCGCGGTGGGCCTCCGCGTCGGTCGGCGTCGGCGCGTCGAGCACGGCGGCCGGCAGCACCCGCTCCGGCAGGTCGTAGCGGCGGGCGAACGACGTGGTGCGGTCGGCGGCCGTCACCTCCCCCGCCCAGAACAGGAACTCCAGCGCCCGCTTGACCGCCGACCAGTTCCACCCCCAGTTGCCGGTCTCCCGGGGCGCGTCGTGCTCGATCTCGGCGGCCGTGAGCGGCCCCCGGGCGGCCACCTCGTCGCGGACCCAGGCGACCAGGTCGGGCTGCTCCTGGGCGATCCGCCGCATCCCGCCCCAAGACTCCGAGCGGGCCCGGGCCATCCGCCAGCGCAGCGCCGGATGCAGCCCGACGGGCACCAGCGACGCCTCGTGGCCCCAGTATTCGAACAGCTCCCGTGGGCGGCGGTAGGCGGCGGCGTCGAGCAACGCGGTCGGGTAGGGCCCGAGCCGGCTGTAGAGCGGCAGGTAGTGCGCCCGTTGCAGCACGTTCACCGAGTCCATCTGGATCAGCCCGACCCGGTCGAGCACCCGGCGCAGGTGCCGGCGGGTGGGCGCGCCGGTTGGCGCGGGGTCGGCGAAGCCCTGGGCGGCGAGCGCCACCCGGCGTGCCTGGGCGAGCGAGAGCGATTCCGGTGCGGCCATCGTCGGGCACCCTAATCCACAGGTACGACACCGGTGCGGACGCTGGACCCGTCACCCGCCGGGGCATAGAACGGACGCATGCTCACGATCCGCCGCGAGGAGCCCGACGACGCCGAGGCGGTCGCCCGGGTGCACATCCACGGCTGGCAGGCCGGCTACGCCGGGATCATGCCCGAGGAGGTGCTGCGGCGGCTCAACGTCACGGCCTGGGCGCAGCGCCGCCGGGACCTCGGCACCGCCGACCCGGAACACCCGTTCACCACCCTGCTCGCCGAGGTCGACGGGACGCTGGCCGGGTTCACCACGTTCGGCCCGTACCGCAACAACCAGGACCGTGGCGACCTCGACGCCGCGCACGGCGAGGTGGTGGCGATGTACGTCGAGCCGGCCCGCTGGGGCGACGGCACGGCGCGGGCGCTGCTGGCCGCGGCGCGCGACGGGCTGGTCGCCCGGGGCTGGTCGGACTACCGGCTCTGGGTCCTGGAGGCCAACCACCGGGCCCGCCGGTTCTACGAGCGGGCCGGGCTGTCACCGGACGGTGAGCGGTCGACCTATCCGGTGCCGCTGGCCGGCGGGCGCCCGCCGGTCGGGCTGGTCGAGCTGCGGTACGCCGGACGCCTCGGCGGTTGACCCGGCCGGCCTCTCCCGGGGCCGGTCGACCGGGTCGGTGTCGCCCACCCGCCGGACCGGCAGGAACGCCAGCAGCGCCAGGCTGATCCAGACGTAGGTGTTGCTGCCGAGGAAGCCGTCGAGCCCGGTGAAGTCCTTCTCCCAGGCCCAGACGATCCGGCTGATCAGGAAGCCGTACCCGACGATCGCGGCGCCCAGCAGGACGCGGCGCCGGCGGCTGCCGGCGGGCGCGGCCATCCCGTTGTCGACAAGCAGGATCAGCGCGGGCAGCAACCAGACCAGGTGGTGCACCCAGGTGACCGGGCTGACCAGGCACATCACCGCGCCCGTCAGCGCCAGGCCGGTCGCCTCGTCGCCGGCGGCCACGGCGGCGCGGGAGCGCCAGGCCCACAGCGCCAGCGTGGCGAGCACCAGCGCCAGCCAGGCCAGGGTGCTCGGGTGTTCCGGGTTGAGCCGGGCGACCACGCCGCGCAGCGACTGGTTGGAGACGAACGCCAGTTCACCCACCCGGCCGGTGTTCCACAGCGCCTCCGTCCAGAACTCCCGTGAGGCGTCGGGGAAGAGCGCGGCGGCCAGCAGGGTCACACTGGCCGCGGTGGCCATCGAGGTGACCGCGGCCCGCCAGCGGCGGGTGACCAGCAGGTAGACGATGAAGATGCCCGGGGTCAGCTTGATCGCGGTGGCCAGCCCGATGCCCACGCCCGCCCAGCGGTTGCCGGCCGGCAGCAGCCGGAGCAGGTCGATCGCGACCAGGAAGAGCAGCAGCATGTTGACCTGGCCGAAGTTGACCGTCTCGCGCATCGGCTCGTACGCGGCGGCCAGGCAGAGCGCCACGGCGAGGGCGAACCAGCGGGTCCAGCCGGAGCGGCGGGAGACCGGGTCGATCAGCCACCAGAAGAGCACTGCGGTGACCACCACGCTGGCGGCCACGCTCACCGCGATCGCCGCCCACCACGGCAGGTACGCCATCGGCAGCATGACCAGGGCGGCGAAGGGCGGGTACGTGAAGCCGTACTGGGTGCCGGGCTTGAGGAAGTCGTAGATCTCCCCGCCGTCGTGCACCCACCAGGTCAGCGCGCCGTAGTAGACCTTGAGGTCGAAGAAGCCGTGCCGGACGGCCGCGACGGACAGGAAGGCGGTCACCGCGAGGGCGAGCGCGACGACGCCGACGACCTGCTGGATCGTCCGTGGGGGACCCTGCGCCACCATCGCCTCCCTCGCCCTGCGTAGGCTTCCGTCCCATGGCTCTCGGGTACGTCCGCCCGGCGCGTCCGGAAGACGCCGGCGAGATCGCACGCATCCAACTCGCGACCTGGCGGGTCGCCTATCGTCGGATCCTGCCCCGGCACGTGCTCGACAACCTGGACGAGGCGTGGCTCGCCAGGCGGTGGAGCGCGGCCGTGCAGGAGCCGCCCTCCGGCGCCCATCGGGTGCTGGTCGCCGTCGAACAGGCCGAGCAATCCTATCTGGTGGGGTTCGCCGCCTCCGGTCCGGCCGACGCCGAGGCGCTCGCCCCGGGTGAGCCGGCGGAGGTCCTCGGGCCGGACGTCGCCGCGGTGACGGACCTGCTGGTGGAGCCGCGCTGGGGCCGGCGGGGGCACGGCAGCCGGCTGCTCGCCGCGACCGTCGACCTGTGGCGTGCCGACGGGTTCACCCGCGCGCTGGCCTGGGCCTTCGACGGCGACGCGGCGACCCGCAAGTTCCTCACCAGCACCGGCTGGGAGCCCGACGGCGCGGCCCGCGCGCTGGACGTGGAGGACATGCTCGTCCCGCAGGTGCGGCTGCACGTGGCGGTGCCGGGAGAGGCGGATCCGGCGGACGCGACGCCCACCGAGGCGACGCTCCCGGACCTGACGCCGGGTGCGTCGTCGCCGACACCGGCGACGCCCGGGGACTGACCGGGCCGAGCGGTCCGGGGCCCGGACCGCACCGGGCCGGGGGTCCCCCGGACCCGGATCGCACCGGGCCGGGCGTCCCCGCGCCCGGATCGCACCGGGCCGGGCGTCCCCGCGCCCGGATCGCACCGGGCCGCGCTCCCCGGCCCGCCGGTGCCGGCGATCCGCCGGACACTGTCGGGGGTGTCGCCTACCGTGACCCCATGGTCGCGGTGGCGACGTCCACGAGAGGGAGGCATCGGGCATGTTCGCGGACACGATGGCGTGGAGCAGTTTCTCGGTGGACGACCCCGGCCGGGCCGAACGGTTCTACGCCGACACGCTCGGCCTGCGGGTGTCGCGGGACGACGCCATGGGCGGCCTGCTGACGTTGCACCTCGCCGGGGGCCGGGACGTGATGGTCTACCCGAAGGCGGACCACACCCCCGCGGCCCACACGGTGCTCAACTTCCCCGTCGACGACGTCGACCGGGCCGTCGACGAGCTGACCGCGCGCGGGGTGCGGTTCGCGCACTACCCCGGGATGCCCCAGGACGACAAGGGCGTCATGCGCGGCAACGGGCCCACGATCGCGTGGTTCACCGACCCGGCCGGCAACATCATGTCGGTGATCGAGGAAGGCTGACCCGGTCAGGCGCGCGGCGAGCCCTCAGTGGGCGCGACGAGTTCGACGACCAGTTCGTCGTCCTCCATCGCCCCGGTGGGCACAAAGCCGAGGCTCGTGTAGAGGCGGGCGGCCTGGGCGTTGTCGGGGTGGTAGGAGAGCCGGACGGGGTGACCGCCGTCCTGGCCGCCCAGCCACGCAGCCAGGGTGCGCACGGCCGCCCGACCGACGCCCCGGTCCTGTTCGGCCGCGTCGACCACCATGCCACCGATCCAGCGGGACCCGTCGTCGTCGACGCCCCACATCACGTGCCCGACGACGGTCTCGTCCGCGTACACCGCCAGTGAGGTCCACACGTCGGAGCGCATGGTCAGCAGCAGGTAGCGGGCGGCCAGCGCCGCCACCCACCCGCGCTGGTCGTCGCGCGGGGCGACGTCGGCCACCGCCCGCCAGTTGTCGTCGTCGACCGGGCGCAGGGTCACCCGGCGCCCGGCCCGGTCGGAGATTCCAGAATCGATCACCCGGGCAGCCTAGGGGCCGCCCGGGCGCCGCCGCCACGGGATTGCCCGTCAGTCGAGCAGGGCGTCCAGGCCGACGGTCAGCCCGGGCCGGGTGCGGACCGCGCGGACTGCCAGCAGCACGCCGGGCATGAACGAGACCCGGTCGTACGAGTCGTGCCGGATGGTCAGCGTCTCCCCCACGGTGCCGAAGAGCACCTCCTGGTGGGCGACGAGGCCGGTGGCGCGCACTGCGTGCACGCGTACCCCGTCGATGTCGGCGCCCCGGGCGCCCGCGACCTCGTCCTTGGTGGCGTCCGGCACCGGGCCGAGCCCGGCCTCGGCGCGGGCGGCCGCGACCAGCCGCGCGGTGTGCGTGGCGGTGCCGCTGGGGGCGTCCAGCTTGCGGGGATGGTGCTGCTCGACGATCTCGACCGACTCGAAGTGTCGGGCGGCGCGGGCGGCGAACTGCATCATCAGCACCGCGCCGATGCCGAAGTTGGGGGCGATCACCACACCCACCCCGGGCTTGTGTGCCAGCCAGCCGCGCACCCGCTCCAGCCGCTGCTCGGTGAAGCCCGTGGTGCCGACCACCGCGTTGATGCCCTGGTCGATGCACCAGTGCAGGTGGTCCATGACGACGTCGGGGGTGGTGAAGTCGACGACCACCTCGGCCCCGGCGTCGGACGCGGCGAACAGGCCGTCGCCCTCGTCGACCATGGCCACCAGCTCCATGTCGGCGGCGGCGTCCACGGCCCGGCACACCTCGACGCCCATCCGGCCCCTGGCGCCCAGCACGCCGACCCGGATCAGCTCGTCCGGGCTCTTCTCCTGCTCGTCAGTCACGGGGCACAACCTATCCCAATCGGGACGCGCGTATCCGGGCGGACCGTCAGCGGCCGGGACGCACATCCCGGGCGGACCGTCGGCCGCCGGGGCGCGGGCATCCGGGCGGGCGGGCCCCGGGCGGGAGTGCGGGACGGGTCAGCGGGCGGCGAAGTCGTTCGCGCCGAACGGGCCGACCACGGCCAGCGACATCGGCCGGCTCAGCAGCTCGGCGGCCAGGGTGTTGACGTCGGCCACGGTGACCGCGTCGACCCGGCCGAGCAGCTCGTCGACCGGCATCAGGTGGCCGTAGAGCAGCTCGCCCTTGGCCAGCCGGCTCATCCGCGAGCCCGTGTCCTCCAGCCCCAGCACGAACGAGCCCTTGCTCATCCCCTTGCCGCGGGCCACCTCGGCCTCGGTCAGGCCGTCGGCGGCCACCCGGGCCAGTTCGGCCCGGGTCAGCTCCAGCACCTCGTCGACCTTGCCCGGGGCACAGCCGGCGTAGACGGCGAAGAGGCCGCTGTCGGCGTACTGGCTGGCGTAGGAGTAGACCGAGTAGGCCAGGCCGCGCCGCTCACGGATCTCCTGGAACAGCCGGCTCGACATGCCGCCGCCGAGGATGTTGTTGAGCACGCCGAGGGCGAAGCGCCGCTCGTCGAGCCGGTCGATGCCGGGGCAGCCGAGGATGACGTGCGCCTGCTCGGTCTCCTTCGGCTCCACCAGGGTGGTGGCGGGCTTCGTGCGTACGGCCGGGGTGGCCGACCGGTGCGGCGCGGGCGTCGCCGGGTCGGTGTCCAGCGGGGTGCCGCGCAGCGCCTGGCGGACCAGCTTGACCACCGTGGCGTGGTCGAGGTTGCCGGCGGCGGCGACGACGATCCGCGGCGGGGTGTAGTGGCGGCGGTAGAAGCCCTGGATCTGCCGCCGGGTCATCGGCGTGACGGTCTCCTCGGTGCCGGAGATCAGCCGGCCCAGCGGGTGGTCGCCGTAGGCGGCCCGGGCGAAGAGGTCGTGCACCTCGTCGCCGGGCTCGTCGTCGTGCATGGCGATCTCTTCGAGGATCACGCCCCGCTCGGTCTCCACGTCGGCCGGCTCCAACAGCGAGTCGGCGACCGCGTCGCACATGACGTCGATGGCCAGCGGCAGGTCCTCGTCCAGCACGCGGGCGTAGTAGCAGGTGTATTCCTTGGTGGTGAAGGCGTTGGTCTCGCCGCCCACCGCCTCGATCTCCGCGGAGATCTCCAGCGCGCTGCGCTTGTTGGTGCCCTTGAAGAGCAGGTGCTCCAGGAAGTGCGCCGCGCCGGCCTGCGGGCCGGTCTCGTCGCGCGAGCCGACCGCGACCCAGACGCCGAACGAGACGCTGCGCATCGCCGGGATCGCCTCGGTGAGCACGCGCAGCCCGCTGGGCAGCACGGTACGGCGTACCGTGCCGCCCAGCGGGTCGTCGCTGATGGTGCGGGTCACCGCCCGGGAGGCGCCGCCGGAGCGGGCCGTCCCGGTGCTGCGGTGCGGGGCCCCCGCGGGGCCCGGGACGGACGCCACCCCCCGTCGATCCGGCGGAAACGGCGCGCTGACGGCCCGACTCACGTGTTGCTCCCAGATCGACGAGGGGTGGGGTGATGCGATGGTGCGGTGCGTCAGCTGCGCCGGGTGCGGCGACGCGGACGCTCGCCGCCCTCGCCACCCTCGCCGCCGCCTTCGCCGCGCTCGCCGCCGCCCGGTCCACGACCGCCCCGGTCGCCGCCGCGCTCACGGTCGCCCCGGTCGCGCGGAGCCCGGTCGTCCCGGTCCCGGCCGGCCGGACGCTCGCCGCCAGCGGCCTCGCCGGCGGCCGGCGCCTCGGCGCCCTCCGGGCGGACCTTGTCCAGGTAGATCTTGCCGCGGGCGTCGATGTCCGCGATCTCGACCTCGACCCGGTCGCCGACGTTGAGGAAGTCCTCGACCTTCTCGACCCGCTTGCCGTCGCCCACCTTGGAGATGTGCAGCAGGCCGTCGCGGCCCGGCAGCAGCGAGATGAACGCGCCGAACGCGGCGGTCTTGACCACCGTGCCGAGGAAGCGCTCCCCGGCCTTCGGCAGCGTCGGGTTGGCGATGCCGTTGATCCGGTCCACCGCCGCCTGAGCCGACGGGCCGTTGGTGGCGCCGACGTAGATCGTGCCGTCGTCCTCGATGGAGATCTCGGCGCCGGTCTCGTCCTGGATCGCGTTGATGGTCTGCCCCTTCGGGCCGATCACCATGCCGATCTTGTCGACCGGGATCTTGACGGTGGTGACCCGCGGGGCGTACTCCGACATCTCGGCCGGGGCCTCGATCGCCGCCTGCATCACGTCGAGGATGGTCTGCCGGGCCTCGTACGCCTGCTGCAGCGCGGCGGCCAGCACGTCCGACGGGATGCCGTTGAGCTTGGTGTCGAGCTGGAGCGCGGTGACGAACTCGGGCGTGCCGGCGACCTTGAAGTCCATGTCGCCGAACGCGTCCTCGGCGCCGAGGATGTCGGTGAGCGTCACGTACTCGGTCTTGCCGTCCACCTCGTCCGAGATGAGCCCCATGGCGATGCCGGCCACCGGCGCCTTCAGCGGCACACCGGCGGAGAGCAGGCCCAGCGTGGAGGCGCAGACCGAGCCCATCGAGGTGGAGCCGTTGGAGCCGAGCGCCTCGGAGACCTGCCGGATGGCGTAGGGGAACTCCTCGCGCGACGGCAGCACCGGGATCAGCGCCCGCTCGGCGAGCGCGCCGTGGCCGATCTCGCGCCGCTTCGGCGAGCCGACCCGGCCGGTCTCACCGGTCGAGTACGGCGGGAAGTTGTAGTTGTGCATGTAGCGCTTGCGGTTCTCCGGGGACAGCGTGTCCACCATCTGCTCCATGCGCAGCATGTTCAGCGTGGTGACGCCCAGGATCTGGGTCTCGCCACGCTCGAACAGCGCCGAGCCGTGCACCCGGGGCAGGACGCCGACCTCGGCGGTCAGCGGACGGATGTCGCGCGGGCCGCGGCCGTCGATGCGGACCTGCTCGCGCAGCACCCGGTTGCGCACCTCGGACTTGGTGAGCGACCGGAAGGCGGCGCTGAGCTCCTTCTCCCGGCCCTCGAAGCGACCGCCGAGCTCCTCGGCGACCTTGGCCTTGATGCGGTCGAGGGCCTCCTCGCGGTCGGCCTTGCCGGCGATCTGGAGGGCCTCGGCGACCTCGGCGCGGGCCAGGTCGGCCACCGCCGCGTAGACGTCGTCCTGGTAGTCCAGGAACACGGGGAACTCGGCGACGGGCTTGGCGGCCACCTCGGCCAGCTCGGCCTGCGCGCGGCACAGCTCGCGGATCGCCGGCTTCGCGGCCTCCAGGCCGCTGGCCACGATCTCCTCGGTCGGCGCGGTCGCGCCGCCCGCGATCAGGGTCACGGCGTGCGGCGTCGCCTCGGCCTCGACCATCATGATCGCGACGTCGCCGTCCGGCAGCGAGCGGCCGGCCACGACCATGTCGAAGGTGGCCCGGGCCAGCTCCTCGAGGGTCGGGAAGGCGACCCACTGGCCGTCGATGTGCGCGACCCGGGTCGCCCCGATCGGGCCGGAGAACGGCAGGCCGGAGAGCTTGGTCGACATCGAGGCGGCGTTGATCGCCACGACGTCGTAGGGGTGCTGCGGGTCGAGCGCGAGGATGGTCTCGACGACCTGGACCTCGTTGCGCAGGCCCTTGACGAAGGACGGGCGCAGCGGCCGGTCGATCAACCGGCAGGTGAGGATCGCGTCCTCGCTGGGGCGGCCCTCGCGGCGGAAGAACGAGCCGGGGATGCGGCCCGCGGCGTACATCCGCTCCTCGACGTCGACGGTCAGCGGGAAGAAGTCGAACTGCTCCTTCGGCTGCTTGCCGGCGGTGGTGGCGGAGAGGACGACCGTCTCGCCGAGCTGGGCGACGACGGAGCCGGCGGCCTGACGGGCCAGCCGGCCGGTGGAGAAGGTGATCTCACGGGTGCCGAAGGACCCGTTGTCGATCACGGCGGTGCGGGATTCGGTGCCGAGGTTGGTCTCGGTCATGGTGCTGTCGTGCTCCTTCGCATCGGGGGCCCACGACGCGGGGAGCTGCTCAGACGGCCGGTCTTCGATCGAAGCGCCCGGGTGGCCGGCGCGAGGCCGGGGTGCCCGGGGGCCACTACCGGAGACCGGTACGCTGACCGGCTCCCTTTTCAGGTGGTCGCGCGGCCCGGTTTTCGTGTGGCGGCGAAGCGGGGGAGCGGCCCGGTCGGGCCACTCCCCCGTCACGTCACCGGCGCAGACCGAGCCGCTCGATGAGCGACCGGTAGCGGTTGATGTCCTTCTTGTGGACGTAGTTGAGCAGCCGACGGCGGCGGCCGACCAGCAGCAGCAGCCCACGGCGGCTGTGGTGGTCGTGCTTGTGCACCTTCAGGTGCTCCGTCAGCTCGGCGATCCGCTTGGTGAGGACCGCGACCTGCACCTCCGGCGAACCGGTGTCGCCGTCGGCGGTCGCGTACTCCGCGCGGATCTTGGCCTTGGCTTCCTGGTCGAGCGCCATGTTCTCCCTGTTTCGTGGGTTGTTCGATGATGTCCGTCGGATCGGTCAGTGGACCGGAAACGGACCGGTACCTCGCACCCGCGGCGTCGTGCAGGCACGCGAGGCCCCACGTCGGTCAGCCGACGTCCCCGCCAGACTACCAGCCCTGCCGGGCGGCGGCCTGTCAAGGGGCGCGACGCGGTCAGCCGAGCACGCGCCGGGTCCGCTCGACGTCCTGGTTCATCTGGGCGATCAACGGCTCGATCGCGTCGTAGCGGATCTGCCCGCGCAGGTGCGCCACGAAGTCCAGCGCCAGCCGCTCGCCGTAGAGGTCGCCGGTGAAGTCGAGCACGTACGCCTCCACCCGCCGCTCCCGGCCGGAGAAGGTCGGGTTGGTGCCCACCGACACCGCCGCCGCCAGGGGCTCGGCGTGGCCCCGGCGCACCAGCCGGGCGGCGTAGACGCCGTCGGCGGGCACCGCCGCGTACCGGTGGCAGAGCAGGTTGGCGGTGGGGAAGCCCAGCTCGCGGCCGCGCTGGTCGCCGCGCACCACCACGCCCTCGACCCGGTGCGGGCGGCCGAGCGCGACGGCCGCCGCCGTCACGTCCCCCGCGTCGACGCAGGAGCGGATGTACGTGGAGGAGTAGACCGTGCCCGCCTCGGCGACCAGCGGGGCGCCCTCCACGGCGAAGCCGAAGGTGCGCCCGAGCCGCTCCAGCAGCGCCACGTCGCCGGCGGCCTTGTGCCCGAAGCGGAAGTTGTCGCCGACCACGACAAGCGTGGCGTGCAGGTGCTCGACCAGGATGTCGTGCACGAACGCCTCGGCGGGCAGCCGGGAGAACTCCGGGGTGAACGGCACCACGCAGAGCACGTCCACGCCGAGCGCCTCGATCAGCTCGGCCTTGCGGGCGGTCTCGGTGAGCACCGCCGGGTGCGAACCGGGGCGCACCACCTCGGCCGGGTGCGGGTCGAAGGTGACCACCACCGACTGCACGCCCAGCTCGCGGGCCCGGGACACGGCGTGCCCGATGGTCGCCTGGTGTCCCTTGTGCACACCGTCGAAGACGCCGATGGTGACGACCGACCGCCCCCAGCCGCCGGGCGCCGCGTCGTACCCCCGCCACCGCTGCATGCCGCTCCTCCCCTGCCTTCCGCGGCGGCCCGCACCGGCCGCCGTCCCCCGCCCCCGTCAGGCGGGGGCGAGCACGATCTCCGCGCGGGCCCGGCCGTCCCGCTCGCTGACGATAGCGATCAGCCCGCCGTCGGGGCCGAAGACCGCGTAGGGGCCGGCGATTCCCACCGGGTCGAGCGGCCCACCGTGGGAGAGCACCTTCGCCTCGTCGGCGCCGGCGTCGCGGCGCGGGAAGAACCGGTCGGCCGCCGCCGCCAGCGGCAGGTTCACCACCTCGGGGGCGCGCTGCTCCAGCTCGTCGAGGGTGGCGGCCTCCGCGAGGGCGAAGTTCCCGACGGCGGTACGGCGCAGCGCCGTCAGGTGCCCGCCCACCCCGAGCGCCAGGCCCGCGTCCCGGGCGATCGCCCGGATGTACGTGCCGGAGGAGCAGGTCACGTCGATGTCCACGTCGACGACGTCGGGCGCGTCGCGGCGTACCGCCAGCAGCTCCAGCCGGGACACGGTGACCCGGCGGGCGGGCAGCTCGACGCTCTCCCCCTCGCGCACCCGCTTGTACGCCCGCTGCCCGTCGACCTTGATGGCGCTGACGGCGCTCGGCACCTGGTCGATCTCCCCGGTCAGCGCGGCCAGGGCCGCCCGGACCGCCTCGTCGGTGACCTGCCCGGCCGGGGTGGTGGCGATCACGTCGCCCTCGGCGTCGTCGGTGACGGTGGCCTGGCCGAGCCGGACGGTGGCGGTGTAGCTCTTGTGCGCGCCGATCACGTAGGTGAGCAGGCGGGTGGCCCGGCCGACCCCGATCACCAGGACGCCGGTGGCCATCGGGTCGAGGGTGCCGCCGTGTCCCACCCGGCGGGTGCGCGCCAACCGGCGGATGCGCGCCACCACGTCGTGCGACGTCATGCCGCCGGGCTTGTCGACCACGATCAGACCGTCTGTGCTCACGACACCCAAGCCTGCCAGACCGGGCCGGACGCCCCGCCGCCGCCGTACGTCCGCGGCGGCACCGGAGCCGCTCGCCGCCCGCGCGGCGGCGGAGGCCGCCTCCGATGGTCGGCCGATGTACCGTCAGCCACTCGGGCGGGATCACGGCGGCGGGGGCGTACGGGATCACGTCCCGGGCGGCCGGGTGCGAAGATCATGCGCCCTCGACGGACCATTCACCAAGGACATGCCGATGACCAGTCCCCCACCGGTGGACGAGCCGTCCCCGCCGAGCCGGCCGGCTCCCCCGGCGTCCGGCGACGAGCCGGGGCAGGTTCCGGAGTGGCTGCGCCAGCCGGCCGAGGAGCATCCGGTCGGCGCCCTGGAACGGCTCCGCCTGTTCTGGGAGGAGCACACCCGGGCGGTCACCGCCGTGGTCGGGGGCGGACTGGTCCTCGTACTCCTGCTCGGCGTGGGGTGGTTCGACCTGTGGCGGCGGGCCGGGGAGCCGCCGCGCGGCTACCCGACGACCAGCCCGCCGCCGGGCGTCTCCGCGACGAGCGCCGCATCGCCCGCACCGCCCGCGTCGCCCGCCGACAGCTTCGCGGGCACCCCGGCGGCGGCCTTCGCCAAGGGGGCGGCCGGGATCACGCTGCCGCCCGCCCGGCGCACGGGTGTGTTCAGCGCCACCGAGGTGGCGGCGGCCCTCGCCGACGTCCGCGCGGTGCTGCTGCTCGCACGGCTGGACCGGAAGTTCCTGGCCGGTGGGGAGCTGGACCGGTTCGTGCGGATGTTCGCTCCGGATATCCGGTCGAGCATGCGAGCCGACTTCCGCACCGACTCCTTCGCCACGTACGCGACCCGGCTGGCCCCGGGCGCCCGGCTGACCGCCGACCAGCCCCGGGTCAAGGGACGGGTCACCTACCGGGCGACCCGGGACAGCGACGACATCCGGGTGCTGGAGATCACCACCAACTTCGTCTGGGCGTACGCGTTCCACACCCTCGACCCCACTCCGGGCGCCGGTGTGGTGGTCGTCCACGACACCGTCGTCTGGCATGTGCCGCATCCCGACGACGTCACGAAGGCGGGCGTCGGGCTCTGGCTCTGGAAGGCGGACTCGTACGCCTCGAACATGGACTGCGCGAAGTTCGACAAGGGTCTGCTGGATCTCGGCGCCCCGAGCTATGGCCTTCCGGTCGACACGGAGGACCCGGACGCGGTGTTCGACCCCGATCGTTCGCTGGACGTCGCAGACACCTGCTGAGCCGCGCACGACCACCACGCCCGGGTCGACCTCTTCGACCTGGATGCGCCCCGACCGGTCACCAGGCGGTGCTGAGGCTCAGCGCACCGCGCCGACCACGGCCCAGGCCCCGGAGCGCAGCCGCAGCAGCAGGGCGATCAGCCGGAGCACCACGAAGAGCGTGAGGCCCGCCCAGATGCCGCCGAGGCCGAGGTCGAGCCCGTACGCCAGCCAGATGGCGGGCAGGAAGCCGCCGAGCGCGGCCAGGAGGGTGAGGTTGCGCAGGTAGCGGACGTCGCCCGCGCCGATCAGCACCCCGTCGAGGGCGAACACGACGCCGGCCAGCGGCAGCATCGCCACGAACCACGGCCAGGCGAGCATGGCCTGCTCGCGTACCTGCGGATCGGAGCTGAACCAGCCGGGGACCACACCGGCGCCGGCGGCGACGAGCACGGCGAACGCCACGCCGCAGGCGCCGCCGAGCAGCGCGATCCGGCGGGCCAGGTGCCGGGCCGCGGCGTCCTCGCCGGCCCCGAGGGCGGCGCCGATGAGGGACTGGGCGGCGATGGCGAGCGCGTCGAGCACCAGAGCGGTGAAGAACCACAGTTGCAGGGCGATCTGGTGCGCGCCGACGGCGGCGGCCCCGAAGCGGGCGGCGACGGCGGTGGCGGAGAGGAAGCTGGCCTGGAACGCGACGCCCCGGATCAGCAGGTCCCGGCTGAGCGCCAACTGCTGCCCGATCAGCCTCGGGCGGGGGCGCAGCGAGACCCGTTCGGCGACCAGCGCCTCGGCGAAGAGCACCCCGCCGATGGTCTGCGCGATCACGTTGGCCACGGCGGAGCCGACCAGTCCGAGCCCGGCCGGATAGACCAGCAGCGGGCAGAGCACGGCGGAGAGCACGTTCGGGCCGAGCACGAACATCAGCGGGCGGCGCATGTCCTGCACGCCGCGCAGCCAGCCGTTGCCGGCGGCGGCGAGCAGCAGCCCGGGCGCGCCGAGCGCCGCGACCCGCAGCCACTGCGCGGCGGCGTCGGCCACCTCGCCGGGGCCTCCGGCGAGGGTACGCGCCAACGCCCCGCCGCCGATCTGCATGCCGAGCGCGACCAGCACCCCCACCCCGAGGGCCAACCACGACGCCTGCACGCCCTCGGCGACGGCGGACGCCCGGTCGCCCGCCCCGAACCGCCGGGCCGACCGCCCCGTGGTGCCGTACGCGACCACGGTGCCGAGCCAGGCGATGAGCGTCAGCACCGTGCCGCCGACGGCGAGGGCGGCCAGCGGCACCCGGCCGAGGTGCCCCACCACCGCCGTGTCCACGAGCACGTAGATCGGTTCGGCGGCCAGCACCACCAGCGCCGGAAGGGCCAGCGCGGCGATCCGGCGGGGCGCGACGGCGCGGGGTTCGAAGGCGACGGACTGGCTCATCGCCGCCGATCCTGGCACGGTCAGGTAAGGATCGCAAGCGGCATGGTTACTTACCAGGAGAGAGGTGGACGACGGTCACCGCACCGAGCAGGAGCACTCCCCCGACGAGCACCGGCACGGGCAGCGACTCACCCACGATCCAGCCCGCGAGCAGCACGGCGGTGAGCGGCTCCGCCAGGGTGGCCAGCGCGGCGGCGCTGCCGGTGATGCTGCGCAACCCGGCGTAGAACAGGGCGTACGCCACCGCCGTGGTGACCACCCCGAGGTGGAGCAGCAGGCCGATCGGCGCGAGCCGGGCCGGGACGCCGATCCCCTCGGCCAGCGCGATCGGGGCCAGCGCCAACGCGCCGACCGCCGCCGACACGGTGGTGAGTGTCATCGGCGCGACGCGCTGTGCGGCGTGCCGGCTCAGCACCGTGCTGGCGGCGTAGCCCACCCCCGAGCCGAACGCCGCGAGCAGCCCGAGCAGCGGGCGCGGCGCGGTCGTGCCCGGCTCCCCGACCGACACCGTGATCAGCACGAGGCCGATGACGCCCGCCACCAGGGCACCCAGCATCGTCCGCCCGGGCAGCCGCCGCGCGCGCAGCGACTCCCAGCCGAAGATGAGGACCGGGGCGAGCCCCAGGCTGACCACGGTGGCCACCCCGACGCCGCCCGACGCGACGGCGAGGAAGTACAACGCCTGGTAGCCCCCGAGCCCGATCCCGACGCCGACGAGGGCGACCGGTTCCGACCGCAGCGCCGCGAGCACCGGCCCGAGGCGGCGCGCGAGCAGGGCGACCAGCACCAGCGCGCCGATGGCGAGACGGTGGAACCCGATGGCCGTCGGGGTGAGCGTGGTGGACTCGCGGACGAGCTGCACGGCGACGCCGGTGGTGCCCCAGAGCACGGCGGCGCCGGTGACGTACAGCAGCCCTCGGCGTACGCCGCCGGCCGGGCCGCGGCGCGGGTGCGGAATGGACGGGGACGTGGAGGGGCCAGACAGGGACGTTCGGGACACAGGTGCGCTCCAGTGCGGATCGAGACGCTGACAGGGGACGACGTCTGTCGGAGCGCACGCACGACGAAGAGGCGGGCGTTACCACCTGGGTTCTGCGGCCCCGGTCAGGCGGGCCGCCGTGCGGAGGACCGGCCGCAGTCGCCGCACGCGGGGACGCGACCGGTGGTGGGGCGCTCCGGTCAGGAGCGCGGCGGGGGCAGAACGCCCTGGAACGGCCTCATGCCCGCACCCTAGCGCAGCACCGTCCCGGCGTGCCCCGGGATTTCGGTGCCCGTCGGCGGCTCGGGCTGGCCGTCGAAGTACTCCGCCATCAGGCGGTCGACCCACTCCGGTTGCCGGACACCTTCCGGGAGGAACTGCCGCATCACCGGCTTGACGTCGAGGACCGGGGTGCCGTCGACCGCGTCCAGCCCGCGTACCCGCAGCTTTCGGCCGCGTGCCGAGACGACTTCGCAGACGGTGCAGCCGATCCGGTTGGGCCGTCGCGGCCCGCGGTCGGCGAACACCCCGACCTCGGGCAGGTCGGCCCGGCCCCGGGGCCGCGACGGCGGCCGGTAGTCCTGCCGCTCGGCGAGGCGGTCGAAGAAGAAGACCACCTCCACGTGGGAGAAGTCGGCGAGCCCGGTGAGACATGCCTCCCCGAAGCGCGGCTCGACCACGATGGTGCTCACCACGTCGCCCCAGTGGTCCGACTCGCCCGGGTCCACCCGCCCGTTGTGAACCCGACCGATCGGGGTCACGGTGATCGTCGCCCCGGTCGCGAGGCACTCGTCGGTCTTCCTCGGGTCGGTCATCGGATTCCCTTCGTTCACAGGTGGCGCGGGCGAGGGGTGTCGTGGGAAGCACGACCCCTCGCCCGCGCCGGATCATCTGGTGCGGAGCAGGCGTACCGACAGCGGCGCGAAGACCGCCGTCAGGGCGACGCAGGCGACGAGGATCCAGCCGATCTGCCGGCCGGGCAGGGCCCCCGCCATGAGTTCCCGGGCGGCGGTGACCAGGTGGGTGACCGGGTTGACGTCGACGAAGGCGCGCAGCGGCCCGGGCAGGGTCGCCGGGGTGATGAAGACGTTGCTGAAGAAGGAGAGCGGATACAGCACGGCCTGGGTCACCCCGAGCACGGCACCCGGCGAGCGCATGAGCAGCGCCAGCGCCGTCCACACCCAGGACAGGCTCACGCTGAAGGCCACGACGAGCAGCACGGCGGCGGCCACACCGACCACGCCACCTCCCGGGCGGAGGCCGAGCGCGAGGCCGAGCCCCACGACCACCGCCGAGGCGAGCAGGTAGCGCACCATGTCGCCGAGGAGGGCCCCGACGAGCGGGGCGACGGGCCGGATCGAGAGCGTACGGAACCGGTCGTAGACGCCGCTGGCGACGTCGACGCTCAGGGCGGCGCCGGTGGTGGCGGTGGTCACCAGGAGCGTCATGACGAGGATCCCCGGGACCAGGTAGCCGACGTACCTGCCGGTCGAGCCGCCGACCGCGCCGCCGAAGAGGTACGTGAACATCACGGTGAACACCACCGGATGGACGGCGACGTCGAAGAGCTGGACAGGGGTACGCCTGATCCTCAGCAGGGCCCGTCGGCCGAACGTCAGGCAGGCGCTCAGCGTGCCCGCCCGGGCAGGACGTGGACGCCTGGCGAGCGCCCCGGGCGACGGCCGAGTGGCGGCGACGGCGTCGAGCGCGGTCATCCGGTCTTCCCCCTCGCGGTGGCGTCCACGGTGCTCGGGTGGCCCGTCAGCGCCAGGAACACCTCGTCCAGGCTCGGCTGCCCGAGGCCGAACTCGGTGACCGCGATCCGGGCCCGTGCCAGCTCCGTCAGCGCGCGTAGCGCCGCACCGGTGTCCGTCGGCACCTGGACGGTCAGGGCCGCGAGATCGGGGGCCGGCGTCACGGGCCCGCCGAGCGCCTCGGTCAGCAGCCGGTCGGCGGTGGCCCGGTCGTCCGGGTCGGCCAGCCGGACATGCAGCGTCCCGCCGCCGACCGACGCCTTGAGTTCGCTGCTGGCGCCCTCGGCGACGACGGCGCCGTGGTCGATGACGGCGATGCGGTCGGCCAACTGGTCCGCCTCGTCGAGGTACTGGGTGGTCAGCAGGACCGTGGTGCCCTCGGCGACGAGCGCCCGGACGACCCCCCACACGTCGCTGCGGCTGCGCGGGTCGAGCCCGGTGGTGGGTTCGTCCAGGAACAGCAGGTCGGGCGTCACGACGAGGCCGGCGGCGATGTCCAGCCGGCGCCGCATGCCGCCGGAGTACGTCCTGACCAGCCGGTCGGCCGCCCCGGCCAGGGCGAACGCGGCCAGCAGTTCCTCGGCCCGGCTCGCGGCGTCCCCCGGGCGGTGGCCGTGCAGCCGGCCGAGCAGGACGAGGTTCTCGCGGGCGGTGAGGCCCTCGTCGAGCGAGGCGTACTGGCCGGTCAGGCCGATCCGGTCGCGTACCGCGACGGCGTCGCGGACCACGTCGTGGCCGAACACCGATGCGGTGCCCGCGTCGGGGCGCAGCAGCGTGGCCAGCATGCGGATGGTGGTCGTCTTGCCGGCACCGTTGGGCCCGAGGAACCCGTACACCGAGCCGGCGGGGATGCTCAGGTCGATGCCGTCGACGGCCCGCGTCGCGCCGAAGGTCTTCACCAGGCCCGAGGCTTCGACGGCCAGGTGGCTGGAGGGCGTCATCGGGCCCAGACGTCCTCGTCGACCAGGTCGCCCTGCTCGGCGGTGACGTCGCGGGCGACGGCGAACGCCGCAGCGGCCTCCGGCAGGCCCGGGGCGCCCGCGAGCGCCGCCCGCAGGGTCTCGGGCGAGTCCCACCGCCACATGTCCACCCAGGTCCGCTCGTCGACGCGGACCAGTCGGGTCTCGGTCGGGCCGTCGTACGCCGCCCGGATCGCCTCGAGGAGCTTCGCGCGCCGCTCCAGCACGGTGTCGGCATCGGCCTGCTCGGCCGTGAACCTGGTCGTCCGGATGAGAGTCATGTTGTTGAGCCTTCCTCTAGAGTTTGTTTTTAGAGTGTGACTCTAGTGTTACAGTAAGGCCATGCAACTGGTCAAGAGCGCCGGCAAGAAGGGCGAGCGGTCGCGGCAGACCCGGCGACGAATCCTCCAGGCGGCGTACGAACTGTTCGTCGACCAGGGTTACGGGGCGACGACCCTGCAGGGCGTCGCCGAGCGCGCCGGCGTCTCCGTGCAGACCATCTACTTCGCCTTCGGCAACAAGCCCTCGCTGCTCAAGGAGCTGGTCGACGTCACCATCGCCGGCGACGACGAGCCGGTTCCCACGTTGCAGCGAGCCTGGTTCCTCGACGCCGTCGCGGCCGACACCGCGGAGGCGCAGCTACGGGCGCACGTGCGCGGCACGTGCGAGGTGCTCCAGCGGGTCGCGCCGATCATGGACGTCCTGCGTGCCGCCGGCGGGCAGGACCCGAGCCTGGCCGGCCTGTGGCAGCAGGACAGCGATCCGCGCCTCGAGGTCCAGACCGCCGCGGCGCGCAGCCTCCTGGCCAAACCCGGCGCCCGGGCGCAGCTTTCCGTCGAGGACGCCGCCGACGTGCTCTTCGGGCTGCTGAGTCCCGAGCTGTATCTCCTCTTCGTCCGCGACCGGGGATGGACGCCGGAACGCTGGCAGCAGTGGGCCCACGACACGCTGCGCGCACAGCTCTGCGACTGACGCCGGCCGGGAGACCCGGACCCTCAGGCCGGAAGACGCGAACGCTCGGGCCGGGAGACGCAGACGCTCGGGCCGGAGCGGGCCGGGAGACTGGACGACCACGCCGGAGACGCGGACGCTCAGGCCTGACAGGGAGTCGAGCCAGCGGCGCGCCTCGGCGCGGGTGCGGAGCCGGGAGCGCCGGGCCGCCGGGAGCGCCGGCGAGTGTGTGGCGAGTGTGTGGCGATCGCGGTGAGCAGCCACGGACGGGACCGGCCTGGACAGCGCCGCACGTACCGGAGGAACTCGGCGTCGATCGTCTCCGGGCAGCCCAGGCGGGAGGTCGGGACGGGCGTGGCGCGGTGCGCCCAGCGGCGGCGCAGCCGCCATCCGAGGCAGAACAGCCGGCCAGGTCGCGGAAGACGAGGGGGCGACACGGGGCAGGTGGAGGCCGGGCGTGCCCCTTGGTTGCAGTCCAGCACCCAGGCCGGCCGATCGGCGGGTCGGCGACCGTGGCCCGCCAGCGGGCGTCGTCCGGGGTTACCCAGCCGGGCTGCCGGTACTGCCGATCCAGGTGGATCGGCGACCGTGGTCCGCCAGCGGGCGTCGCCCGGGGTTACCCGGCCGGGCTGCCAGCACTGCCGGCCCAGGTGGATCAGTGGAAGGCCGAGCCGGCAGGCGACCTCACGGGACAGGGTGCTCCTACCGGGCCCGCGTTGCCGACGACGGGGACCCGGCGCACGCGGGAACCGTCCCGGCTGAGTGCGCGACCCCCGGGGCCGACCGGCCGGCGGGCCCACCGGCGAAGTTGTCCGACCTACCGGTGGTCCGGGCGGAGAGCCGCGCACGGGCGGGGGCGGCGGACGGCCGCGCCCGGAGCCGGATGGGCGGTGACGCTGTCGGCGCGGTACGCCGGCGGCGTCACCGCCGGTCGGCTTCGGTCACTGACGGGTGTCCATGGAGGTCTGCAGCGCGCGGCGCATCTGCTCGCGGGCCTCGTCGGTGGTCTGCGGCTTGGGCTTGCTCGGCATGGTGGTCCCCTTCCAGGGCGTGGGCCGCCGACCGGCGGCAGCCCTCACGGGCGGTCGTGCTGCGCGCCCGGCAGCGGTCCGGGGTCACCGGAGCGGCTGTGGGCAGCGAGAGCCCGGGTCGGTCCGACCCTGGAGGGAGGCGCCACCGGGTGCGGCGACACCGCCCACGGCCAGCGCCGCCACACGACGCCGGCCGATTCCCAAGCTATCGTTCAGTTCCACATGCTGCCCGGTGTTCCCGCGATTTGGACTCACGTTCGTCCGGAGCCGGCGCGCGGCATGGTCCCCGACGGGATGCGGTGCGCGCGGTCAACGGGCCAGGAAGTGCCAGCCCAGCCACCACCAGAAGCCGAACAGGCCGATCCGGCCGACCGGCACCGGGCCCACCTCGTAGCGCATCACGTAGGCGCAGACCTCGCCGATCGTGGGGATCCGCGAGCCCTCGCGGCGGGCCGCCCACTCGACGGCGGCGAAGAGCACCAGGGAGGACACGAAGCCCCCGATGGCCAGCATCCGCATCATCGCCGCACCAGCCCCCAGAACGCCGACAGCCAGCCCAGCCAGACCGCCGAGCGGACCAGCTGGTCCTCCAGCAGCGGATCGGCCAGCCGCGAGAAGGTGGGAAAGTCGTCCCCCGCCGCAAGCACGAACGTGGTCCCCTCGAAGACCCCGAAGACCACCACCGGCAGGGCCCACCAGGCCGCCGGGGTGCCCAGCCGGCGTGGCGCGGGCCGCCGGGGCACCCGGTTGCTCAGGCCCAGCCAGATCAACACCCCGCCGGTGCCGAGGGTCCAGAGGTTGGCCTCGGTCGAGAAGGACGGGAACCGGCCGCCGACCAGCGAGAGGCAGACGAGCACCGGCACGGTGACGGCGGGACGGTCCCAGGCGCGTGGCGCCTCGACGGTGAGGTCGTGGGGCTGTTCCATCCCGCGATTCTCCCCGTACTCGCCGCAACCGGGAAGACGGACACTCCCCGAGCTCTCCCTGATCTTCGGAGTGCCGGGCCCTTCCGATCAGCGCCGGCCGGGGCCGGTCAGCGCGCCGTCGAGCTCCGCGCGGATCCGGTCGACGACCTCGTCGACGGTCCCCGAACCGGTGAAGCCGGCGGCGAAGCGGTGCCCACCGCCGCCCAGCGCGACCGCCACCCGGCTGACGTCGACCGCGCCCTTGCTGCGCATCGACACCGCCCAGTCGCCGGTCGGCGTCTGCTTGACCACGCAGCTCACATCGGCCTCGGCGGTGCACCGGACCGAGTCGATCAGCGCCTCCAGCACGTACGGGCGCTGGTCGTGCCGGGCCAGGTCGTCCTGGGTCGCGTACGTCCACACCAGACCGTGCCCGGCGGCCCCGGCGGGTTCCAGACGGGCCCGGCCGAGCACCTCGCCGAAGAGGCGGACGGCGCCGAACGGCCGGGTGTCGAAGATCCGGCGGGAGATGTCACCGGGCCGGATGCCGGTCGCCAGCAGGCGGGCCGCCAACTGGTGCACCGCCGGGGTGGTCGCCTCGAACCGGAACGAGCCGGTGTCGGTGCTCAGCGCGACGTAGAGACACTCCGCGATCCCGGCGTCCAGCGGGACGCCGAGCCGGGCGAGCAGGCCCTCGGCGACCACCGAGGTGGCCGCCGCGTGCGGGTCCACCAGGTTGATCCGGCCGAAACGGGTGTTCGACGCGTGATGGTCGAGCACCAGCGCCGCGCCGGCGGTCTCCAGCCGGTCGACCAGGTCGCCGAGGCGCGACTCGCTGGCCGCGTCGAAGCAGATCACCAGGTCCGGGTCCGGGTACGCCTCGGTCGCCGGCACCAGCAGGTCGAGCCCGGGCAGCCCCCGGAACGGCTCCGGCACCTCCGGCGGGCCGGGGAAGGTCGCCTGCATCCGCCGCACACCCAGCCGACGCAGCCCGAGCCCGAAGCCGAGCATGCTGCCCAGCGCGTCCCCGTCCGGGTTGACGTGGCAGATCAACAGCACCCGCCCGTCCGGCGGCAGGCCCCGCACGGCCGCGACGGCGGCGGCCCAGTCCGCCTCGGTCGGGCCGGAGTCGACCGGTGGCGGCGCCTCGGCGAGGGCGCCACCGGTCGTGCCGCCGGAGGGCTCGGTCACCGCGGGTCCCCGCCCCGGGGCGGGGTCTCGTCGGCGTCCTCGTCGGCGTCGCGCGCCTCGTCGGCGTCCTCGTCCTCGTCCAGCCGGTACGGCTGGGGCTCGCCCGCGTACTCGGCCCGGGCGGCGATGCGCTGCACCTCGGCGTCGGCGTTGCGGGCCTGGGCGAGCAGGTCGTCGATGTGCTTGACCTGATCCTGCACGTCGTCCAGGACGAAGGTCAGCGTCGGCGAGTGCCGCAGCCCGAGCGCCTTGCCGACGGTGCTGCGCAGCATGCCCTTGGCGCTCTCCAGCGCCGCCGCCGTGCCCGCCTGGGCCGCCGCGTCGCCGAGCACCGTGTAGAAGACGGTCGCGTCGCGCAGGTCGGCGGTGATCCGGGCGTCGGTGATGGTGATCATGCCGAGCCGGGGATCCTTGATCTGGCTGCGCACCACCGACGCCACCAGTTCACGCACCCGCTCCGCGTGCCGGCGTACCTTGGCCGGATCCGACATCTTCGCCACCTCCACGGCGTACCGCTCCCGGCCGCCGTCCGGCGACGCGGAGCGCCCCGGAGCCGACGGCCCAACAACTCGAACACTACCCGCGCGGCCACCCGCACCGCGCGCCGCCGGCACCCTCCCGGCCACCCGGCGGACGGGCGCCGCCGGGTCAGTCCTCTTCGCCGTACAGCCGCCGGCGCACCGAGAGCAACTCGGTCTCCGGCCGGCCGGCCACCAGGCGCTCGCAGGAGTCCAGCACCTCGCGGACGTGCGACGCCTCAGCGGCCACCACGGCCACGGCGATCTCGGCCCGACCGTGCAGGTCGAGCGCTCCCACTTCGGCGGCCGACACCTCGAAACGGCGCAGCGCCGCCACGATCGGCCGCACGTATGATCTCTTGGCCTTGAGCGACCTGGAGTCGCCCGGCAGCAGCAGGTCGAAGACCGCGGTTCCGGTGAACATCGCCCCGGACGATACCCGCACGACCCCCCACATGATCAAGGGGTTTACGCCTTTCGGCGCAAACCCCTCGATCAGTGGTTCAGCGGATCAGGCGCGAACCTTCTCCCGCATCTCGAAGGTCTCGATGACGTCGCCGACCTGGACGTTGTTGTAACCACCCAGGGTCAGACCACACTCGAAGCCCTCGCGCACCTCCGTGGCGTCGTCCTTGAACCGCTTGAGCGAGCTGACGGTGAGGTTGTCCGCCACCACCGACCCGTCCCGCAGCAGGCGCGCCTTGGCGTTGCGCCGGATGATGCCCGACCGGACGATGCAACCGGAGATGTTGCCGATCTTGGACGAGCGGAAGACGTCGCGGATCTCCGCGGTGCCCAGCTCGACCTCCTCGTACTCCGGCTTGAGCAGGCCCTTGAGCGCGGCCTCGATCTCCTCGATGGCCTGGTAGATCACGGTGTAGTACCGGATCTCCACAGCCTCGCGGTCGGCGATCTCGCGGACCTTGTTGGCGGCCCGCACGTTGAAACCGATGATCGTGACCGGCTCGGACGACGCGCTCGCGAGCATGACGTCGCTCTCGGTGATCGCGCCCACGCCCCGGTGGATGATCCTGAGCTGGACCTCCTCCGGGATGTCGAGGTTGAACAGCGCGTCCTCGAGGGCCTCCACGGAACCGGAGACGTCGCCCTTGAGCACCAGGTTGAGCGAGGTCTTCTCGCCCTCCTTGAGCTGCTCCATGAGCGTCTCGAGGGTGGCCCGGCCGCGGGAGTTGGCGAACGACGCCGCCCGCCGCCGTGCCTGCCGCTGCTCGGCGATCTGGCGCACCGTGCGGTCGTCCTCGGCCGCCAGGAACGTGTCGCCGGCACCGGGCACCGCGGTCAGACCGAGCACCAGGACCGGACGGGCCGGACCCGCCTCGGCGACCTGGTTGCCGTTCTCGTCGAGCATCGCCCGGACCCGGCCGTGCGCCCCACCGGCGACGATGGAGTCGCCCGCCCGCAGGGTGCCCTTCTGCACCAGCACCGTCGCCACCGCACCGCGGCCCTTGTCCAGGTGCGCCTCGATGGCCACACCCTGCGCCGGCCCGTCGATCGGAGCGGTCAGCTCCAGCGACGCGTCGGCGGTCAGCAGGACCGCCTCGAGCAGCTCGTCGATGCCGATGCCCGGCTTCGCCGCCACGTTGACGAACATGGTGTCGCCGCCGTACTCCTCGGCGACCAGGCCGTACTCGGTCAGCTGCTGGCGGACCTTGTCCGGGTTCGCCTCCGGCTTGTCGACCTTGTTGACCGCCACCACGATCGGCACGTCGGCCGCCTTGGCGTGGTTCAACGCCTCGATCGTCTGCGGCATGACACCGTCGTCGGCCGCGACGACGAGCACCACGATGTCGGTGACCTGGGCACCACGGGCACGCATGGCGGTGAACGCCTCGTGACCCGGGGTGTCGATGAAGGTCACCGCGCGGTCCTCGCCCTCGTGCGGCACGTGGACCTGGTAGGCACCGATGTGCTGGGTGATGCCACCCGCCTCGCCGGCCACGACGTTCGCCTTGCGGATCGCGTCGAGCAGCTTGGTCTTACCGTGGTCGACGTGACCCATGACGGTCACGACCGGCGCGCGGTCGACCAGGCGGTCCTCCGCGACCTCGGCGTCGAGGTCGATGTTGAACTGCGCGAGCAGCTCGCGGTCCTCGTCCTCCGGGCTGACGATCTGCACGTTGAAGCCGAGGTGCTCACCCAGCAGGAGCAGGGTGTCGTCGGAGCACGACTGGGTCGCCGTGACCATCTCGCCCAGGTTGAACATCTCCTGGACCAGCGAACCCGGGTTGGCGTTGATCTTGTCGGCGAAGTCCGACAGCGAGGCGCCACGGGAGAGCCGGACGACCTGACCCTGACCCCGGGGGGCACCCGAGCTCATGGTCGGGGCCGACAGGTTGTCGAACTCCTGTCTGCGCTGCTTCTTGGACTTGCGACCGCGCGTCGGCCGGCCACCCGGACGCCCGAAGGCACCCGCGGCGCCGCCGCCACGGCCACGACCGCCACCACCCGGACGACCGCCGCCGCCGGCCGGAGCACCCGGACGGAAACCGCCGCCCGGCGCACCGCCGCCGCCACCGGGACCGCCACGGTAGCCACCGCCACCGCCGCCGCCACCGGGACCGCCGCGGAAGCCACCGCCACCGCCGCCGCCACCGGGACCGCCGCGGAAGCCACCGCCACCGCCGCCGCCACCGGGACGACCCGCGCCGCCACCGGGACCGCGACCGGCGCCACCGGGGCCGGGGCGACCGGTAGCGGGACGCTGGCTCGGCATGGAGGCCGGGCTCGGACGGGGCGGCATGGAGGCCGGGCTCGGACGCGGCGGCATGCCGGCCGGGCTGGGCCGGGGGCCACCCGGACCGGCGGCCGGAGGCCGCTGCTGCTGCTGGCTGCCCTGGATGCCGAACGGGTTGTTACCGGCGCCGCGCGCCGGCGGACGCCCGCCCGGACGACCACCCGGGCCCGGTGCCGGCGTGCCGGGACGACCGGCGGCCGGGGAACCCGGGCGGGGCGGCATGGCACCCGGACCCGGTCGGGGACCGGGACGGTTGCCACCGTCCGCCGGGGGCTCCCGGCGGACGTTCTCACGCTGCTGCTGCCGAGCGGCCTGGGCGGCCTTGACCGCCGCCTCCTGCTCGGCCTTCAGCGCGGCGGCACGCGCTTCGGCGGCCGCCACCTCGATGTCGTGGGCACTCGCCGGCTTGGCGACCGGGGCCGCGGGCTGCGGCGGACCGGGCACCGGGCCCTTGGGCTTCGGACCGGGTGCCGGCGCGGCCGGCCGCCGGGGCGGCATCGGCTTGGCCGAGACCCGGGGCCCACCGGGGGCCGGGGAGGGCGTCGTCGGGGTCGGGGTCGGCGCCGGGGCGGCCGCCGGTGGGGCGGCCGGTGCCGGAGAACCGGCGCCGGCGACGAATGCGCTACGCAGCCGTCGGGCGACGGGCGCCTCGACGGTGCTGGACGCGGACTTCACGAACTCGCCCATCTCCTTGAGCTTGGCGAGAACGGTCTTGCTTTCGACCCCGAGCTCTTTTGCAAGCTCGTGTACGCGGGCCTTACCTGCCACTGCACTCCTCACTCCGAGGTCGTGCGGGCAGCACCCGCAGCGACCTCACTCGTGCACTTGAAGCCTGGTCATTTCAGGGACTTCATCGTGTGCTCATGTCGGTCGTCCTACCCTGCTAGCGACCCTCGCCCGGTCGGGCTGACCGGACGTAGTGGTTGGCGCATCGACGTGCTCCGCAAGCTCACCGTGGTCAGGGACCCCGGTGAGGCGCAGCGCACGCCCGAAAGCGCGTCGCCGCACCGCTTGCGCGAAGCAGGCCGGATCCGGGTGCATGTTCGCTCCCCGACCCGGCAGCCTGCGGGCCGGGTCGGGCCGGAGGCTGTGACCAGCCTCGTCGCCAACCGCGACGATCCGCAGCAATTCGCTGGCCGGCGCACGTCGTCGGCAACCCACACAGGTGCGTTCCGGCAGCGCGCGTCGTACCACTGGAGAAAGTCTACCCCTAGGAGCCCGAGATCGCGCCGCCCGGCTCCGGGACGTGATCAGCTCCGCCCCGGCCGGCGGCACCGGACTGCTCGGCGTCGGACCGGATGTCGATCCGCCAACCGGTCAACCGGGCAGCAAGTCGGGCGTTCTGCCCCTCCCGGCCGATGGCGAGGGAGAGCTGGAAGTCCGGGACGGTGACCCGGGCGGTGCGGGTGGCCAGGTCGACCACCTCGACCCGCAGGGCCTTGGCCGGCGACAGGGCGTTGCCGACGAACGTCGCCGGGTCGTCCGACCAGTCGATGATGTCGATCTTCTCGCCGTGCAGCTCGCTCATGACGGCCCGTACCCGCTGCCCCATCGGACCGATGCAGGCGCCCTTGGGGTTGACCCCCTGGGTCGTGGAGCGGACCGCGATCTTCGTACGGTGACCCGCCTCACGTGCGATCGCGCCGATCTCGACCGTGCCGTCGGCGATCTCCGGCACCTCGAGCGCGAAGAGCTTCTTGACCAGCGCCGGGTGCGACCGGGAGAGGGTGATCTGCGGCCCGCGCATCCCCTTGGCCACGTGCACCACCACGCAGCGGATCCGCTCGCCGTGCGCGTAGCGCTCGCCGGGCACCTGCTCGGACTGCGGCAGGACGCCCTCCAGCTTGCCGAGGTCGACGCTGACGATGCCCTTCTCGCTGCGCGCCTCGTGCGCCTGCACCACGCCGGTGACCAGGTCACCGTCGCGGCCCACGTACTCGCCGAAGTGCACCTCGTCGGTGGCCTCCCGCAGTCGCTGGAGGATCACCTGCTTGGCCGTCATGGCGGCGATCCGCCCGAAGTCGTGCGGGGTGTCGTCCCACTCCCGTACGACGGTGCCGTCGTCGTCCAGCTCCTGCGCGTAGACCAGGGCCGCGCCGGACTTGCGGTCGATCTCCACCCGGGCGTGCGACTCCGCCCCCTCGGTGTGCCGGTAGGCGGTCAGCAGCGCGGTCTCGATCGCCGCGAGGATCGTGTCGAACGGGATCTCCCGCTCGCGCTCGAGTGCGCGCAGCGCCGCGAGGTCGATGTTCACCTCTCCTCGTCCTCCACATCATCTTCGTCGTCGAAGTCGTCGGTGTCGTCCATGTCGTCGGGTTCGTCCGTCTCCTCGATCTCGTCGAGGCGGTGGAACTCGACCTGTACCCGGCCGGGGCCGAGCTCTGCGTACGTCCACGCGGCGCGGCCGGCGTCGGTCTCCAGCACCACGCGCTCGTCGTCGGCCTCGACCACCCGGCCGGTGACCTGCCGGTCGCCGGTGGGCTGCCCGGCCCCCTGGCCGGACGGGGCGCCCGCGCCGCGGGCGGTCACCTTCACCAGCCGGCCGACGTTGCGCCGCCAGTGCCGGGGCAGGGTGAGCGGCCGGTCCACGCCGGGGGAGCTGACCTCCAGCTGGTACTCCCCGGCGACGAGGTCACCGGAGGCCTCCTCGGCCGCGTCGAGGGCCGCGGAGACGGCCCGGGAGACCTCGGCGACGGCATCCAGGTTGATCCCGCCGTCGGCGTCCACGATCACCCGCACCACGTGCCGCCGGCCGGCCCGGGAGACGGAGAGCTCCTCCAGGTCGTAACCGGCGCCGATGATCACCGGCTCGATCACCTCGCGCAGCCGGGCCCGCCGGGCGGCGAGGTCGCCGCGCGGGCCGCCGGCACGCTCCCCGCCCCGTGGGGCGTCGGCGCGTCGGGGTCTCCCCGCCGGACCCGTCGACCTCGTGGCACGGCCACGCTGCGTCATCTCCGCACCCTCCTGCTGATCGACGGCACCCGGTCGGCCGCCATGCCGGCACGCCACCGGAGCTGACGCGCCGGCGGCTGCGCAGAGCGTAACGCGCCTGCCGCGCGTCGGGCCGGGCGGCGCACCGACGCCGGTCGCCCACGTACGGCCGGTGATGGTGTTGACTTGTCCGGTGGCGACGGGCAGAACGACACGACGCGGCGAGGCAACCGGGCATTCCCGGCGAAAGGTGCTGCGCGCCGGGATGCTCCTGGCGCTCGGCGGAGCGGCGGCGCCGCTGACCGGCTGCGGCCTCCTGAGCCGCGACGACGACCCCGCCCCCGGGCCGGATCCGCTCACGCCGCTGCTCGACGAGTCGCTCCGGCTCGCCGCCGGGCACCGGGACGCCGCCGCCGCGCACCCCACGCTCGCCGGCCTGCTCACGCCGATCGCCGAGGCGCACCGCGCGCACGCGACCGAACTGGCCCGGCTCATCGGCGTACCGCTGCCCTCGGCCTCCGCCGCGGCCACGCCCGCCGCGCCGGGCGATCCGGCGGCGGCGCGGGCCGCGCTGCGCGAGGACGAACGCGCCGCCCGGGAGGCGGCGACCCGGGCCTGCGCGACGGCGCCGGCGGAGCGGGCCGCGCTGCTCGCCTCGATCGCCGCCGCCCGGGCCACGCACGTGGAGGCGCTGAGGTGACCGCGCCGACACCGCCGGGGCCGGCCGGGGCGCTGGGTGCGGCGCTCTCCGCCGAGTACGCCGCGATCTGGGCCTACGGGCCCATCGGGGTACGCCTCACCGGCGCCGCCCGGACCGCCGCGAAGGAGGCGGAGGCCGCGCACCGGCGCCGCCGCGACGACCTGATCGTGCAGTTGAGCGCCGGTGGCGGGAACGTCCCGCCGGACCGGGCCGGCTACACGCTGCCGTTCCCGGTCGCCGACCGGGCGAGCGCGCTGCGGCTGGCCGCCGAGGTGGAGGAGCGCACGGCCGCGTTCTGGCGGGCGGTGGTGCCGGTCACCAGCGGCGCCGACCGGGACAGGGCCCTGGCCGCCCTGGTCGAGTACGCCGTACGGGCCACCCGCTGGCGACGGACGGCCGGGATCACCCCGCTGACGGTGCCGTTCCCGGGCCGACCCGCCTGACCGGACGGCCCTCGACGCCCACTCCGGTTGCGGGTCGCATACCAGGTATGCATACTCCGTTGCCATGTCCATCCGTCACGGGCTGCTCGCCCTCCTCGAACGCGGCCAGATGTACGGCTACCAGCTGCGCGCCGCGTTCGAGGAGTCGACCGGCTCGACCTGGCCGCTGAACATCGGGCAGGTCTACACCACCCTGTCCCGGCTGGAGCGGGACGGGCTGGTCCGGTCGCTGCCCGAGAGCGAGACGGGGCAGCGCCCGTACGCGATCACCGACGCCGGGCGGACGGACCTGGCCCTGTGGTTCGCCACTCCGATCAGCCGCACCGACCGGCCCCGGGACGAGTTGGCGATCAAGCTCGCCCTCGCGCTGACCACCCCCGGGGTGGACGTCCGGTCGGTGGTGCAGACCCAGCGCAGCGCGACCATGCGGACGTTGCAGGAGTTGACCCGGTTGAAGTACGCCAGCGACCGCCCCGAGGACCTGCCGTGGCGGCTGGTGCTGGACGCCATGGTCTTCCAGGCCGAGGCCGAGGTGCGCTGGCTGGACCACTGCGAGACCAGCCTCGTGCGCTACCGTCCGGCGGAGCCCGGCCGCGTCCCGACGACGCCTGCCGAGGCGGTGGACCGGGCGGACGAGGAGGCGCGACGGTGAGCACGGGGAACCGGCCGGCGGACGGGAGCCCGACCACGCCGGTGCTGGACGTGCGTGACGTGCATCGCACCCACGGCGCCGGCGCGGCGGCCGTGCACGCGCTGCGTGGGGTGAGCCTCGCCGTGCGCGCGGGGGAACTCGTCGCCGTGATGGGACCCTCCGGCTCGGGGAAGTCGACCCTGCTCGCCCTGGCCGGCGGGCTGGACGGCCCGACCGCGGGCGAGGTGTACGTGGAGGGCGAGCCGCTCGGCGCCCTCGACCGGCGGCGGCTGGCCCAGGTGCGGCGCCGCCGCATCGGCTACGTCTTCCAGGACCTCAACCTGCTCGGCAGCCTCAGCGCCGTGGAGAACGTCGCCCTCCCCCTCGAACTCGACGGCACGGGCGTACGCCGGGCCCGCCGCCTCGCGCTGGACGCGCTGGCCGAGGTGGGCCTGCCCGAGCTGGGCGACCGGTTCCCCGACCAGCTCTCCGGCGGGCAGCAGCAGCGGGTGGCCATCGCCCGCGCGCTCGTCGGGGAGCGCCGGCTGGTGCTCGCCGACGAGCCGACCGGCGCGCTGGACTCGCAGACCGGCGAGGCGGTGCTGCACCTGCTGCGCCGGCGCGTCGACGCCGGGGCCGCCGCCGTGCTGGTCACCCACGAGGCGCGCCACGCCGCCTGGGCCGACCGGGTGGTCTTCCTGCGCGACGGGGTGCTTGTCGACACGACGGCCCCGCTGGGCAGCGTGGAGCAGCTGCTGAGCGGCAGCGGTCGGTGAGCCCGGGCCGGGGCGGCCGGCTCGCCCGGGCCGCCGGTTCCTGGTGGGCCGCGCTGCGGATCGCCCGGCGGGAGGCCCGGCGGGCCCGGGGGCGTACGGCGCTGGTGCTCGCGATGATCGCGCTGCCGGTGCTGGTGCTGAGCTTCACCGCGGTGAGCTGGCGGATGTCCGAGCTGACCCCGGTGGAGCGGGCCGACCGCCAGCTCGGCACGGCCGACGCGGAGCTGAGCTGGGTGACGCGGACCCCCCTCGCGCAGAGCACCTGGGCCGAGACCTGGCGTACCGACCCGGACGACGGCCCCTCGGCCGGGCCCGTCACCGCCGGGCAGGTGGCCGCCCTGTTGCCGGCCGGGAGCCGGGTGGTCCCGCTGCGCCGCTGGGTGTCGTTCGACGCCCTGGTCGGCGAGCGGGTCGACGACACGCTCACGGGCCGCGCCGTGGACCTCACCGACCCGCTCGGGCGGGGGCTGGTCCGGTTCCACTCGGGGCGGGCGCCGGCCGGGCCGGACGAGATCGTGGTCAGCCCGGCGGCCCTGCGCCGCCTCGACGCCCGCCTCGGCGGCACCGTCACCTCCGGCGACGGCGCCCGCTCCTGGCGGGTGGTCGGGGTGGCCGAGTACCCCGACGACCTGGGCCCGGTGGTGACGCTGCACCCGTCGGAGGGACGGATGGAGGCCGAGCCGGGCACGAGCTGGCTGGTCGACCTGCCCGGCGACCCCGACGAGGAGCTGTTCCGCCGACTCAACGCCCACGGCGTCGTGGTGCACGCCCGGGTCCCCGCACCGGCGTCGGACACCGTCACGTTCGCGCCGTACGGCCGCTCCGCCATGGACGTGGAGGGGATGAGCGTCTCGGTGCTCGTCGGCGGGCTGGGGCTGCTGGAGGTGGTGCTGCTCGTCGGACCGGCCTTCGCGGTCGGCGTACGGCGACGGCGCCGGGACCTCGCGCTGGTCGCCGTGGCGGGCGGGGACGACGCCCACCTGCGCCGCATCGTGCTGGCCGACGGCGTGGTGCTGGGTGCCGTCGGCGCCGCCCTCGGGGTCGCGCTGGGCGTCGCCGCCGCGTTCGCCGGCCGCTCCCTGGTGGAGCAGCACCTCTTCGGCGCGCGCTTCGGCGCGTACCGCTGCTGGCCGGAGGCGCTCGCGGCGATCGCCGCCGTCGCGGTGCTGGCCGGGGTGCTGGCCGCGCTGGCCCCGGCCTGGACGGCCGCCCGGCAGGACGTGGTGGCGGGGCTGGCCGGCCGGCGCACCCCGCCGGCGCACCGGCGACGTTGGTTGACCGTCGGGGCGGTCCTGGCCGCCGCCGGGGCCGCGGTGGCCGCGTTCGGGGCGGCCCGGACGGCGCCGGCGGTCATCCTGGCCGGCCTCGTCCTCGGCGAGCTGGGCCTGGTCTTCGCCACCCCGACGCTTGTCGGCCTGCTCGCCCGCCTCGGGCGGTCGCTGCCGCTGGCGCCCCGGATCGCGCTGCGCGACGCCAGCCGCAACCGGTCGTCGACCGCGCCCGCGATCTCCGCCGTGATGGCCGCGGTCGCCGGCAGCGTCGCCATCGGGGTGTACCTGGCCAGCGACGACGCCCGGTCGGCCACGATGTACCTGCCGGCCCTGCCGGCCACCACGGTGCTGGTCACCGGGTCGGACGGGGAGACCCTGCCCGACCTGCCCGGGGTCAGCGAGGCCGCGCGCGCCCACCTGGGGGTCCGGACGGTGGCGCCGCTGGCGGAGCCCCGGTGCGGGACGGCCACCGACCTGTGCGTGGTCTCGCCGGTGCTGCCCGCCGAGCGCGTCTGCCCGTGGACGCCGGGCGACAGGCTCACCCCGGAGCAGCAGCGCCGCGCCCGCGCCGACGCCCGCTGCGCGGAACCCGAGGACCACCTCGGCCGGTACTTCCACGTCCTGGTGGACGACGGCACGGCCCTGCCGGCGCTCACCGGAGCCGCCCCCGCCGACGTGGCCGCCGCCACCGCCGTGCTGCGGGCCGGCGGCGCGGTCGTGACCGATCCGCGCTACGTGCGCGACGGGCGGGTCGACGTGCGGGTGACCCGCGCCGGGCAGGCCCGGCCCGACCCCCGGGCCGTCACCACCGTCGCCGGGTACCCGCTGCCCACCGCGCTGGGGGCGGAGCGGCTGCTGCTCTCCCCGGCGGCCGCCGGGCGGCTCGGCCTGAACGTCCACCCGCTCGGTTGGGCGATCGCCGCCGACGGCGTGCCCGACGAGGACCGGCAGGACCGGTTCGTCGCCGCCGTACGCCCGCTGCACGCGCAGGTCGAGATCGACCGGGGCACGCAGGGCGACGCGGGGCGGCCGCTGCTGCTCCTGCTGGCCGCCGCCGCCGGGGTGATCACCCTGGGCGCCGCCGCCATCGCCACCGGGCTGGCGGCGGCCGAGGGGCGGGCCGACCTGTCCACCCTCGCGGCGGTCGGCGCCGGCCCGGGACTGCGCCGGCTGCTCTCGCTCTGCCAGTCCGGGGTGATCGCCGTACTGGGCTCCGCGCTCGGCATCGTCGCCGGGCTCGGCTCCGCGTCGATCATCCTGACCGCCCTCAACCGCCGGTACGCCGCGCTGTGGCCGGTCACGGAGCCGTACCCGGTGGTGGTCCCCTGGACCACGCTCGGCGTCCTGGTGGTGGTGCCGCTGGTCGCGATGCTCGGCGCGGGCTTCTTCACCCGGTCCCGGCTGCCGGTCGAGCGACGTCTCGACTGACGGGCCGCGAAGGGGCACACTGGTCGCCGTGCCCGTACTGGGAGCCCTGACCCGCCGTGTCGGTCACCACCGCTGGTTCGGCGCCGCCGTCCGCCTGCTCGTCCCCGCCGACCGGATGGTGGGGCGGCTCACCCGGGGGCGGGTGGTCGCGCTCGGGCTCATCCCGTCGCTGGTCATCACGACCACCGGCCGCCGCTCCGGCAAGCCGCGCAGCAATCCGCTGCTCTACGTGCCCGACGGCGACGCGTACGTGGTGGTCGGCTCCAACTTCGGCCAGACCCACCAGCCCGGCTGGGCGATGAACCTGCGCGCCGATCCGGCCGCCGAGGTGGCCGTCAAGGGCCGCCGCGTCCCGGTGCGCGCCGAGGTGGCCACCGGCGCCGAACGGGACCGCCTCTGGACGCTGCTGGTCACCGAGTGGCCCGCCTACCGCGCGTACGCCCAGCGGGCCGGCGGCCGGGAGATCATGGTCTTCCGGCTGGTGCCCACCGGGCGCGGCGTGCCGGGCGGGTCGACCGCCCGCGAATAGGCTGGTGCGGTGACCGGCGCCGACGGCGAACCCCACCCCGACGATCCACGGTGGGCGGTGGCCGAACGGGTCGCCGACGCCGTGCGTCGACGGTTCCCGGCCGACGTGCTGGCGGTCGCGGTGCACGGCCCGCTCGCCCACGGCGACGACGACGGCGGTGGGGACGGCGAGGTCGGGCTGCTGGTGGTGACGTACCGGCCCGGCGGCGGGCCGTCCCCGGCGACCCGGCGGGTCGACGGCGTGCTTGTCGACCTGACCGTGGCCGGCGCCGACGACTACCTGTGCCAGGCCCGGGTGATCTCCCCGCTCTGGCCGTTGACCGCCGACCGCTACGTCAGCACCCGGGCGCTGCACGACCCCACCGGCTGGCTGCGCACGCTGCGCGACGAGCACCTGGGCCGGCTGGCCCGGGCCCGGCCGGCCGAGTTCAGCACGGCGGCCCGCCGGGCCTGGTACCGGGGCGGCGCGGCGCACGCCCGGGCCGCCCGGCTGGCCGAGTGGTACGAGACCGACCAGGCGCTGCTGATGCTCGGCGAGGCGCGGCTGGCGGCGGCCACGGTCGCCGGCCTGCTCAGCCGCACCTACTTCCGCGACCCGGGCGACGCGGTGCGTCGAACGGGACTGGCGGGCGCGGACATGACCGAGGTGGGCGTCGTCCTGACCCGCCAGGCGGACGAGCTGGCAGCCCGGGGCCGCCCCGTCGACGGCACGGTCGACGACCTTCTCGACGGCTGACACCGCGCCCGACGGCGCCCGTCGGTGGCGGGAGAGCCGGCGCGGGACGGTCAGCCGAGCCCGCCCTGCACGCCGATGAGGGTGCCGACGAGATACGTGGCGCCGGCCGCCGCCGCGCCGAGCAGGAGCTGACGCAGACCGCCGGACCACCAGGGCCGGGCGGTGAACCGGGCGACCACCGCCCCGGCCACGAAGAGCCCGAGCCCGCCGACCGCGAGCGCCAGCCCCAGGCTCGTCGCGCCGAACAGGTACGTCAGCAGCGGCACCAGCGCCCCGACCGAGAAGAACAGGAACGACGAGATCGCGGCGGCCCAGGGGCTGGGCTGCTCGTCCGGGTCGACGCCGAGCTCCTCCCGGACGTGCACCCGCAGCGCCTCCTCCGGGTTGCGCCGGACGGCCTGGGCGACCTCCATGGCCAGGTCGGGCGGCAGTCCCCGGGCGACCCACGCCTCGGCCAGCTCGCGCGCCTCCGCCTCAGGGTGCCGCTCCAGCTCGCGACGCTCCTTGGCGACCTCGGCCGCGACCTGCTCGTTCGCCGATCGGACGCTGGTGTACTCCCCCAGCCCCATCGAGATGGCGCCGGCCACCAGGCCGGCCACGCCGGTGAGCACGACGCTGCGCGGCGACACCCCGCCGCCCGCCACCCCGGCGATCAGGGCGATGTTGGTGACCAACCCGTCCATCGCCCCGAAGACGGCGGGGCGCAGCCAACCGCCGGAGACGTCCGCGTGGTGCGCCTCACGTAGCGCCGCCGGGGTCTCCGTCACGGCAGCGTGAGGATCTCGTGGCCGTCCTCGGTCACCACGATGGTGTGCTCGAACTGGGCCGTCCACCTGCGGTCCTTCGTCACCACGGTCCAGCCGTCGTCCCACATGTCGTACTCGTGGGTGCCGAGGGTGATCATCGGCTCGATGGTGAAGGTCATCCCCGGCTCCATCACGTCCGTGGGGCGGGGGCTGTCGTAGTGCGGCACGTAGAGCCCGCTGTGGAACGCCTCGCCGATGCCGTGGCCGGTGAAGTCGCGCACCACGCCGTAGCCGAAGCGCTTCGCGTACGACTCGATGACCCGGCCGATCACGTTGATCTGGCGGCCCGGGGCGACGGCGCGGATGCCGCGCATCATCGCCTCGTGGGTGCGCTCGACCAGCAGCCGGGCCTCCTCGTCGACCTCGCCCACGCAGAAGGTGGCGTCCGTGTCGCCGTGCACCCCGTCGAGGTACGCGGTCACGTCGACGTTGATGATGTCGCCGTCGGCGAGCACGGTGGAGTCGGGGATGCCGTGGCAGATCACCTCGTTGAGGCTGGTGCAGCAGGACTTCGGGAAGCCCCGGTAGCCCAGCGTCGACGGGTAGGCGCCGTGGTCGCAGAGGAACTCGTGCACGACCCGGTCGATCTCGTCGGTGCTCACGCCCGGCTTGCAGTGTTCGCCGGCGAGCTGGGTGGCCTGCGCCGCGAGCCGACCGGCGACCCGCATCTTCTCGATGGTCTCCGGGGTCTGCACGTGCGAGCCGCGCCACTGGAGGGGACGCTTCTTGCCCACGTACTCCGGGCGGACGATGTGGGCGGGCACGGGCCGCAACGGGGTGAGCGTGCCGGGGGTCAGCGGCGCACGGACGGTCATGACGCGAGTTTATCGCCGCGCCCGGTGGTGACCCCCGCCACCGCCCGCCCGGAGCGGTTGTTGCCGTGCCCGGTCCGCTGTGCGATTGTGGCTCCGTGGATCAAGGGGGCGGCACGTCTCCCGTCTTCTCCGCCAGCGCGGAGATCGACGGTGACCACCTCCGCGTCCTGGTCACCGGCGAGGTCGACATGGCCACCGCCGACGTCATGTTCCAGACCGCGCTGCGGGAGCCGGCCGAGCGGGTGACGCTCGACCTGCGGGCGGTCACCTTCTTCGACTCGGCGGCCATCCACGCCGTGGTCCGGCTGGCCCAGCACCTCCCCGGCGCGCTCACCGTGCTGCCGTCGCGGCAGGTCCACCGGGTGCTGGACATCTCCGGCCTGGCCGACCAGGCCTGGCTCCGCCCGGCCTGAACCCCCACGCCCCGCGCCGCACGGCCGGTCGCGCGCCGGAGCACCGCCGGCCGCGCTCAGTCCGCCAGCCGCCGGCGCAGCGTCACCTCGGTCCCCTCGGCGGTACGGTGCACCGACAGCTCCCCCAGCGCCTCGATGAGGGACAGCCCCCGCCCCCGGAAGCCCGATCCGGTCGACTCCCGCCACCGGCCGCTGTCGCGCACCGTGGCGACCACCGTCCGGTCGGAGATGGTCACCTCGACGCCGATCGTCGGCTCGACCGGGTCGACCGGGTGCTCGATGGCGTTGGCGGCCGCCTCGGAGACGGCGACGGTCAGGTCGAACAGGTCCGTCTCGCTGACCTTGTGCGCGACGAGGAAGTCCTCCAGCCGCTTGCGCAGCACGCTGAGCCGGGTGGGATCGGCCGGCAGCCGCAGCGCGAACCGGTTGAGTTCCGCGGCCTCCAGGGCGAGCACCGCGACGTCGTCGCGCAACGGCCGCCCGGCGACCCGCTCCACCACGGCGTCGATCAGGTCGGTCACGTGCTCGCCGGGGGTGGCCGCGTCCTGCCGCAGGGTGGCCAGCGCGGCGTCGATGCCGAGCTGCCGGTCCTCGATCAGCCCGTCGGTGTAGAGCAGCAGCCGGCTCCCGGCGGCCAGCTCCCCCTCGACCGTCCGGTAGGCCGTGTCGGGGATCGCCCCGACCGGCGGCCCGAGCGCCCGGTCGTGCAGGAACGCCACGTCGTCTCCCCGGATCAGCAGCGGGGACGGGTGACCGGCGCTGGCGTACCGCATCCGGCTGGTACGGGGGCTGAACCACAGGCAGAACACCGTCGCGAAGGAGCGGCCCTCGTTGGTGCCGACGAGCCGGTTGAGCCGGGTCAGCGAATCGCCGGGACCGAAGCCCTCCAGGACGTACGCCCGCAGCGCGTTGCGGAGCTGGCCCATCGCGGCGGCCGCCCGCACGCCCTTGCCGACCACGTCGCCGATCGCCAGCACCAGCTCGTCGTCGCCGAGCGCGACGACGTCGTACCAGTCCCCGCCGACCTCCGCGTCGGCGCTGCCCGGCAGGTAGCGGCTGGCCACCAGGGCGCCCGGCAGCTGCGGCAGCGACCGGGGCAACAGGCTGTGCTGGAGCGTGGTGGCGATGCGGTGCTCGGCTTCGTAGAGCTGGGCGTTCTCCAGCCGCACGCCGACCAGCCGGGCGAGCTGGGTGAGCGCGGCCTCGTCGGTGTGGGTCCCGTCGCCGTCCGGACGCCAGACCCGCAGCTCGCCGAGCCGCTCGCCGGTGGTGCCGGTCAGCGGCAGCACGAAGGACGGCTCGATCGAGGCCAGCCCGCCGCCGTCGGCCTCGAAGCGCATCCCGGTGGCGGAGACCACCACCCGGGCGGCCTCGGCGAGGCTCAGGGCGTGCCGCGCGGCGACCTGGAGCACGTCGGCCGTGGAGCGGGCGGTGTTGACCGCGACCGCCGCGTCGGCCAGGGCCCTCAGCCCACGGATGATCTGGCCGCGGAGCTGGCCCAGCTCGACGTTGGCCCGTACCCGGGCGGTCAGCTCCTGGCCGGAGAAGGGCTTGGTGAGGTAGTCGTCGGCGCCGACCGCGAGCCCGGCGACCTCCTCGGCGGAGCCGGCCCGGGCGGAGAGCAGCACGATCGGCAGGTGCCGGGTACGCGGATCCGCGCGCAACGCGGCCACCAGCCCGAACCCGTCGAGCCGGGGCATCATCACGTCGGTCAGCACCAGGTCGAACGAGCCGTCGACGGCGTGCCGCAGCGCCTCCACGCCGTCGGTGACCGCGACCACCTCCCAGGACGGGGAGAGCAGCCGGGTGACGTGCTCACGCAGGTCGGCGTTGTCGTCGGCGACCAGGATCCGGCCGGCGGCGCCGGTCCCCCGGGCCGAGCCGGCACCGTCGGCCGCCCCGGCGACGCCCGTCCAGAGCGCCGTCTCCGCGACGTAGAGGTCGGCCCGCGCCAGCTCGACCTGCGCCGGAGGGCCGGCGTCGACGACCCGCTCGACCGGCAGGTGCCCGGCGCCGAACGGAACGGTCACGGTGAACGTGCTGCCCTCGTCGACGCGGCTGCGCACGGCCACCTCGCCGCCGTGCATCTCGACCAGCTCGCGGACCAGTGCCAGGCCGATCCCGGTGCCCTCGTGGCTGCGCGAACGCACCCCGGGCACCCGGTGGAAGCGCTCGAAGATCTGCGGCAGTTCCTCCGGCACGATGCCGACGCCGGTGTCGGTGACCTCCAGTCGGGCGGCCCCGTCGACGGCGCGGATCCGCACCCGGATCTCGCCGTCGAAGGTGAACTTCACCGCGTTCGAGACCAGGTTGAGGACGACCTTCTCCCACATGTCCCGGTCCACGAAGACCGGCGCCGGCAGCGGCGGGCAGTCCACGACCAGGCGCAGCCCGGTCCGCTGGGTGGCCGACCGGAACGTGCTGGCCAGGCGGGCGGTGTAGTCGGCGAGGTCGGTGGGCTGGTAGCGGGCGGCCAGCCGCCCGGACTCCAGCCGGGAGAAGTCGAGCACCGTGTTGACCAGCTTGAGCAGCCGCAGCGCGTTGCGGTGCATGGTGGTGAGCCGTTCGGTGTACGCCTCCGGCAGCGCCGGGTCGGCCAGCAGGTCCTCCAGCGGGCCGAGCACCAGGGTCAGCGGGGTGCGGAACTCGTGGCTGACGTTGGCGAAGAAGTTGGTCTTGGCCCGGTCCAGGGCGGTCAGCTCGGCGGCGCGGGTGCGTTCCTGCTCGTACGCCTGCTGCCGCCCGACGGCCCGGGAGAGCTGCGCGGCGACCAGGTCGAAGAAGTCCCGGTACTCGTCGGTGAGCGGCTGTCGGCGGGCGACGCCGACGGCCAGCGCGCCCACTGTCTCGTTCCCGGCGGTGACCGGCAGCACCAGCGCCTCACCGGTCGCGTCGGCCGGAACCTCGGTGAGCAGGTCCGTGACGGCGACGGTGGCGGCGGTGCCGGCGACGGTGACCTCGGCGAGCCGCGCCGGCGGGGGCGTGGCGACCGCCCGTGGGCCGACGCCGCCGCACCCGGTCAGGACCAGGTTCCCGGCCTCGTCGGGCAGGTACACCAGCGAGAACGGCACGTCCGGCCGGTGCCGGTTGAGCACCGCCGCCGCGACCCTGCCCAGCTCGGGCCGGCTGTCCACCTCGGCCAGGTCGGTGCCCAGCTCGGCCAGCAGCCGCAGCCGGCGCTCCCCGACCACCCGGCCCGTGGTCTCGTTGACGATGCAGAAGACGCCGGCGACGGTGCCGTCGGCGGCCAGGATCGGGTCGTAGGAGACGTCGAAGTACGTCTCCTCCAGGAAGCCGCGCCGGTCGAGCGGGAAGGGGTGGTCCTGCGCGCGGTACGACCGGCTGTCCCGCCGGACGCCCTCCAGCAGCGGCCCGAGCACGCTCCAGGTCTCCGCCCAGTGCTCGCGGGCCGGCTGGCCCAGCACGTCCGGGTGCTTGCCACCGATCGTGGGGCGGTAGGCGTCGTTGTAGAAGGCGAGCTCGTCCTCGCCCCAGAACATGACGATCTGCGCGCTGGAGGCGAGCATCAGGCCGATCGCCGAGCAGAGCGCCGGCGGCCACCGGTCGGGGGTGCCGAGCGGGTGGGCGGACCAGTCGAGGCTGCCCATCAACCCGCCCATCTCGCCGCCACCGGCGAAGGCGGCAGCCAGCAACGGGGGAAGATCAACCTCCTGGCCCACCTCGGACGGGCAACCCTCGTCCATGCCCCCCTGGGCCGAGCTCATAGTTCCTCCCGCTCCGGCCGTCACCGCCTCGGCCCGGTGATCCGACCGGCCGTGCCCCGCTTGGTACCCCGACGGACGAGCAACGTAACGCATACCGCCCGGCGTGCGCTGTTCACGTCCGCCGCACCGGGCCGGCACCCCCCGACCGCGGCGTCGCGGGGCCGGGTCCACACAGGACGGCTGGTCACCCGAATCTGGACCAGCGCCGCATGTCAGTCCCGTGCACGGGACGATACGGCCCCGGGTGGGAGCCACCCCGGGAGGCGACTGTGATGTGCGACACCCCCAGCCGCCCGCCGCAGCGGTGGCGGGGAGTGTGTCACCGGCGCGCCGGGCCGACCCGGCCTTCCCGGGCGGCCCGCACCAGTGCGGCGATCGGTCGCGGATCGGGCTCGTTCTCCGGGTGCCACTGCACGCCGAGCAGGAAGGGCCGGTGCGGGTCCTCGACCGCCTCGACCACCCCGTCGTCGGACCAGCCGGTCACCGCCAGCCGACCCGGGTCGGCCACCGCCTGGTGGTGGTAGGAGTTGACCCGGTCCACCCCGGCCATCACCGTCGCGGCCAGGCTGGCCGGGGCGAACCGCACGCCGTGCCCGCCGTAGACGCCGGGGGCGGGGCGGTGCAGGTCGTGCCCCATCAGGTCCGGCAGGTGCTGGTGCAGCGCCCCACCGGCGGCGACGGCGAGCAGTTGCATCCCCCGGCAGACCCCGAGGACCGGCAGGTCGGTGTCGAGCGCCGCGGTGAGCAGGGCCAGCTCGCCCGCGTCGCGGCCGGGCCGGCTCTCGGTACGGGGCGCCGGCGGCTGGCCGTACCGGGCCGGGTCGACGTCCGCGCCGCCGGCCAGGACCAGCCCGTCGAGCACCCGCAGCACGTCCGCGTCGCGGTCGTCCGGGGGCAGCACCACCGCCCGGCCCCCGGCCGCGGTGACCGCCCGGACGTACGCCTCGGGCAGCAGCACCGCCGGCACGTCCCGCCACACCCCCCAACCGACCGGCTCGACGTACGCGGTGATCCCGATCAGTGGCCGGTTCACAGCGGGGTGACGTACGCGCCGGTGATGCCGCCGTCCACGACGAACTGCGCGGCGGTCATGAAGGACGAGTCGTCGCTGGCCAGGAACGCCACCGCGGCGGCGATCTCCTCCGGCTCGCCGAACCGCCCCATCGGCACGTGCACCAGCCGGCGGGCGGCCCGCTCCGGATCGGCGGCGAAGAGCTCCAGCAGCAGCGGGGTGGCGACCGGGCCGGGGCAGAGCGCGTTGACGCGGATGCCCTCCCGGGCGAACTGCACGCCCAGCTCCCTGGTCATCGCCAGCACCCCGCCCTTGCTCGCCGTGTACGCGATCTGCGAGGTGGCCGCCCCCATCAGGGCCACGAACGACGCGGTGTTGATGATCGAGCCCTTGCCCTGCCTGCGCATGTGCGGGATGACGTGCTTGCAGCAGAGGTAGACGCTCGTGGTGTTGACCCGCAGCACGCGCTCCCAGGCGTCCAGCCCCGTGGTCAGGATGGAGTCGTCCTCCGGCGGGGAGATGCCGGCGTTGTTGAACGCCACGTCGATGCGTCCGTGCCGCTCGGCCACGCCGTCGAAGAGGTCCCGTACGGCCGCCTCGTCGGCGACGTCCGTGGCGACGAACTCGCCGCCGACCTCCTCGGCGGCCCGCCCACCCGCCTCCGCGTCGACGTCCACGCAGACCACCCGGGCCCCCTCGGCGGCGAAGCGCCGCACGGTGGCCAGCCCGATCCCGCTGCCCGCCCCGGTGACCACGGCCACCCGGCCCTCAAGTCGACCCCGCACCTGATCACTCCTCCGTCGCGATGAACACGTTCTTGACGTCCGTGAAGGCGTGCAGCGCGTCGGGGCCCAGCTCGCGGCCCAGCCCGGAACGCTTCATCCCGCCGAACGGCGTCCAGTAGCGCACCGAGGAGTGCGAATTGACGCTGAGGTTGCCCGCCTCCACGGCCCGCGCCACCCGCACCGCCCGGCCCACGTCCCGGGTCCAGACCGAGCCGGAGAGGCCGTACTCGGTGTCGTTGGCGAGCCGGATCGCGTCGGCCTCGTCGTCGAACGGGAGCACCGAGACGACCGGGCCGAAGATCTCCTCCCGCCAGTGCCGGTCCGCGGGCGAGTCGGCGAGCAGCACCGTCGGGGCGTACCAGAAGCCGGGGCCGTCGGGGCGGGAGCCGGTGAAGGCGACCTTCGCCCCGTCGACGTAGCCGGCCACCCGGTCGCGCTGGGCGGCGGAGATCAACGGGCCCATCTCGGCCGTGTCCCGGGCCGGGTCCTCCACCCGCAGCGCGCGCACCGCCGGTTCGAGCAGCTCCAGGAACCGGTCGTACACCGGCCGCTGGACCAGGATCCGCGACCGGGCGCAGCAGTCCTGGCCGGCGTTGTCGAAGACGGCGTACGGGGCGGTGGCCGCCGCCCGCTCCAGGTCCGCGTCGGCGAAGACGAGGTTGGCGCTCTTGCCGCCCAGCTCCAGGGTCAGCCGCTTCACCTGCGCGGCGCAGCCGGCCATGATCCGGGTGCCGACCTCCGTGGAACCGGTGAAGCAGACCTTGCGGACGGCGGGATGGGTGACGAACCGCTCCCCCACCACCGACCCGGCGCCCGGCAGCACGGTGAACACGTCGTCGGGCACGCCCGCCTCGCGCGCCAGCTCGGCCAGGCGCAGCGCCGTCAGCGGGGTCAGCTCGGCGGGCTTGAGCACCACGGTGTTGCCGGCCGCGAGCGCCGGCGCGAAGCCCCAGGCGGCGATGGGCATCGGGAAGTTCCACGGCACGATCACCCCGACCACGCCGAGCGGCTCGTGGAACGTCACGTCCAGCCCGCCCGGCACCGGGATCTGCCGCCCGGTCAGCCGCTCGGGCGCGCCCGCGTAGTAGTCGAGGACGTCGCGGACGTTGCCCGCCTCCCACCGCGCGTTGCCGATGGTGTGCCCGGAGTTGCGCACCTCCAGCCGCGCCAGCTCCTCCAGGTGCGCGTCGACCACCGCCGCGAACCGCCGCAACACCCGCGCCCGCTCCCCCGGCGCCACCGCCCGCCAGCGCCGGAAGGCCGCGTCCGCCCGCGCGATCGCCGCGTCGGCCTCCCCGACCGACGTGGCGGGCACGAACCCGACGACCTCCCCGGTGGCCGGATCCACCACCTCACTCAAGCCCGGCCCCTCCCCTGCGTCAGAGGCGTTCGAAGCCACGGATCAGCTCCCAGTCCGTCACGGCGGCGTCGAAGGCCGTCAGCTCGATGCGCGCCTGGTTGGCGTAGTGGGCCGTCACCTCGTCACCGAACGCCTCGGCGGCCACCGTCGAGCCCTCCCACAGGGCCAGGGCGTCGCGGAGCGTGCCGGGGACCCGTTCGGCGGCCGGATCGTCGTACGCGTTGCCGGTGCACTCCTCGCCCAGTTCCAGCTCGCGCTCGATGCCGTGCACCGCGCCGGCGACGAGGGCCGCGATCGCCAGGTACGGGTTCACGTCCGCCCCCGGCACCCGGTTCTCCACCCGCATGCCCTGGCCGTGCCCGACCAGCCGCAACGCGCAGGTGCGGTTGTCCGTGCCCCAGCGCAGCGCGGTGGGGGCGAACGACCCGGGCTGGTAGCGCTTGTACGAGTTGATGTTCGGGGCGAACAGGAGGCTGAACTCGCGCATCGTGGCCAGCAGCCCGGCCAGCACCCGCTGCCCGGTCGTCGACAGGTGCGCCGGCCCGTCGCCGAGCATCGCCGAGCGGCCGTCGGCGTCGCGCAGCGAGAAGTGGATGTGGCAGGAGTTGCCCTCGCGCGCGTTCGGCTTGGCCATGAAGGTGATCGACATGCCCTCCTGGGCGGCGATCTCCTTCGCCCCGTTCTTGTAGATCACGTGGTGGTCGGCGCAGGCCACCGCCTCGTCGTAGCGGAAGGCGATCTCGTGCTGGCCGAGGTTGCACTCCCCCTTCGCGCTCTCCGGGGTGAGCCCCGCCCCGGCCATCTCCCGCCGGATGCGGCGCAGCAGCGGCTCCACCCGGGCGGTGCCGAGCAGGGAGTAGTCCACGTTGTACTGGTTGGCCGGGGTCAGGTCCCGGTAGCCGCGCTGCCAGGCTTCCTCGTACGAGTCCCGGAACAGCACGAACTCCAGCTCGGTGCCGGCGTACGCGGTCAGCCCGTGCGCGGCCAGCCGGTCGAGCTGCCGGCGCAGGATCTGCCGGGGCGAGGCGACCACCGGGGCCCCGTCCAGCCAGGCCAGGTCGGCCAGGAGCAGCGCGCTGCCCGGCTGCCAGGGCACCCGGCGCAGGGTGTCGAAGTCCGGCACCATGGCGAAGTCGCCGTAGCCGCGTTCCCAGCTCGACATCGCGTACCCGTCTACGGTGTTCATGTCGACGTCGACGGCGAGCAGGTAGTTGCACCCCTCGCTGCCGTGCGCGGCCACCTGGTCGAGGAAGTAGGGCGCGTGGAACCGCTTGCCCTGCAACCGGCCCTGCATGTCGACCAGGGCCAGCACCACGGTGTCGATCTCGCCCTCTGCGACGGCGACCCGCAGCTGTTCCAACGTGAGCGGAGCTTTCCTCATCGGCGGGCCTCCATCACCAAGGTCTACTGGCTGAACCGGTCGACCGTCAATGCCCCGCCCGGCATCCCGGCAACCGCCCCGGAACGCACCCGGGCCCGCCTCGCAGCGCCCGCCCTTGCGCCCTGCCTCTGTCCGTCCGCCCTTGCCGCCCGCCCTGTCCGACCGGCCCCCTGTCGAGCTGCCCCGTGCGGTGGGGCAGCTCGACAGGGTGCCAGACGGCACACGGCGGCCCCGGCCGGCAGGCCGGCGCTGCGGGTGGGCAGGCCGGCCGAGCCGGGCAAATTACCTTGCCGCGCCGGCTCGTGGACCGCATGCTTGAGCCCGTGACCAGGCCCGATCGCGACGGGCCACCGCCGGGCGCTCGGACCGCCCGGCACGCGGCGGCGCGGGGCACGTCACCTCTCTCTCACCGTACGGCGCTGCGCCGTACCCGACGCCCGCCCCGCGCCGCCCGCACCGCACCCGCATCGGCTCGAACCGAGCGACCGGCCCGGCCCGCACCGGTCCGATCCGCACTGCACCGCACCGATTCCGTCGGAGCAAGCGGCACGCACCGGTCCGATCCGGCGCGGCCGCCCGCGTCTGCTCAGGTGAGCAGCAGCCCGGCGACCCAGAGCGCGGCGACGAGCAGGCCGGCGAGGAACTCGACGAGCATGGACAGGCCGGCCGCCGCGACCGCCTGCTTCGTCGCCGGCCAGGCCAGCCGGGAGTCGCCCAGCCGCAGCCGCTCCGCCGCCCACACCCCGCCGACGAAGCCGAGCACCAGCCCGATCACCGGGACCACGAAGAAGCCGACCAGGCCCAGCAGCCCACCGGCGAGCAGCGACGAGGTGGGCACCCCCGTGCGTTTCAGGTTCCGCCCCGGCCAGGCGTACTTGACGACGGTGCCACCCGCGGCGACCACGGTCGCGGCGGCGAGCACCGCCCAGCGGCCGGGCCCGGCGCCGCCGAAGATCGCCCAGACCAGCACCCCGCCCCAGCACAGCGGCAGCGCCGGCAGGCCGGGCACCACCACCCCGGCGAGCCCGGCGAGGATCGCCAACCCGGCGAGTACGGCGACCGCCGCCTCGCTGTCCGTCAGGCTCATGCCGTCGCTCCCCGGTCGTCGTCGCGTAGCCGGGCGGTGATCTCCGCCGCCGGTGCGGGCGGGCCGAAGAACCGGCCCTGCCCGGTGTCGCAGCGCAGCGCGCGCAGCCGCTCGGCCTGTACCCCGGTCTCCACCGCCTCGGCGGTCACCCACAGCTCCAGCGCGTGCGCCAGCCGCACCAACGCGTCCACGATCCGTTCGTCCCGGTGGTCGGGCACCGCCTCGACGTCCTCACCCCGGATGCCCTCGACGAACGGCCCGGCCAGCTTGAGGCAGTGGATGGGCAGCCGGCGCAGGTACGCCAGGTTGGAGTAGCCGGTGCCGAAGTCGTCGATCGCCATCCGTACGCCGAGGGCGGCCAGCCGGTGCAGCGACCGCAGCGGCTCCCCGGCGGTGCCCATCACCGCGCTCTCCGTCAGCTCCAGTTGCAGCAGATCCGCCGGCAGCCCGGTGGAGGCCAGCGCGTCGGCCACGGTGTCCACGATCCCCGGGTCGTCGGCCTGCCGGGCGGCCAGGTTGACGCTGACCACCAGCTGCGCCCGGGGGAACTCGCGCCGCCACGCCTCCGCGTCCCGGCAGGCCTGCCGCAGCACCCACTCGCCGAGCCGGACGATGAGGCCGGTCTCCTCGGCGAGCCCGATGAACCGGTCCGGCCCGATCAGCCCCAGCTCCGGGTGCTGCCACCGGACCAGCGCCTCCACGGCCAGCATCGAGCCCTCGACCAGGGACACGATCGGCTGGTAGTGCACGACGAACTCGCCCCGGTCCAGCGCCGCCGGCAGCCCGGCGGCCAGGGCGGAACGGGCGATGTCCCGGGCGCCGCGCTCCGGGTCGTAGACCGCCCACCGGCCCCGGCCCTCCGCCTTCGCCCAGTAGAGCGTGGTGTCGGCGGCCTTCATCAGCTCCGAGGCGCTCGTCCCGCCGACCGGGCACTCGACGATCCCGACGCTCGCCGACACCGCGAGCTGCTGCTCGCCGATGCGGACCGGGGCGGAGACCGCCGCCAGGGCCAGCTCGGCGACACCCACCGCGTCGTCGATCCCGGCGCCGTCGTCGACCAGGATGACGAACTCGTCCCCGCCCATCCGGGCGACGAGGTGGCCGCGGCCCGCGACGCAGTCGGCCAGCCGCTTGGCGATCACCACGAGCAGCCGGTCGCCGAGGTCGTGGCCGAGGCTGTCGTTGATCGCCTTGAAGCCGTCCAGGTCGAGGAAGCAGACCCCGACCCGTCGGGCCGCGTCGGCGACGTCGAAGACCCGGCCCAGCGTCTCGAAGAACAGGGTCCGGTTGGGCAGGCCGGTGAGCGGGTCGTGCAGCGCCTGGAAGCGCAGCCGCTGCTGGAGTTCGTGCCGCTCGGTGATGTCCTCGATCATCGCGACGGTGAACCGGGGCCGGCCGTCGTCGTGGCGGATCAGCGAGACGGACAGGTCCGTCCAGACCACGCTGCCGTCCTTGCGGTAGTAGCGCTTCTCCACCCGGGCCCGGTCCTGCTTGCCCTCGATCAGCTCCTGGTAGAGCTCCCACATCCCGGCCGCGTCGTCGGCGTGGAACAGCGCGGCCACGTTGGTCTCGCGCAGCTCCTCGATGGAGTAGCCGAGCATGTCCGCGAACGCCTGGTTGACGTCGATGATCTGGCCGTCGACACCGGCGATGCCGATCCCCGTGGCCGCCCCCACGAAGACGGCCCGGAACCGGGCCTCGCTGTCGCGCAGGGCCTGCTCCACGTCGTCGCGGGCCTGCCACGCCGAGCGGGCGATCCGCTCCTGCTGCGCGAAGGTGCGGTCGCGCAGGGCACGGGCGAAGCCGGCGGCGAGTCCGCCCTGCAACGCCGCGACCCGTTGCGTCGTCCCGTCCCGGTCGGCCCGGCCCGGCACCACCCGGGCGGCGAACCGGTCGCCGAGGGCCCGCACCGACCAGTCGAGCACCCGGGGCTCGGTCAGGTGCTCCTCGACCAGCGCGCGCCCGACCTCCTCGGCCGGCAGGGGCGAGAAGGGCTCGGCGAGCAGGGCCTGGGCCAGCCGGACCGTGTGCAGGTGCAGCAGGCGCTCGGTCTCCGCCGCGCTGAGCGGCACGAAACCGAGCCGGCGCACCGCCCTGGCCCACTCGGCCGCGTACCACTGGGCGCCCGACCGGCTGAGGTCGTCGCCGCCGGGCTCCGGGACGGCGGCCATGGGCTCAGGTGGTGGGCTGGTCGTACCGGGCGACGCCGCCGAAGGCGCCGAACCGCTCCGGGTGCTCGTCGACGTCGGAGGGCGAGTCGGGGCGCCACAGCGGCATGTGCACCACACCCGGCTCCAGGAGCGTCCAGTCGCCGAAGAAGCTCGTCACCTCGGCCCGGGAGCGCAGCGTGATCTCGGTGTCGGTACGCGCCGAGAGGCGCTGCGCGTCGAGCATCTCCTGCGGCTGGTCCTCGAACGTGGAGTGTGAGACGACCAGGTGGCTGCCCGGGGCCGCGGCGGCCCGGAGGGTGGCCAGGATCTCGCCGGGGCGGTCGGCGTCCCGGACGAAGTGCACCACCCCGGCGAGCAGGATGCCCAGCGGCCGGCTGAAGTCGAGCAGCCCGAGGTCACGGGCTGCGGCCAGGATCCGCTCCGGCTCCCGCAGGTCGCCGTGGATCACCCCGGTCAGCTCGTCGCCGGCGAGCAGCTCCCGGCTGTGCGCCACCGCGACCGGGTCGATGTCCACGTAGACCACCCGGGCCTTCGGATTGGCCGTCTGGGCGACCTCGTGCACGTTGCCCACGGTGGGGATGCCGGAGCCGATGTCGAGGAACTGGTCGATGCCGGCGTCGAGCAGCGTGCGTACGGCGCGACGCAGGAACTCCCGGCCGGCGCGCATGGTCGCCGCCAGGTTCGGGGTCATGGCGGCGATCTGCTCGGCGAGCTGCCGGTCGATCTCGAAGTTGTGCGCCCCGCCGAGGAAGTAGTCGTACACCCGGGCCGCGCTCGGCCGGGTGAGGTCGATCTCGGCGGGAAGTCCGTCCGGCATCTGCACTGCTGCACCTCATGGTCGTCGCCGCGGTGCGGGAGGGAGCCGGTGCCGCGGTCACGTGGGGGTACGCGAGGCACCGGCCGACCCGCGGGTCGTGTGGTGCTCACCACTCTAGGCCGCGTACTGCCGGCTCCGGGAGGTCCCATGACCCACTTCGTCGGCCCGTCGGATGTCCGTCACGGACCCGCCCGCCGGCACGGCTCCGCCCCCGCCGGTGACGAGCCTTCGTCGGTGAGGGCCTTCGTCGCCCACGGCATGGGAGCCCCGGACCGGGCGGACGGCGGCGGCAGCGCTGGCCGGCCCCCGGGTCAGCCGGCGGACTCCAGCAGCAGCGAGATGCCCTGCCCCACGCCGACGCACATGGTGGCCAGCGCCCGCCGGCCGCCCCGGCGGCGCAGCTCCAGCGCGGCCGTCAGCGCCAGCCGGGCGCCGCTGGCGCCGAGCGGGTGCCCGAGCGCGATCGCCCCGCCGTTCGGGTTGACGTGCTCGGCGTCGGTCGGCAGGCCCAGCTCGCGCAGCACCGCGACGGACTGCGCGGCGAACGCCTCGTTCAGCTCGATCACGTCGACCGCGTCGAGGCCGAGGCCGAGTCGGTCGAGCAGCTTCCGGGTGGCCGGCACCGGCCCGACGCCCATCACCCGCGGCGGTACGCCGGCCGCGGCGGCGCCGGCGACCCGGGCCAGCGGGGTCAGGCCGTAGCGGGCCACGGCGGCCTCGGAGGCGACCAGCAGCGCCACCGCGCCGTCGTTGACGCCCGAGGAGTTGCCGGCGGTCACCGTGCCGCCCTCGCGGAACGGGGTGGGCAGCGCGGCGAGCTTCTCCAGCGAGGTCTCCCGGGGGTGCTCGTCGACCTCGACGAGCTTGGTCTCGCGCCGCCCCGCCGGGACGGTCACTCCGACGATCTCCTCGGCGAAGCGGCCGTCGGCCTGCGCCTTCGCGGCCCGCTGCTGCGACCGGTACGCGAACTCGTCCTGCTCGGCGCGGCCGACGCCGTACGCGGCGGCGACGTTCTCCGCCGTCTCCGGCATGGAGTCGATGCCCCAGTGCTTCTCCATCAGCGGGTTGACCAGCCGCCAGCCGATTGTGGTGTCGTAGACCTCGGCGGTGCGGGAGAACGGGGTGGCCGCCTTCGGCATCACGAACGGGGCGCGGCTCATGCTCTCCACCCCGCCGGCCACCACGAGGTCCGCCTCGCCGGCCACGACGGAGCGGGCCGCGGTGGCGAGGGCGTCCAGGCCGGAGCCGCAGAGCCGGTTGACCGTGCTGCCGGGCACCTCCTCGGGCAGCCCGCCGAGCAGCGCCGCCATCCGGGCCACGTTGCGGTTGTCCTCGCCGGCCTGGTTGGCGCAGCCCAGGATCACGTCGTCCACCCGCGCCCAGTCCACCGACGGGTGTCGGGCGACCAGCTCGCGGATCACGTGCGCGGCCAGGTCGTCGGGGCGGACGCCGGCGAGGGCGCCGGCGTAGCGGCCGATCGGGGTGCGGACACCGGCCACCAGGTATGCCACGGTCATCAGCGCGATCCTTCGGGGGGTGGGAAGGGGCGGGGGCGGGCGGTTCCGGGTCGCGGGGACGCCCGGCCGCCAGGATATCCGCGCGCGCAGCGGATAGGTTGGCGGCATGGCCCGGGCCCAGTTCAGCGCAGAGACCAGTGGCGGTGGCGAGTTCGTCCGCCAGCCCAACCGGTTCACCGGTCGGGTCACCCCGGACTCCGACTCCCCGCCCGGTGGCGGGCCGGACGCGCAGGGCCGGTGGCCGCTGGAGGCGGGCCGCTACCGGCTGATCTGGTGCCGGGCCTGCCCGTGGGCGCACCGGGCCCGGATCGTACGCGGCCTGCTCGGCCTCCAGGACGCGATCTCCCTCGGCACGGTCGATCCGATCCGCGACGAGCGGGGCTGGCGGTTCGCCCTCGACCCGGACGGGTTCGACCCGGTGCTCGGCATCGGCTTCCTCTCCGAGGCGTACCTGGCCACGGACCCCGACTACACCGGACGGGTCACGGTGCCGGCGCTTGTCGACACCCGCACCGGCCGGGTGGTCACGAACGACTATCCGCAGCTCACCCTGGACCTGTCCACCGAGTGGCGGGGCCTGCACGGGCCGGGGGCGCCGGACCTCTACCCGGTCGAACTCCGCCCGGAGATCGACGCGCTGATGGCGGAGATCCACCGGGACGTCAACAACGGGGTCTACCGGTGCGGCTTCGCCACCTCGCAGGCCGCGTACGACGAGGCGTTCACGGCGCTGTTCGCCCGGCTCGACGCGCTCTCCGAGCGGCTGGCGGGCCGGCGCTACCTGATGGGCGACGCGATCACCGAGGCCGACGTGCGGCTCTTCACCACCCTGGTCCGCTTCGACGTGGCATACCACGGGCACTTCAAGTGCAACCGGCAGAAGCTCACCGAACTGCCGGTGCTCTGGGCGTACGCGCGGGACCTGTTCCAGACGCCGGGCTTCGGCGAGACGGTCGACTTCGACCACATCAAGCGGCACTACTACGGCACCCACGCGGCGATCAACCCGACGGGGATCGTCCCGCTCGGCCCCGACACCTCCGGCTGGACCACGCCGCACGGGCGTGGCTGAGCCGCGCCGGGCCGACCCGCGTACCGCCCCGCCCCGGGCCGCCGCCGCGTCGGCCGCCGCCGCCTGCGTCGTCGCGGGCGCGGTCGCGGTGACCGTCGCCGTGGTCGCCGGTCCAGGGCCGGGCCTGACCGGGTACGTCAGCGAGGCGGGCGTCACCGACAGCGCGTACGCCCCGGCGTACCGGATCGGGGTCTTCGCCCTGGCGGCCGGCTTGCTGCTGCTCGCGGCGGCGCTGTCCCCGGTGCTGCGGGCGGCGGCCGGGCTGCTCGCGGCCGGGAGCGTCTTCGCGCTGGTCTCCGGGGCGGTGACGTGCAGCGCCGGCTGCCCGCTGCCGCCGTTCGAGCGGGCGACCACGGCGGACCTGGTGCACGGCGCGGCGAGCATCCTCGCGGTGGCCGCGGTGGTCCTCGCCATGCTGGCGGTCATGCTCACCCGGGCCGCGCCGTCGGCGCTGCGCCGGCTGGCCGCGGTGGCCCTGGCGGCGGCCCTGCCGCTGGCGGGCGCGACCGCCGTGGCCATGCTCTTCGTGGGGCGCGGCGGCCTGATCGCCGTCCTGGAGCGGCTGCTGCTGCTGGTGGCCGTCCTGTGGGGCACGGCCGCCGCGACCGCCGTCGCCCTCCGCCGGTGAGCCGGGGCACCTCGGGACGCCGGAGATGGGGCATCGGTCCCTTCGTGCACCTGTTGTAAGGAGCGTCACCGCGGGGACTCCTTCCGCAGCATCGACGGCCGGCGTTATCCTCGGCGGCGATGACCAACGTCTGGCACCTGACCGTGCGCCTGTATGTCGACCTCCGACTGCAGGCCAGCGGCGTCTGTCCGGCGCAGCCGCTCTCCTGACGCTGCCCCGTTCCGACCTCCAGACCCTGGGACACACCCTCATGGCTTCCGCCCTGCGCAAGATCCCCTTCTCCGTGCAGATCCTGCTCGGCCTCGTCCTCGGCGTGGCGCTCGGCTTCCTCGCCCGCGCCAACGACCTGAGCTGGCTCACCAGCACCCTCGACACCGTCGGCGGTCTCTTCGTCCAGCTGCTCAAGCTGGCCGTGCCGCCGCTGGTCTTCACCGCCATCGTGGTCAGCGTGGTCAGCCTGCGCGGGGTGGCCAACGCCGCCCGGCTGGCCCTGAAGACCCTGCTCTGGTTCGGCGTCACCGCGCTGATCGCGGTGGGCGTCGGCATCGGCCTCGGCCTGCTCACCGACCCGGGCCGCGGCGTCACCCTCGACACCGCCGGCGCCACCGCGCCCACGCGGACCGGCTCGTGGACCGACTTCCTCACCGGCATCGTGCCGACCAACCCGGTAGGCGCGTTCGTCGACGGCAACGTGCTCCAGATCGTCTTCCTTGCCCTCGTCGCCGGCGCGGCGGCGCTGCTGGTCGGCGAGCCCGCGGAGCCGTTCGTGGCGATCAACCGCGCGCTGCTGGAGATCGTCCAGAAGGCCCTGTGGTGGGTCATCCGGCTCGCCCCGATCGGCACCCTCGGCCTCATCGGCAACGCCGTCGCCTCGTACGGCTGGGACCTGGTGGCCCCGCTCGCCAAGTTCACCACCGCCGTCTACGTCGGCTGCGCGATCGTGCTCTTCGTGGTCTACCCGCTGCTGCTGGTGGGCGCCGGACGGCTCAACCCGGTGCGCTTCTTCGCCGGCGCCTGGCCCGCGATCGAGCTGGCCTTCGTCTCCCGCTCCTCGGTGGGCACGATGCCGGTGACCCAGCGCTCGGTCGAGCGCCTCGGCGTCCCCCGCGAGTACGCCTCCTTCGCGGTGCCGTTCGGCGCCACCACGAAGATGGACGGCTGCGCGGCGATCTACCCGGCGCTGGCCGCGATCTTCGTCGCCCAGGTCTTCGGGGTGGACCTCGGCGTCACCGACTACCTGCTGATCGCCTTCGTCTCGGTGGTCGGTTCGGCGGCCACCGCCGGCCTGACCGGTGCGATCGTGATGCTCACCCTGACGCTGAGCACGCTGGGCCTGCCGCTGGCCGGCGCCGGTCTGCTGCTGGCGATCGACCCGATCCTGGACATGATCCGCACCGCCACCAACGTCGCCGGCCAGGCACTGGTGCCGACGATCGTCGCCGCCCGCGAGGGCACCCTGGACCGGGCCGCGTACGACTCGGCGGGCCGGCGGTCGCCGCTCGCCCCGGCGGACGCCGACGGCGACGGCCCGCGCCGCGCTGAGGAGCTGAGCCCCGTCCCGGCCTGAGCCACCCCGGCGCGCCCCGGGCGGTCCGAGCCGCCCGGGGCGCTCGCGGCGGGCCCGAGCCGCGCCCGAGCCGCCGCCCGCGCCCGCACCGACCGTCGTGCCCGGGGCCCGGCGCGACCCGACGAGTCGGGGAGGACCCCGCCCCGGGGTCCTCCCCGCGTCCGAGAGGATGACCGCATGAGTGTCCTGTTCACCCCGCTGACCCTGCGCAGCGTGACCCTGCCCAACCGGATCGCCCTGGCCCCGATGTGCCAGTACACCGCCGGCCCGGACGGCCTGCCCACCGACTGGCACCTCGTGCACCTGGGCGCCCGGGCGGTCGGCGGCGCGGGCCTGGTGATGACCGAGGCCACCGCCGTGCTGCCCGAGGGGCGGATCAGCCCCCAGGACACCGGGCTCTGGTCCGGGGCGCACGTCGACGCCTGGCGGCCGGTGACCGCCTTCGTCGCCGCGCACGGCGCGGTGCCGGTCGTGCAGCTCGCGCACGCCGGGTTCAAGGCCTCGACGTACCGCCCGTGGGCGTCCCGGCGGGGCGGGGTGCCCGACGCCGAGGGCGGCTGGACCCCGGTCGGCCCGGGGTCCGCGCCGTTCGTGCCCGACTACCGGGTGCCGACCGCGCTGGACGAGGCGGGCATCGCCAACGTCGTCGAGGCGTTCGCGGCGGGGGCCGCCCGGGCGGTCGACGCCGGGTTCGCGGCAGTGGAGATCCACGCCGCGCACGGCTACCTGCTGCACGAGTTCCTCTCCCCGCTGACGAACCACCGCGACGACGGCTGGGGCGGGGACCGCTCCGGCCGGATGCGGCTCACCCTGGAGGTGGCGCGGGCGGTCCGTGCGGCGGTCGGCGAGGACGTGCCCGTACTGACCCGCATCTCGGCCACCGACTGGGAGCCGACGGGCTGGACGGCCGAGGACAGCGTGGTACTCGCCGGCGAACTGGCCGCCGCCGGGGTGGATCTGGTCGACTGTTCCTCGGGCGGCGCGTCGGCCACCGCGACCATCCCGGTCGGCCCGGGCTACCAGGTGCCGCTGGCCGCCCGGGTACGCCGGGAGGCGGGCGTGGCCACCGGCGCGGTCGGCCTGATCGTCGAGCCGGAGCAGGCCGAGGAGATCGTCGCGTCCGGCGACGCCGACCTGGTCCTGCTCGGGCGGGAACTCCTGCGGGACCCGTACTGGCCGCACCGGGCCGCCGCCAAGCTCGGCGCCACCCCCACCTGGCCCGCCCAGTACGCCCGCGCCACCTGACCCACCCCCGCCCCCGCCCTGGTTGCGTCGATCATGAGGTTGACGGCGATGTCGATCTCCATGAGTGCCGTCAACCTCATGATCAACGCAGCCGGGGCCGGGGGCCGGGGGTGGGGGTGGGGTGGGGTGGGGTGGGGTGGGTCAGCCGGCCAGGTGGGACCAGTGGGGCTCCAGGTCGCGCCAGGGGCCCTGGGCGGCAACCGTGCCGGAGCGGAGGACCACGACGTGGTCGGCCCGGACCAGGGCGGCGCGCTTCGAGGTCGAACCCACCACGGTCACGCCGTGCTCGCGTAGCGCCTGCCACAGCGCCAGCTCGGTGGTGACGTCCAGCGCCGAGGACACGTCGTCGGCCACCAGCAGCTCGGTACGGGGGGCGAGCGCCCGGGCCAGCGCGAGGCGCTGCAACTGCCCGCCCGAGAGCCGGGTGCCCTTGTGCCCGATCAGCAGCCCGAGCCCGCCACCGGCCGCCGCCAGGTCGTGGTCGAGCTGGGCGGTCGACACCGCCGCCGCGGCGTCCACCTGGTGGCCGAGGGTGATGTTGTCGGCCACCGTGCCGGAGAGCACCCGCGGCAACTGGCCGACGTAGCCCACCTGGTGGGGGCGCAGGAACAGCTCCGGCTCGGTGACGGGGTCGCCGTTCCAGGTCAGCCGCCCGGTGTGCGGGGCGATGCCGGCCAGCGCCCGCAGCAGTGACGACTTGCCCGAGCCGACCGGGCCGACGACCAGCACCAGCTGCCCGCGTTCCACCGTCAGGTCGACGTCGCGTACGGCCACCGTCCCGTCGGTGTGCCGGACGCCGAAGCCGGTCAGCTCCAGCCGGCGCAGCGGGTGCCGGGGTGGCACGACGGGCGCCGGGGCGGTCCCCGCGCCGAGGTCCACCCCCGGCACCGCCGCCGAGTACGCCTCCACGCCGGTCATCGCCACCGTCCGCCGGGTCCACACCCGCGCCGACGGGATCTGCGAGATCAGCGAGGCCGTCGTCCACGCGAACCAGCGGGCGGCGGCCAGGGTGGCGACCGCGACCAGGGTGGCGCCGGCCGAGAGCTGCCCGGCCAGGAAGAGCGCCCACGCGCCGATCGGCAGCAGGCCGCTGACCAGCGACGGGGTCGAACGGGACCAGACCTGCACGGAGATCTCCCGGCGTTGCCGGTCGCTGCGCACCACGTCGAGGTCGGACAGGTGGGCCAGCACCGGGCGGGTGGCTCCGGCGAGTTTGACCGTACGGGCGGCCGACAGCGAGGAGACCAGCGCGGTGGCGAACGCGGCCCGCGCCGCGACGGTGGCCCGCGCCGACCGTTCCAGGTGGGGGCCGAACAGCGTCGCGGCCAGCCCGGAGACGAGCATCGTGCCCGCGAAGAAGAGCCCCGGCACCACGCTGCCGGTGACGGCGGTCATGGTCACCAGAAGCAGCAGCGAGATCCCCTGGTCCATCACGTTGTCGGCGAGCTGCACCACCCGCTCGGTGTCGCCGCCCTGGGCCACCACCTCGGCCGGCGTGTGCCCGCTGACCCGGCGGGGCCCGGTCTGGCCGTGCACCAGGCGCAGACTGATCCGCAGCATCTGCCGGACCCACCACTGCGGAAACCGCACGCCGGTGAGGTACGGCACCGGCAGGGTCACCAGCAGGCCGGCGACGATCCCCAGCGCCGGCTTCCACGGGTCGCCGGTGCCGTCGACCAGGTCGGCCCAGAGCCACGGCAGCACCGGCCCGTCCAGCCCGAGGAGCACGACCAGCAGGAACAACGCCAGCGAGGCCAGCCCGTAGCGCGCGTCGTTGAGGCACAGCCGCAGGATCTCCCGCAGTCCGCGCAGCCCTCTCGGGGACGTCGTCTCCGGCTCCCCGGGGGCTGCGGACCCACCCCCACCCGCCCGGCCGTCGGCCGACCCGACCGACTCCGTCGGGGTCGCGGGGACCGCCCCGACCGGCGGCGCGGCCGACCCCCCGACCGGCGGCGCGGCCGGGGGCGTGGCCGACGGGACGGCCGGCGGGCCGACCGGGGGCGTCGCCGGTGGGAGGGCCTCGTCCGGGCCGGTGGTCGGCCACGGGTCCGACGGGCCGGTCAGCAGGTCGACCCCGCCGGAACGACCGCCCGGCGCCGCGTGGGCGTACGCGGTGGCGTGGCTGGTGGCGAGCAGTTCGGCGAAGCGTTCCGAGGAGTCCAGCGGCCCGGCCTCCACGACCGCGCCGTCGGCCATCACCACCACCTCGTCGCAGCGGCGTACGGAGGAGAGGCGGTGGGCGATGACGATGCCGATCCGGTCCCGCAGCAACCGCTCGGTGGCCTGCTGCACCCGCGCCTCGGTCACCGGGTCGAGGCGGGCGGTGGCCTCGTCGAGGATCACCACGTGCGGGTCGCGCACCAGGATCCGGGCGAAGGCGACCAGCTGCTCCTGGCCCGCCGAGAGCACGTGCCCGCCGTCGCCCAGCCGGGTCCGCAGCCCGGCGGGCAGCTCGGCGATCCAGCCGTCGAGCCCCAGCTCGCGCAGCGCCCGGGCGGCGGCGTCGAGCAGGTCCGGATCGAACAACGCGACGTTCTCGGCCAGGGTCCCGGCGAGGATCTCGGTGCGCTGCGGCACCACGGCGATCCACCGGCGCAGCGCCTCGACGTCGAGGTCGCACACGTCGTCGCCGGCCAGGAAGACCGTGCCGGGCGGCACGTCGACGGCCCGGGTGAGCACCTTCGCCAGGGTGGACTTGCCGGAGCCGGTCCGGCCGACCAGCGCGTACGAGCGGCCCCGGGTGAAGGTCAGGTCGACGTCGTGCAGCGCGGGGCCGCGCCCGTCGTCGGCACCCCCGTAGCGGAAGGTGAGGCCCCGCACCACCAGGTCGCCCTCGTTCGGGGCGGCCCCGCCCACGGGCTCCTGCCGGGAGGCCGCCAGCAGCTGCACCCGCCCCCAGGCGCCGAGGGCGTACTGGAGTTCGGGGACCATCCGGCTGACGTGCTCGACGGTCATCCCGAAGCCGATGGCCAGCAGCCAGATCGCGGTGAGCCGGGCGCCGTCGACCCGGCCGGTGACCAGCGCCCACGCGCCGCCGAGCACCACGGCCGCGATCCCGGCCCGGATGACGCCGGCGGCCACGGTGGTGACCTGGGCGGACATCCGCCACACGCGCACTCCGCGACTGAGCACCTCGGCGGCCCGCCGGGCGTAGAGGCGCAGCACGTACGGCCGGGCCAGGCTGGTGCGTACGTCGTCCTGGCCGTGGATGGCCTCCTCCATCACCGCGGCGAGGTCGGACCAGGCCTCCTCCTCGGCCATCCGGGCCGGGCCGATCCGCGCGGTGGGCTTGCGCAGGCCGACGGCCAGCAGCACGGTCAGCAGCAGCATCCCGAGGCCGGCCGGCCACCACACCGCGAGGGCGACGACGGTCGACAGCACGCCCGCGGCGAGGCCCTGCGCGATCCGTACGCCCTGGTTGCGCACCGCGGCGGCGACCTGGTAGACGTCGCCGTCGATGCGGTCGAGCAGCTCGCCGACCGGGGTGGTCTCCAGGGTCGGCAGGTCCTGCCCGAGCGCGACCCGGCACAGCCGGCGCCGCACGTCGGCGGACCAGTCGGCGGTCAGCCCGGCCATCAGCAGGCTCACCGCGAGGTCGGTGAGGACGGCGGCGACCAGCGCCACGGCGAGCAGCGCGAAGAACCCGGCGGCGCGGTGCACCAGGACGGGTCCGGCCAGCGCGGCGGCGGCGGCCTGGCCCCCGGCGCCGAGCACGATCAGGCAGGTCACGATCGCCATTCGGCGGGGCGAGGTGGCCCACAGGTCCCGGAGCAGACGCATGACGGAGTCCCTTCTCCGCAGACCGGGGCGGAGTATCCAGCCTGGTCGGTGGAGCCGGCCGGCTCAACGCATTTACCGGCCGTTCACCTGGCCGGAGCCCGGTGCGTGGGCCGCGCCGGCCGGGAGCCGCCCGCGCGGACGCCGCGAAGGGCGGCTCAGAGCGGACGCCGCGAAGGGCGGCTCAGAAGAGCACGGTGGCGAGCGTGCCGACCGGGCGGAATCCGCAGCGCTCGTAGACCCGGCGGGCCGGCAGGTTGAAGTCGTTGACGTAGAGGCTGACGGTCGGGGCGACCCGCAGCAGCGCGTCGCGCACCACCGCCGCCATGGCCGCCGACGCGATGCCCCGGCCCCGCCACTCGGGGGCCACCCAGACGCCCTGCACCTGGGCGGTCCGGCGGGTCACCACCGCCAGCTCGGCCTTGAACACCACCCGGCCGTCGACGAACCGGGCGTACGCCCGCCCGGTCCGGACCAGGTCGGTGACCCGCCGCCGGTAGCCGCGCCCGCCGTCGTCGGCGAGCGGCGAGACGCCGACCTCCTCGGTGTACATCGCCACCGCCGCCGGGAAGAGCCGGTCGACCTCGCTGGCGCGCACCCGCCGCACCTCCGGGTCCGCCCGCAGCGCCGGCAGCGCGTCGGTCGCCAGCAACGGCTGGTTGGGGCGTACGTCCCGGGCCGGCCCCCAGACGGCGGAGAGGCGGTCCCAGAGGCCGAGCACGGCGTCGGCCCGGCCCACGATCGACGAGCAGAGCCGCTCCTCGCCGGCAAGCAGGTCGGCGTAGGCGGCGACGGCCGGCTCGGTGGCGAGCACGGGGGTCAGGTTGCCGCCCAGCCAGCAGATCGACTCCAGGTTGCGGCGGCTGCCGTAGCCCAGCACCCGTCCCTCGGCGCGCCACCAGGCCAGGCCACGCGCCGTGATCCGCTCGGCGACCTGCGCGCCCGCGAACGGGTCGAGGTCGAGCAGCCGCTCGACCGCGCGGCGCTCCGACTCCCCCAGTTGGCGTACCGGCACCGTCAGCACGGCTACCAGCCTGCCAGATCCGCCGGGTGCCGCGCCGGTCGAGTGACCAGTGGGACGCCTGCACCGTGACGGGACGCGGAGCGTACGCCCGGCGGAAGCGGGCCGGCCCCGGCCGCCGGCGGGGGGGGGGGGGGGCGGCGGGGCGCCGCGGGGGGGGGGGGGGCGCCCGGGGGGGGGGGCCCGGGGGGGCCGCCCCCCCGGGCGGGGGCGGGGGGCGCCCCCCCGGGGGCCCCCCCCCCCGCCCGGGCCGGGGGGGGGGGGGGGGGGGCCCCCCCCGCGACGGCGCGGTGGGTCAGTGCACGCTGACGGTGGCGCCGGGGAGCAGACCGCGCAGCTCCTCGGGCAGCTCGGCGCCCATCTCGTCGGCGATGCGCAGCGCCTCCTCGATCAGGGTCTCCACGATCTGCGCCTCGGGCACGGTCTTGACGACCTTGCCCTTGACGAAGATCTGGCCCTTGCCGTTGCCGGAGGCCACCCCGAGGTCGGCCTCGCGGGCCTCGCCCGGGCCGTTCACGACGCAGCCCATCACGGCCACCCGCAGCGGCACCGGCAGCCCCTCCAGGCCGGCGGTGACCTCCTCGGCCAGCTTGTAGACGTCGACCTGGGCCCGGCCGCAGGACGGGCAGGAGACGATCTCCAGACCCCGCTCGCGCAGCCCGAGCGACTCCAGGATCTGGTTGCCGACCTTGATCTCCTCCACCGGCGGGGCCGACAGCGAGACCCGGATCGTGTCGCCGATCCCCTCGGCCAGCAGCGCGCCGAAGGCGACCGCCGACTTGATGGTGCCCTGGAAGGCCGGGCCGGCCTCGGTGACGCCGAGGTGCAGCGGGTAGTCGCACTTCTCGGCGAGCTGGCGGTACGCCCGGATCATCACCACCGGGTCGTTGTGCTTGACCGAGATCTTGATGTCGCGGAAGCCGTGCTCCTCGAACAGCGAGCACTCCCACAGGGCCGACTCGACGAGCGCCTCGGCGGTGGCCTTGCCGTACTTGGCGAGCAGCCGCTTGTCCAGCGAGCCGGCGTTGACGCCGATCCGGATGGGCACGCCCGCGTCGCCGGCCGCCTTGGCGATCTCCTTGACCTTGTCGTCGAACTGGCGGATGTTGCCCGGGTTGACCCGGACCGCCGCGCAGCCGGCGTCGATGGCGGCGAAGACGTACTTCGGCTGGAAGTGGATGTCGGCGATCACCGGGATCTGCGACTTCCTCGCGATCGCGGGCAGCGCCTCCACGTCGTCCTGGCTGGGCACGGCGACCCGGACGATCTGGCAGCCGGACGCGGTCAGCTCGGCGATCTGCTGGAGTGTGGCGTTGACGTCGGAGGTGAGGGTGGTGGTCATCGACTGCACCGACACCGGCGCGCCCCCACCGACCGGGACCGAGCCGACCATGATCTGGCGGCTGACCCGGCGCGGGGCGAGCGGCGGGGGCGGTACGGCGGGGATACCGAGACTGACAGCGGTCACTTCAGGCACTCACCTTGAGAAGAGCGTGATCGGGTTGACGACGTCCGCGGTGATGGTCAGCAGCGTGAACACGCCACCGATCAGGATCACCGCGTACGTGAGGGGCATGAGCTTGAGGTAGTCGACGCGCCCGGGGTCGGCGCGGCCGATGCGGGCGTAGAGCCAGGAGCGGGCCCGCTCGAACCAGGCGATGGCGATGTGCCCGCCGTCGAGGGGCAGCAGCGGCAGCAGGTTGAACACGCCGATGAAGAAGTTCAGCGAGACGAAGAGCATGAAGAACAGCAGCCAGGCGTCGTTCTCGACGGCCTCGCCGCCGAGCCGGCTGGCGCCGACCACGCTGATCGGGGTGTCGATGTCCCGCTCTTCGCCGGTGATCGCCGCCCACAGCGCGGGGACCTTCTGCGGGATGCGCTTCATCGCCTCGAAGGTGTTCACCGCCATGTCGCCGGTGAAGTCGGCGGTCGCGCCGAACGCCCCGACCGGCCCGTACGTCACCCGGGTCGGGGTGCTGGGCACGAGGCCGACGCCGAGCGCGGCGACCGCGGCGACCTGGCCCTTCGGGTCGTCGAGCGGGGGCCGCTGGGTCTGCGCGAGCACCGTGCTGGTCGTGGCCGGCTGGCCGTCGCGGACGTAGGCGATCTGCGCCGTGTCGCCCGGCTTGAGGGCGCGCAGGGTGGTGAGCAGCTGCCCGTAGTCGTTGATCGGCGTGCCGTTGATCCCGGTGATCCGGTCGCCGTCGCGCAGCTGCGCCTGGGCGGCGGGGCTGGCGGGATCGGCGGTGGTGCACTCGCGCAGGGTGTTCTCCGGGACCACGCACTTCGACAGCTGGATGACCGCCGGCTCCTTGCGGATCTCGGCCTCGGTGCTGGGGAACTGCGGGTTGGGCAGCCCGGCGCTCACCGCGATGATCCAGAGGGCGATCAGGGCGAGGGCGAAGTGGGTGATCGAGCCGGCGGACATCACGATCGTCCGCTTCCACACCGGGAACCGCCACATCGCGCGCGGCTCGTCGGCCGGGTCGACGTCGTCGTCCTGGGGGGTCATCCCGACGATCTTGCAGAAGCCGCCGAGCGGGATGCCCTTGACCCCGTACTCGGTCTCGCCCCGCTTGAAGGACCAGAGGGTGGGGCCGAATCCGACGAAGTACTTGGTGACCTTCATCCCGAACGCCTTGGCGGTGAGCAGGTGCCCCGCCTCGTGCAGGCTCACCGAGATGAGGATCGCGAGGGCGAAGAGCACCACCCCGAGCAGGTACGCCATCAAGCTCCTTCCACCGAACCCGCGATGATGATCTCCTGCGCGTGCGCGCGCGCCCACGACTCCGCCGCGAGCACGTCCTCGACGGTACCTGGTTCGTCGAAGTCGGGAGCGTCGTCCAGCACCCGCCGGAGGGTGTCGACGATGCCGAGGAAGGGCAGCCGGCCGGCCACGAAGGCGGCCACGCACTCCTCGTTCGCCGCGTTGTAGATCGCCGGCCGGCAGCGGCCGGCCTCGCCAGCGGCCTTGGCCAGCGCGACGGCCGGGAACGCCTCGTCGTCCAGCGGCGCGAACTCCCAGGTGTGGGCCTTCGTCCAGTCGACGGCGGCGGCGGCGTCGGGCACCCGGTCGGGCCAGCCGAGGGCGACCGCGATCGGCAGCCGCATGTCGGGCGGGCTGGCCTGGGCGATGGTGGAGCCGTCGACGAACTCGACCATCGAGTGGATCACCGAGGTCGGGTGCACGGTCACCGTGATGTCGGCGTACGGCACGTCGAACAGCTCGTGCGCCTCGATCACCTCCAGCGCCTTGTTGACCATCGTGGCGGAGTTGATCGTGATGACCTGGCCCATGTTCCAGGTCGGGTGGGCGAGCGCCTGCTCGGGCGTGACCTGCGTCAACTCGTCGCGGCGCCGGCCCCGGAACGGGCCGCCGCTGGCGGTGACGATCAGCCGCCGCACCTCACCCCGGGCGCCGGAGCGCAGGCACTGGGCGAGCGCGGTGTGCTCGGAGTCGACGGGGACGAGCTGATCCGGCCGCGTCACCGCCGCCCTGACCAGCGAGCCGCCGGCCACGAGCGACTCCTTGTTGGCGAGCGCGAGCGTACGCCCGGCGCGCAGCGCGGCCAGCGTCGGCGCGAGCCCGAGCGAGCCGACCACCCCGTTGAGCACGACGTCGCAGGGCCACTGCGCCAGCTCGGTCATCGCGTCCGGGCCGGCCACGATCTTGGGCAGCTTGAAGTCGCCGGTGGCCCAGCCGCGCCGGCTCGCCTCGGCGTAGAAGGCGAGCTGGAGGTCCTGCGCGGCGGACGCCTTCGCCACGCCGACCGCGTCGACGCGCATTTCGAGGGCCTGGGCGGCGAGCAGCTCGACGTTGCCGCCACCGGCGCCGAGCGCCACCACCCGGAACCGGTCCGGGTTGCGCCGCACGATGTCGATGGCCTGTGTGCCGATCGAACCGGTGGAGCCGAGCAGGACGAGTTCCCGGGGCGAAGTCACCGGGCCATTCTTCCCCACCGTCGCTGTGCCCCCGCTGGGAGCCTCAACCCTCGGCGTCGGCCTGCCCCTCCGGCGCTTCCTCGTCTCCCTCGGGTGCCTCCTCGTCGAGGAGGTCGGCCGGGTCGACGGCGAACGCGAACGGCTCGATCATGGTGAAGGTGCTGCCGGCCGCCGCCGCGCTCAGCGGCGTGTACTCCCCCTCGGTCAGCTTGAACAGGGCCATGGTCGGCACCCGGTTTCGCAGATCGACCCGGAGGAAGAACGGCACACCAGCGGCGGCGTACTCCCGCGGCCGGTCGATCACGTCCTTACGCCGGTTACCCGGTGACACGATTTCGCCCAGCAGAACGGCCTGGCCGATGTCGACGGCCGGTCGGCCGCCGCCCGAGGACCGGAGCACGGCGACGTCGGGAATGAAGAGGTCCTTGCCCGAGACCACGTTGATCTCGGGGTAGACCCACAGGCCCGCCCTGCGGGCGGCACGGTGCAGCAGATAGGGCAACTCACGTTCCACCGACTGGTGGTCGATTCCGGCGTGCGGGGTCACGATCACGCTTCCGCTCAGGACCTCAACCTTGGGGCCGTTGGTCTCCGGCAACAGGTCGAGGGCGAGCTGGGCGGTCCACGGCTCGTCGCGCCACCGCAGCACGTCGAACGACGGCTCGGTGGGCTGCGACGCGGGTTCGGCCTGCTGCGGCGCCGGCTCGGGCGCGAAAGCTGCCTGGGCCATCCGGGCTCACCCCCTCAGCGGACATTCTGCTCAGGTCAGCCTAGCCGCCGCAGCCCCCGCCGCACGGGATCGCACACCGGGTCCGACGCCGGCTGGCCCCCGGTCCGGCGCGCGCAGCTTTCTTTCATTACATCGATCATCGTGGTTGAATTTCGACATGCGAAGAGGTCTCGTCTGGCTGGCGGCCCTGCTGGTCGCCGCTCCACTGCTCGTCAGCCCGGGCGTGGCCCAGGCTGCCACCACCACCCCCTCGCTGGTCATCGCCAGCGACTTCCCCGACCCCGACGTCGTCAAGTTCGGCAGCACCTACTACGCGTACTCGACGAACAACGGCCACGGCAACGTCCCGGTCGCCACGGCCAGCTCGCTGACCGGAGCGTGGACCAGGCGGGCCGACGCGATGCCGACCCTCGGCGCCTGGGCCAACGGGGGCCTGACCTGGGCGCCCGACGTGTCGCAGCGGGCCGACGGGCGCTACCTGCTCTACTACACCGCCCGCAGCCGGGCCACCGGCCGGCAGTGCCTCGGCGCCGCGCTGGCCACCTCGCCGCTCGGGCCGTTCACCTCCGTCGGCACCGGACCGCTGGTCTGCAACGCCGGCGAGGGCGGCGACATCGACGCGGCGAGCTTCACCGACAGCACCGGCCTGCGCTACCTGCTCTACAAGGACGACGGCAACGCGATCGGCCAGCCGACGAGCCTCTGGTTGCAACAGGTCGCGGCCGACGGGGTGACCCTCCAGGGCGCCCGGGTGGAGCTGCTGCGCAGCGGGCGCGCCGAGGAGGCGGGCATCATCGAGGCGCCGGTGCTGACCAAGGTCGGCGCGCAGTACGTGCTGTTCTACTCCCTCGGCGGTTACGGCGGCGACGGCTACCAGACCAGCTACGCCACCTCGACCTCGCTGACCGGCCCGTACACGAAGGCGTACCGCTCGCTGATGACCACGGCGTCGCTGGACTCGGCGGTGCGGGGGCCGGGCGGCGCGGACGTGGTCCGCGAGGCCGGCGGCGACCACATCGTGTTCCACGGCTGGATCAACAACTACTCCGCCCGTGGCATGTACGTGGCGGCGCTGGGCTGGGCCGGCGGGAACCCCGTGGTGCGGGGCAGCCGGGTGCGCTACGAGGCCGAGCGCGGCACGCTCAGCCACTGCGGGGTGCGCGCCGCCCCGAACACGTCGCAGGGCCAGGTGGTGGCGTACATCGACTACGCGGACAGCTGGGTCGAGGTGACCGTCTTCGCGCCCCGGGCCGGCGGGTACCGCGCCCACGTGGCCTACGCGGCCGGCTACGGCGACGCCCAGCACACGCTGACGGTCAACGGCGCGAACCCGAAGGTCGTCACCTACCCCAACACGGGCTGGGACGTCTGGCGGCAGGCGGGCGTCGACGTCACGCTCAACGCGGGCTTCAACACGCTCCGGTTCACCCATCTGAGCCGCTGGGCGGAACTCGACTTCGTCGAGGTGGCGTAACCGCCCGTCCGGCCCGAGATCTTGGCGAGAAACTGCCCTTGGAGGGGCGCCTTCTTGCCAAGATCTCGGGAGGGGACGGCCGGCTCACCGCATAGTCGGCCCCTCAGCGGAGCCGGTCAGCACGAAGGTCTCCAGTTCCTCGCCGCCGTACCAGTCCGAGCGGCGGCCCACGTGGGTCATGCCGAGGCGGCGGGCCACCGCCATCGACGCCTCGTTGCCGGGGGCCACGACGGCGTGGACCTCCCGGGTGCCGGCGGCCATCTCCCGTTCCACCGCCGCCCGGGCCGCCTCGGTGGCGTACCCGTGGCCCCACGAGTCGGGGTGCAGGTGCCAGCCCACCTCGATGTCCTCGGTCAGCGTGCCCTCGTCCCGCCCGGGCAGCGGCTTGAGCAGCACCGAGCCGGCCACCACGCCGGTGTCGCGGACCTCGATCGCCCAGGTGCCGTAGCGGCCGCCGTGCCCCGCGTGCCGCTCCCGCCACATCGCGAGCCGGTCGACGGCCTGCGCCGGGTCGGTCAGTGGCAGGCCGGGCGCGCCCAGCCAGCGGGTGACCTCGGGCCGGGAGTAGATGTCGAAGATCCGGGCCAGGTCGGCCGGGTCGACGGTCCACTCCCGCAGCACCAGGCGCCGGGTGGTGAGAACGATCATGGCCCGTGATCCTAATGAGTGACGCGAGGCGGTACGGGGAAAGAAGCCGCGATGGGCGGCGGATGGCAACGGGCGAAGCGGGTCACCAGTGCGGCGTTCCGCCCGCTGCGGGGCCGGGACCTGTCCCTGCACGCCGCCGCCATCACCTTCTACGGGGCGATCGCCGTGGTGCCGGTGGCCCTGCTGGCGATCTGGCTGACCTCGCTGCTGGCGGGCGCCGAGCGCGTACGCCGGCTCACCTCGCACGCCGTGGACACGCTGCCGGACGCGATCGGCGCGCCCCACGCGGTGCAGGCGCTCGTCGAGGCCGGCGTGGGCCTCACCCCGCTGCTGGCGCTGGCGTCGCTGCTGCCGGCGTCGCTCTACGGCGAGGGGCTGCGCCGCGCCTTCGTCTCGGTCGCCGTGCCGCGCAGCGAGGAGTCGCTGGTCGGCTGGCGGGGCCGGTTGCTGCTGCTGCCGCTGCTGGCGCCGGCCCCGGCCCTGCTGCTGTCGATCCTGCTCGCGCTGCCCACGACCACCGGACTGGTCCGGCAGGGCGGCTGGACCGGCGCGCTGGGGGTCGTGCTGTCTTTCCTGGCGGTCTGGCTGGTGCTCACCCCGGTGCTGCTCTGGGTGTTCCGGGTGGTCGGCCCGGCGTCGCCGGACTGGCTCTCCGCGCTGGCCGTCGGCTCGTTCACCGCGGCGAACCTCTCCGGCTTCCTGCACGGCTTCGTGCTCTTCGCCTCGCTCCCGATCGACCTGGGGGTGCCGTTCGGGGGCTTCGACGAGATCGGCGCTGGGGTGGCGGTCCTGCTCTGGCTCTACCTCTTCCACGTGATCGTGCTGGCCGGCTACTCCGCCACCCTCGCGCTGTCCGCCTGGCGCGCCCGCCGCGCCGCCGCGCCGCCCGCCGACCGGGCGGCCGATCGGGGCCGAAAGGGACCGGAGACCTCGTAGGTGATCCCGTCTCTGCCGGTGAAGTTGCCCGAGGCCCCGCGCTGGGAGGAGAAGTAGAGAGGCGACCCGTCGGGGGAGAACGCCGGGCCGGTGAGCTCCGAGCCGGACTGGCCGAGCAGCCGCAGGAACGGGCTGACCACCCCGGCCGGGGTGATCACGTTGATCTCCATGTTGCCACCGTCCTCGGCGACGTAGAGGTCTCCGCCGGACGTGCCGGTGATGTTGTCCACCCCGGTCAGCGGCGCGGCGCCCGCCGGCACCAGCGACTCGTCGGTCCGGCAGGTCCGATGCCCCGTCGACGCCAGGGCCGACGGGGAATCGATGGAAGCCTCTATTTGATGAACTCGGCGTGACGGGTCTCCGGGGCCGCCGGCTCAGGCTCGGCGGACTCGTGCAGGCCGAAGCGGCGGTGGAAGCGGGCGAGCGGGGCGGGCGCCCACCAGTTCCAGTGGCCGAGCAGCCGCATCGTGGCCGGCACCAGCAGCGCCCGCACCAGCGTCGCGTCCACCACGATCGCCACGATCATGCCGATCCCGATGAGCTTGATGTAGGCCATCTCGCCGGTGGCGAAACCGGCCACCACGATGATCAGCAGGAGCGCGGCGGCGGTGATGATCCGCCCGGTGTGCTGGAGCCCGGCCGCCACCGAGGCGGTGTTGTCGCCCGTGCGGTCCCACTCCTCGCGCACCCGGGAGAGCAGGAACACCTCGTAGTCGGTGGCCAGCCCGAAGAGCACGGCGAGCATGAGGATCGGGTTGCTGGGCTCGATGAACCCGGTCGGGGTGAAGCCGAGCAGGTCCGCGAAGTGACCGTCCTGGAAGATCCAGACCACCACCCCGAACGACGCGCCGATCGACACCAGGTTCATCAGCACCGCCTTGACCGGCAGCACCAGCGAGCCGAAGGCGAGGAAGAGCAGCACCAGGGTCGCGGCGGCCATCAGCAGGGCCATCCAAGGCAGCCGGTCGCCGAGACCGTCGATCAGGTCCAGGTCGACGGCGGGACGACCGCCGACGAGCACCTCGGCGCCGTCCGGCGCGGGCAGGTCGCGCAGCGCCCGGACCACGTCCTGCGCGGTGTCGCCGGCCGGCTCGCCCGGGTAGGTCACGGTCAGCAGCGTCGACGTGCCCCGGTTGGCCGCCACCTGCACCCCGGTCACGCCGGGCACGGCGGCCACCCGGTCGGCGAAGGGCTGCGCCTGCTCCGGGGACGCCCCGGAGACCAGCACGTCGATCGGCGAGATCGTGCCGCCGGAGAACTCCGCGGCGACCCGCTCGGAGACCACCCGGGGCTCGGCGTCCGGGGGCAGCACCCGGTCGTCGAACCCGCCGAAGGAGACCCCCAGGAACGGCGCGGCCAGCACCGCGAGCAGCACGGTCACCCCGACCAGGTAGCGCACCGGACGGCGCATCACGCTGTGCGCGATGCGGGCCCAGGCGCCGCCCGACTCCCCCACCGCCGGCCGCCCGCCGCGCGCCCCACGCCGCCACGGCAGCGGTACGCGCAGCGCGTCGATCCGGCGGCCGAGCACCGCGAGCAGGGCCGGCAGCACGGTCAGCGCCGCCAGCATGGCGACCAGCACGGCGGCGATCCCGCCGAGGCCCATCGAGCGCAGGAACGCCTGGGGGAAGATCAGCAGGCTGGCCATGGCGAGCGCGATGGTGAGCCCGGAGACCAGCACCGTACGCCCCGCCGTGAGCATGGTGCGCCGGATCGCGGCGGGGGTGTCGTGGCCGGCCGCCAGCTCCTCGCGGAACCGGCTGACCACGAAGAGGGAGTAGTCGACCGCCATGCCCAGGCCGATCAGGGTGATGACGTTGATGGCGAAGACCGACACGTCGGTGACCAGGGTGACCAGCCGGACGGTGACGAACGCGCCGAGGATGGCCAGCCCGCCGATCAGCAGGGGCGTCGACGCGGCCACCAGCCCGCCGAAGATCAGCACGAGCAGCACCAGCAGCACCGGCATGGAGAGCAGTTCCGCGCGGGTGATGTCCTTGGTGGTCTGGGTGTTCGACTCCTGCAGGGCAGCCGTCGCGCCGCCGACCTCGGTCCGTACGCCGGGCGCGTCGAGGGCCGGCCGCAGCTCCTCGTACGCGGCGGTCTTGTCGTCCTTGTCGGCGGCCCGGAGCTGGATCAGCGCGTAGGTGGCCCGGCGGTCGGTGGAGAGCAGCGCGGGGGCCTGCGTGTCGTACCAGGTGGTGACGCTGGTGATCTCGGGACGCGCGCGCAGCCCCGTGACGGTGGCCGTGACCGGGTCGCGGAAGGCCGGCTGGTCGACGGACGCCGTGTCGCTGGACCAGAGCACCACCAGGTCTGCGCCCTGCGGCCCCAGCTCGCGGTCGATCCGTTCGGCGGCCCAGCTGGACTCGCTGGCCGGGTCGTCGAAGCCACCCCCGGTCAGTTGCCCGAAGACACCCGCCCCCCAGGTCGATCCGACAGCGACCAGCACCAGGGCGGCGGCCAGCACCGCCCAGCGTAGCCGCACCACCATGTGTCCCCACCAGGCGAACATTCGCCTCTCCCTCCACAGATGGCTAAGCTGCTACCATCGCTAATTTCAGTGAACGCCGTTAACTATCGCAACGGTGTTTCCTCTGGTCAAGGTGGTTGTCGATGGCCGCACCCACTCGGCGGGAACGCCTGCGCACGGCGACCGTCGCCGAGATCAAGGACGGGGCACGCCGGCTGCTGGTGACGGGCGGGGTCGACGCGATCTCGCTGCGGGCCATCGCCCGCGACATGGGCATGACGGCGCCGGCCATCTACCGCTACTTCCCGAGCCTGGAGGCGCTGGTCGCGGCCCTCGCCGCCGATTTCTACAACGAGCTACGGGTGCGGCTGGAGGCGGCCCGGGACGACGCCGGGGGCGAGCCGGTCGCACGGTTGCTGGCCATGTCCCGGGCGTTCCGCGCCTGGTCGATGGCGCACCCCGCCGAGTTCGGGCTGATCTTCGGCGCCCCCGTCCCGGGGCGGACCGCCTTCGTCGACGGCCGCGCCACCCAGGACCATCCCGGCGCCCGCCTCGGCGCCGTCTTCATCCAGCCGATCCTCGACCTGTGGCGCCGCTCCCCCTTCCGCACCCCGCCCGGCGAACTGCTCCGGCGGCACCTGGACGGGCGGCTGGAGCCGCTGCGGCTCAGCCACGGCGAGGTGCCGATCGAGGTCGCGTACGCCTTCCTCTCGGGCTGGACCCGCCTCTACGGGCTGGTCGCCATGGAGGTCTTCCACCAGTTCGACTGGGCGGTCACCGAGGCCGAGGCGCTGTTCGAGCTGGAACTGGAGACGTTCGCCGCCCAACTGCTGGCCGGCCCGCCCCCGGACGACAGCCCGCCGTCCTGACCTCGGTGGCGTCCGGCTACCGCCCCCGCGCCCGGGTCCGCTCCCGGTGCCCGGCACGGTCGGGGCGCCCGATGTGGCTGCCCTCGCGTCGGGACTCACCGAGCCAGAGGTGCGGCGCGTGGTGGCGGACCCGGCACACCGAGCGCCGCCAGGGTGCCCGCCGCGACGAGCCCCGCCACAGGTGACCGTGGCTGATGGCTTCCGCCGACGACCGCGACAGCCGCGACGAGGCCGCCGACCCCGGCCAGGACGAGGAACAGGGAGAGCGGCAGGCCGACCCGGGCACGGCGCCGTCCGGTGGGTAGCACCGTGGCGTCCGGGGCGGGGGTGGGCGCGCTGAAGGGTGCTGCCATGGCAGGCAAGCCTAGGCCGACCGGCGGCGGAAGGGCTGACCGGCGGGACCTGTGGGCGCTAGGCTCCACCGGCATGGGTGACGAGCTGCCGCCCCGGGCCGACGTGGTGATCGTCGGCGCCGGGCACAACGGTCTGGTGTCCGCGATCCTGCTCGCCCGCGCCGGGCTCGACGTGCTGGTGCTGGAGGCGGCGGACGTCATCGGCGGGGCCACCCGCACCGAGGCGCCGTTCCCGAAGGTGCCGGGGCTGCGCCACTCCACCGGGTCGTACCTGCTCGGGCTGATGCCGCCGGAGCTGCTCGCCACGCTGGACGTGCGCATCCCCGTGCTGCGCCGCGACCCGCACTACTTCCTGCCCACCCCGGGCGGCCCCGGCTCGCCGTACCTGCTCTTCGGCAGCGACACGGCGGCGACCCGCGCGCAGCTCGCCGAGTTCTTCTCCCCCGCCGACGTGGCCGCCGACGACGCCCTCCAGGCCGAGCTGGCCGCGCTGCGCGACGACCTCGCCCCGGCCTGGCTGGCCGAGCCGCTGCCCGTCGAGGAGACCGCCGAGCGGTACGTCCGGCCGGCGCTGCGGCAGGTCTTCGTCGACCTGGTCCGCGGCTCGGTCGCCGACCACCTGGCCCGCTTCGACTTCCGCTCCGAGCTCCTGATGAGCATGTACGCGGTCACCGACGGCCTCTCCGGGCTCAACGCCGGCCCCGACGACCCGGGCACCGGGCACAACTTCCTCGTGCACAACATGTGCCGGCTGCCCGGCTCCGACGGCACGTGGATGATCGCCGAGGGTGGGATGGGCACCGTGTCGCGTACGTTCGCCGACGCCGCCCGGGCCGCCGGCGCGACGATCCGCACCGGCACGCCGGTCAGCGCGATCACCCTGGACGGCGGCGCGGCCAGCGGGGTCGTGCTCGCCGACGGGCGGGAGATCGGCGCGCGGGTGGTGCTCGGCGCGTGCGACCCGTACCGCCTGATGGACCTGCTGCCCGACTGCGCGCTCCCGGCGCCGCTGGCCGAGCGGATGGCGGCGGTCCGCCGCCCCGGCACCACGCTCAAGCTCAACCTGGCGCTGACCGGTCTGCCCCGCTTCTCCTGCCTGCCCCAGGGCTCCCCGAGCCCGTTCGGCTCGACCATCCACCTGCTGCCCGGCTCGGAGTCCCTGACCGGTGGCGGCGGCGAGTCGCCGATGGCGGCGCTGCGCGCCATGTGGGCGGACGTGCAGGCGGGGCGGCTGCCCGCCGAGCCGACCATCGAGTGGTACCTGCACACCACCGTCGACCCCTCACTGTCGGACGGCCGTGGACACCACTCGTCGGCGCTCTTCGTGCAGTCGGTGCCGTACGAGCTGGCCGGCACCACCTGGGACGAGGCGCTGCCCGGCTACGTCGACCGCCTGATCGGCATCTGCGAGCGGTACGCCCCCGGCACCGGTGACCTGATCGCCGACGCGGTGCCGCTGCCGCCGCCCGGCATCGAGGCGCACTTCGGCATCACCGGCGGGCACATCCACCACGTCGACAACACCGTCTCGTTCACCGACCGGATGCCGTACGCCACAGGCGTCGACGGCGTCTACGCGGGCAGCGCCGGCTGCCACCCGGCCGGCAGCGTCATCGGCGCGGCCGGCCACAACGCCGCCCGCCGCATCCTCACCGACCTCACCCACTGACCCACCCACGCCGCCCCACCCACGCGCCGGGGCGCCGCCTTGAGCGTCGATCATGCAGTTGTGGTGCCCGATACGTGACGGTGACCACCGTTATGCGGACCGCCACAACTGCATGATCGACGCCGCGGGAGGGCGGGAGGGGGGTCAGGCGGTGGTGGGGTTGGCGTCTGCGCGGTGGGCGCGGACCTTGTGGCCGACGCTCGTCAGGCAGCGACCGCTGGCCAGGTCGAACTTCCAGCCGTGCAGCTGGCAGGTGAGCTGGTCGCCCTCGACGATGCCGAACCGGGTCAGGTCGGCCTTCAGGTGCGGGCAGCGCCGCTGCACCACCCAGTCGCCGAGGGTGATGTCCTCGGCGTCGCTGGAGCGCTCGTGCTCGTCGTACCAGCCCTCCGCGTACTGGAGGCGCTCGGTGGAGAGGCACTTGAAGAAGGCGTAGACGAACTCGTTGTACTGGCCGATCCGGGCCGCCGAGAAGCGGCAGGAGAGGAAGAGGGAGTTGACCCAGTCCACCTCGCCGATGTGCAGCAGGTGCTCGATCAACGCCCGCTCGGTGCGGAACCGGTAGCGGACCTTCTCGTCGGCGTACGGCCGGACCTGCTTGCCCGGGAAGTCCACGACGATGGATTCGACGCTCTCGCCGTCGTAGCCGACCAGGTCGAAGCGGACCGGGCCGCCGACCCCCTTGGCCAGGTAGATCGACTCCTCCAGCAGGGGCTCGATCCGGCGCTGCATCTCCTTGAGCACGTCCACCTCGGGGTGCCGCCAGGACGCCTTCTCGGCCTCGATGACCGGCCGCTTGCGCTCGCGCATCTCCTCCAGGTGGGCCACCTTGTTGGCGAAGAACTCCTCCACGGGCACCGGGTGCGTCGTGCTGGCGTCGGAGGTGGTGATCTCCGCGACGCTGCCCGGGAGCAGCACGACGCCGTTGGTGCCGCCGACCTTGGCGTACTCGCTCAGGAAAACCGACTGGTCGGGGAAGATGTTGCCCTCGTCGCCGTGGATGTCGTTGAACTGCCACAGCTCGTCGTCGAGGAAGCAGGGCGGGCCGGCGATCGGGAAGACGTGGTCGGCCTTCAGGTCGTCGATGTAGCGCCAGGTGCGGTCGAACTGCCGGTCGCGCTTCTGCTTGCCGAACGCCGTCTTCGCCGCCTGCGGCAGCTCGTAGACCATCGGGTACCAGATCGCGCCGGAGAATTGGAGCATGTGCGCGTGCACGTGGCCCAGCTCGGCGAAGACGCTCAGGTCGGTGGGGCGGGCGTCGTTCTGGTTGAGCAGCCGGACCCCGTCGTACTCCACCCACAGGGACGAATCGCCGATCGGGCCGTCGGTCGGGCTGGTCAGCGCCTGGATCATGATCTTCAGGCCGCCGTCCAGCTCCACGACCTGCTCGTTCGGCGCCTTCAGGAACTTGGTGAAGCCCAGCTCCCGCAGCTCGTCCTCCATCTCGGAGGTGGGGAACGCGGGCAGCAGCACGGTGGCGTCCTTCGACACGAAGCGCTTCAGGTGCGCCGCGTCGAAGTGGTCCCGGTGCAGGTGCGACACGTAGAGGTAGTCGACGTCGCCGAGGGCCTCCCAGTCGAGCAGGGAGTTGTCCGGAAAAGGGAACCATGAGGCGAAATAGGCCGGATTGACCCACGGGTCGCACAGGATGCTGCCCGCGGCCGTGTCGATCCGCATGCTGGCGTGCCCCGTACCGGTCACTCGCACCGCAGTTCCCCCTCAAAACGACAAAACAAGGTGTACGCCAGAAACGCTACCGGAGGGAGTCTGGCGACCTACCCGCGACGCCGGTAGTGCCGATGCGCACGGGTGGAGCCGGGCCCTTGGTCCCGACGCCGGCGACCGCCACCTGCCCGACGCCGGGCACCGTGCCGACGTCCCTGCCGGCCCTCGTACGTGGCCCGGGCCGACGCCCGCCGCGCCCGTGCGGATCGTGCGGTCCGCCCCATCGGTCGGACCCAGCGCCGGGCCCGGCACGAGGCGTGCCAGACTAACCGGAGATCCGATCGCGAGGGAAGGACCGACAGTGGCAGGAAGCGAGCCGGTAACGTCGCCAGACCAGCACAAGCCCGGGCACCGCAAGTCCGGGCGGATCGGCGCGGTGGTCTCCGCGCTGGCCCTGCTGGCGATGCTCTGCGGCAACCACGAGGGCAGGGTCGAGAACATCTGGCTGATCGGCCTGGCCGTGCTGCTGCTGCTCATCGTCATCGGCGACACCGTGCTGCGGCGCAACGGCCTGCGGTCCTGACCGCACCCGCGTCAGCCGGCGTCGCACCGGTCCGCGCGCCGGAGGCCACACGCACGAGGGCCCGCCCCCGACTGGGGAGCGGGCCCTCGCCGTACGCGGATCAGCGGCCGAACAGGATGTCCTGCACGTCCTTGAGCGCGGCGTCGACCTCGGCCTCGAAGTAGCCGCCGGGCACCAGCCCGAAGCGCAGCGTGTCCAGGTCCTTCGGGTTCACCGGCATCGGGTTGCGCCCCTGCATGCCGCCCAGCAGCGTGTCGAAGAACCGGTCGACCTGGTCGGGGTCGTACCCGCTGCCGAACCGGCGCACCTGGAAGCTGCGACGGATCTGGTCGACGCGGTAGAGGTCGCTGCCGGGGGGACCGGCCATCGGCGGGCCGGCCATCGGCGGCGGGCCGGCCATCGGCGGCGGGCCGCCGACGGGTGGGCCACCGACGGGTGGGCCAGCGACCGGCGGACCACCGACCGGCGGACCGGCGTGCGGTGGGCCGCCGAAGCCGGGCTGCGGCTGCGGAGGCGGCCCGGCCGGGCCCCGGCCCCGCAGGTCACGCAGGTCCCGCTCGGGCATCCGGATCTCGGCGGTCATGTCGGCGCGAGCGCGCCGGCCGGCCTCGAACCCGTCGAAACGCGGCTCGTCCCCGTAGCCACCGGGACCGTCGCCGTAGCCACCGCCGGGGCGATCGCCGTAGCCGCCCGGACCGTCGCCGTAGCCACCCGGACCGTCGCCGTAGCCACCGCCGGGGCCGTCGCCGTAGCCACCGCCCGGACCGTCGCCGTACTTGCCGGGTCCGTCGCCGTAGCCACCGCCGGGGCCGTCACCGTAGTTGCCGGGGCGGTCGCCGTAGTTGCCGGGACCGTCGCCGTAGCCGCTGGGGCCGGCGGGCAGGCCGCGCGGCGGCGGAGCGCCGTGGCCCATCGGGGCGCCCGGTCCCATCGGGCCGGGGCCGCCGGGTCCGCCGGGACCGCGCGGCGGTTCGTAGCCGCCCCGCGGGGCGTCGTAACCACCGGCGAAGGCACCGGTGGGCTCGTCGTAGCGGCCGTAGCGGTCGCCGGGCGGACCGGCCTGTGCCGGCATCGGCCGGGGCGGCATCGGCTGCGGGACCGGCGACATGCCGCGGTCGTCGCGCGCCGGGGGGCCCATGCGGTCGGGCGGGCCCATGCGGTCCGGGGGACCCATCCGGTCGGGCGGACCCATGCGGTCGGGGGCGCCCAGGCGGTCGGGCGGACCGAGGCGGTCGGCGTCGCGGGGGTCGCCGCCGCGGCCGCCGGCACCACCGCGCTCCTCCAGCTCGGCCAACTGCCGCTCGACCCGGTCGAGGTGCAGGTCGACCTGCCACTCGTCGTAGCCGTTGAAGCGGACCCGGAAGACGACGTCGTGGACCTCCTGGGAGGCGACGGGGGCGCCCACCGGACGGCCGTCGAGCGTCGCCTCGACCCGGTCCAGGAAGGCGTCGACCTCGTCGACCTTGTATCCCCGGCGGAGCGCCTTACGCCGGAAACGCTGACCCTGACTCGCCACTATGTCTCCTGGTCTCGTTCGCTACGCCCGGTCACGCCTTCTCCCTGGCCCGGTCGGTGTCAATGTCCTCGGCGGCGGCGAGCTGCCCGCACGCTCCGTCGATCTCGCGACCCCGGGTGTCCCGCACGGTCGTCGACACCCCGGCCTCGCGCAGCCGCCGGACGAACTCCCGCTCGACCGGCTTGGGGCTGGCGTCCCAACGGCTGCCCGGAGTCGGGTTGAGGGGGATGAGGTTCACGTGGGTCAGCTTCCCGGCCAGCAGCCGCCCGAGCAGATCGGCTCTCCACGGCTGGTCGTTCACGTCTCTGATCATGGCGTACTCGATCGACACCCGACGCCCCGTGCGGGCCGCGTAGTCCCACGCCGCGTCCAGCACCTCGGACACCTTCCAGCGCTGGTTGACCGGCACGAGTTCGTCGCGCAGCTCATCATCGGGGGCGTGCAGCGACAACGCAAGGGTCACCGAGAGGTCTTCGCTGGCCAGTCGGCGGATGGCCGGGACCAGGCCCACCGTGGAGACCGTGATGTGGCGCTGCGACAGCCCGAGCCCCTCGGGCGCCGGCGCGACCAGCCGGCGGATCGCCGCGACCACCCGGGAGTAGTTGGCCAGCGGCTCGCCCATGCCCATGAAGACCACGTGCGACAGGCGCGGCGGTGAACCCGCCACCGCCCCGGAGGCGGCCACTCCGGCCAGGTAGACCGCCTGGTCGACGATCTCGGCGGTGGAGAGGTTGCGGGTCAGCCCCGCCTGCCCGGTGGCGCAGAACGGGCAGGCCATGCCGCAGCCGGCCTGGCTGGAGATGCAGACGGTGACGCGGTCCGGGTAGCCCATCAGCACGCTCTCCACCAGCGAGCCGTCGTGCAGCCGCCAGAGCGCCTTGCGGGTCGCGCCGTCGTCGCAGGCCAGCTCGCGGACCGGGGTGAGCAGCCGGGGCAGGAGCTGGTCGGCGAGCTTCTCCCGGGTAGCGGCCGGCAGGTCGGTCATCTGCCCCGGGTCACGCACCAGCCGACCGAAGTAGTGGGTGGAGACCTGCTTGGCGCGGAACGCCGGCTCCCCCAGCTCGGCGACCAGGGCGCGGCGGCCGGCGAGGTCGAGATCGGCGAGGTGACGGGGCGGCATCGCGGGCCGCCGCCCGGGGGCGTCGGGGTCTGCGGGGATCAGGGGCAAGCTCGTCATGGCGCGTCCAGTCTGTCACGCCGGACGGCCGACACACCTGTCCGGAGGTGCCGAATCGCCCCCCGCCGCCCGGGCGGGACCACTGACGACGGGTGATTCACGCCTCACTCCAGCACCGGAACGAAGACCGCCAGGAGCAGGTACGCGGTCGGCAGCGCGAAGAGGATCGAGTCCAACCGGTCCATCAGGCCGCCGTGCCCGGGGAGCAGGTTGCTCATGTCCTTCACCCCGAGATCCCGCTTGATCATGGACTCGGCGAGGTCACCGAGGACGGCGGCGCCGGAGACCGCCAACCCGAAGAGCGCGCCCCACCACGGGGCCACGTCGAGGAGCAGCCAGAGCAGCAGGGCACTGCCCAGCGCCGCGGCGGTGACCGAGCCGGCGAAGCCCTCCCAGGACTTCTTCGGGCTGATCGAGGGGGCCATCGGATGCTTGCCGAAGCTGACGCCGGCGGCGTACCCGCCCGTGTCGGAGAGGACCACCGCGGCCAGCGTCACCAGCACCCGCAGGTCGCCGTCCTCGGGCACCGCCGCCAGCAGCGCGGCGAAGCCGGCGAGGAACGGCACGTACACGGCGATGAGGGTGGCGGCGGTCAGGTCACGCTGGAAGCCGCCCGGCCCGTCGCCGAGCCGCCAGACCATGGTGCCCAGCACGGTCACCAGCAGGCCGAGGCTTAGCGCGTCGGGGCCGGAGAACCAGGCCAGCCCGATGGTGAGCACCCCGCCGGCGATCAGCGGCACCAGCGGCGGGTGCGCGCCGCTGCGGCGTACCGCCCGGGCCATCTCCCACATGCCGATGGCGACCGCCGCGGCCACCACCACCAGGAAGGCGGTCCGGTAGAAGAACAGCGGCACCACGATCAGGGCGCCGAGGCCCACGCCGACGGCGATGGCCGCCGGCAGGTTGCGCCCGGCCCGGCTCGGGACGGGCTGCTGGGTCGGGGGCCGGTCGGCGCCGGCCCGGCGCCGACCGCGCTGCCGGCGACCCGGGGGCCGCGCGGGCTCCGGCTCCGGCTCCGGCTCGACGTCCCGGACCGGTTCGAGCTGGGTGGTCGGGTACTCGGAGTCGTCGGGATCGCGGTGGCCGTTCATCGCCGCCGGTTCACCGGCCGCCGCCACGTCGGCGTGCGGGCGGGAGGGGGCCGGCACCTCGGCGTACGCGTCGGGGAGCGCTGCGGGACGGCGGTCCCACCGGCCCGGATCGATCTCGGGCTCCGGCCAGGGGAGGGCGGGCACCGGGGCGGGAGCGGGCGCGTCGGGGCTGTCCCAGCCGCGGGGCTCGGCGCTGCCGTGGGGATCGAGGTGGGACATCACGCACCGAGCGGGACCGGTACGAGATCCACCAGATGACGCACAACCACAACCATTCCCCTACCCGCGCGACTGTTCCGTCCGGTTGACCCGCCCGACGGCCGGCCGATTCCCACCGTTCACCGCAGGGTGCCGGGAATCCTGCCGAGCCTACTGCACCCGCCGATCCCTCACGTCCGACCGGCCCCGTGCCGGCCCGCCGACGACGGTGGCACCGGGGCCCGCCGCCAGAGATCGGGCGGTGGAGCGCCGGTGCCACGACGTCGTCGTCGCCGGCGGAGTGCCGGCGCACGGTTCACACCTCGAGAAGCTCGCTCTCCTTGTGCTTGACCAGATCGTCGACGGCGGCGACGAAGCGCTGGGTCAGGTCGTCGAGTTCCTTCTCGGCGCGGCGGCCGTCGTCCTCGCCGACCTCGCCGTCCTTGACGAGCCGGTCCAGCTCCTCCTTGCCCTTGCGGCGGATGTTGCGGATGGCCACCTTGGCCTCCTCACCCTTGTGCCGGGCGACCTTGATCATCTCTCGGCGGCGCTCCTCGGTCATCTGCGGGAGCAGGATGCGGAGCTGGTTGCCCTCGTTGTTCGGGTTGGCGCCGAGGTCGGAGTCGCGGATCGCCTTCTCCATGGCGTTGATCTGCGAGTTGTCGTACGGCTTGATGATCACCATGCGCGGCTCGGGAACCCCGATGGACGCCATCTGGGGCAGCGGCGTGGGGCTGCCGTAGTAGTCGATGATGATCTTGGAGAACATGGCGGCGTTGGCGCGACCGGTGCGGATCGCGCCGAACTCCTCCTTGGCGTGCTCGATCGCACGCTCCATCTTCTCCTCGGCCTCGAGGAGGGTGTCGTCGATCACCGGTCTCCTCGCCTCCTTCTGTGCTCGTCGTGGGCTTGTCGTGTCGGAGGGACCGCTGAGGTCGGGTCGGGCCGCTCAGGCGGTGATCAGGGTGCCGATCTTGTCGCCGCCCACGGCCCGGATGATGGTGTCGTCGCCCTGCGCGCCGAAGACCAGCATCGGCAGGCCGTTCTCCATGCACAGGCTGAACGCGGCGGCGTCGGCGACCCGCAGGTTGCGCCGCAGCACCTCGGAGAAGGTGATCGCGTCGAACTTGCTGGCGGTCGGGTCGATCCGCGGGTCGGCGGTGTAGACGCCGTCCACGCCGTTCTTGCTCATCAGCACCACGTCGGCGCGGATCTCCAGGGCCCGCTGGGCAGCCACGGTGTCGGTGGAGAAGTACGGCATGCCGGCGCCCGCGCCGAAGATCACCACGCGGCCCTTCTCCAGGTGCCGGATGGCGCGCAGCGGGATGTACGGCTCGGCGACCTGGGCCATCGTGATCGCGCTCTGCACGCGCGTCTCGATGCCCTCCTTCTCCAGGAAGTCCTGCAACGCGAGGCAGTTCATCACGGTGCCGAGCATGCCCATGTAGTCGGCCCGGGCCCGGTCCATGCCGCGCTTCTGCAACTCCGCGCCCCGGAAGAAGTTGCCGCCGCCGACCACCACCGAGACCTGCACGCCGCGGCGGACCACGGTGGCGATCTGCCGGGCGATGGCCTGCACGACGTCCGGGTCCACCCCGATCGCGCCCCCGCCGAACACCTCACCGGAGAGCTTCAGCACCACCCGGCGGGCCCGACCGGGGGGCGGCGCCGTCGGATCGTCCGCCGCCAGACTCCGGTCACTCACAACCTGCGTCATCCGCCCCGCCCTTCCCCATGCGCACGTCCCGTACGCCGCGTACCGCGAAACTGCCGTAGCCGACCTTATGTGACGAGGAGGCCGCGGTGCCTGTCACGTACACCGGCGGCCTCCTCGTCGACGTTTCCCTGCCCGCGGGGCGCGAAAGCGCCCGGGGCGGCTCAGGCCTGGCCGACCTCGAACCGCACGAAGCGGGTGACCTCGATGCCGGCATCGGCCAGCAGCTGCTTCACCGACTTCTTGTTGTCGGCGACCGACGCCTGCTCGAGCAGGACGTAGTCCTTGAAGAACGCGTTCACCCGACCCTCGACGATCTTCGGCAGGGCCGCCTCGGGCTTGTTCTCCTCGCGGGCGGTCTGCTCGGCGATGCGCCGCTCGGAGTCGACGATGTCGGCCGGCACCTCGTCCCGGGTGAGGTACTTCGGCCGCATCGCGGCGATCTGCATCGCCACGCCCCGGGCGTCCGAGTCGGACGCCTCGTCGCCGGCCGTGCTGGTGTACTGCACCAGCACGCCGACCGCCGGGGGCAGGTCCTGGCTCTTGCGGTGCAGGTAGACGGCGGTGGTGCCGTCGAGCTTGGCGAAGCGGTTCAGGACGAGCTTCTCGCCGATCTTGGCGGACTGCTCCTGCACCAGGTCGGCGACGGTCTTGCCGTCCAGCTCGGTGGCGAGCAGTTCCTCGGCGGTGCCGACGCCGCTGCGCTCGCCGTGCTCCACCAGCTGCTGGGCCAGCTCGATGAACGCGTCGGTCTTGGCGACGAAGTCGGTCTCGCAGTTGAGCTCGAGCAGCGCCTTGCCGGAGTGGGCGATCAGACCGTTGGCGGCCGTACGGCCGGCCCGCTTGCCGACGTCCTTGGCGCCCTTGACGCGCAGGATCTCGACGGCCTTGTCGAAGTCGCCCTCGGCCTCGGTCAGCGCCTTCTTGCAGTCCATCATGCCGGCGCCGGTGAGGTCGCGGAGCTTCTTGACGTCCGCGGCGGTGAAGTTGGACATGGCTCTCTCTTCGGTGTTGAGACTGCGGGTGGGTTGGTCCTGGTGCCGGTTACCCGGATCCGGGCGCGACGTGCCCGGCGTACCTGCCGCTCCCCGCCGCCCGGGAGGCCGGGCGGCGGGGAGACGGCGGTGCGGTCACTCCGCGGCGGCGGTCGCCGGCTGCTCGACCGGCTGGGCCTGCGGGGCCTGGTCGGCCTGCGGGGCCTGCTCAGCCTGCGGGGCCTGCTCGTCGGCCTTCTTCGGCTCCTCGAGCAGCTCGCGCTCCCACTCGGCCAGCGGCTCGTCGGAGGCGACGCCCGGCTCCGGCTTCTCGTCGCTGCCGCGACGACGGCCGGAACGGGCGATCAGGCCATCGGCGACGGCGGCGGCCACGACCTTGGTCAGCAGCTCGGCCGAGCGGATCGCGTCGTCGTTGCCCGGGATCGGGAAGTCGACCTCGTCCGGGTCGCAGTTGGTGTCGAGCACCGCGATGACCGGGATGCCCAGCTTGCGGGCCTCGTCGACGGCGATGTGCTCCTTCTTGGTGTCGACCACCCAGATCGCGGCCGGGAGCTTCTGCATGTCCCGCAGACCGCCCAGCGTGCGGGTCAGCTTGATCTTCTCGCGGGAGAGCTGCAGGGTCTCCTTCTTGGTGTACCCGGCGGCGGTGCCGCTCAGGTCACCCAGGGCCTCCAGCTCCTTCATCCGCTGGAGCCGCTTGTAGACCGTCTGGAAGTTCGTCAGCATGCCGCCGAGCCAGCGGTGGTTGACGTAGGGCTGACCGACCCGGGTCGCCTGCTCGGCGATGGCCTCCTGGGCCTGCTTCTTCGTGCCGACGAAGAGGATGCTGCCACCCTCGGCGACGGTCCCGCGCACGAACGCGTAGGCCTTCTCGATGTAGTCGAGGGTCTGGCGCAGGTCGATGATGTAGATACCGTTGCGCTCGGTGAAGATGAAACGCTTCATCTTCGGGTTCCAGCGCCGGGTCTGGTGCCCGAAGTGGACACCGCTCTCCAGCAGCTGACGCATGGTCACGACGGCCATGGTGGGGTACTCCTCGTGGTCCCTGGTTGTCCCGCCCGGCCAGGCGGCCGGGCGTCCTGGCGCCCGGTCGGCGGCCATGGCGGGCCCGACCAAGATCGGGACCAGGGAGGCCGTCGCCCCACGACGACTCGTGGAGAGGGCGCGCGAGGTCGACCGCGCGAGGCGGTCGCCAGTCGACCAGTGTACGCCCCTTCCCCGCCCCCGATGCCTCGGGTGCGGGGAAGGGGTCGGAACGCCCATTTCCGGCACTCGGCGCGCCCGCCCCGGCCCGGAACCAGCCGTCAGGCAGGGCGGTCCTGACGGTCGAGGGTCAGCGGACCGCGAGGGCGGCGGCGACGAAGAGCACCAGACCCACGGTCAGGTACGCCGTCGGCGGACGCAGCCACCCCCGGCTCCCCTCCGCGAGCGACAGCCCGCCGGTACGCAGCCCGTACAGGCCGATCGCGAAGATCGGCAGGCCGCAGACCAGGAAGATCCCCACCACGACGTCGGCCGTCGAGACCGGGTCGCCGGTCACGCCGTTGATCAGCACCCGCATCGCGGGCACCTCGAACACCAGGACCAGCAGGGTGAAGAGCGCGGCCAGCGCCGGCCGCCGCGTCCGGTAGACCCCGTCGCCCGCCGGCGTTCCCGGATGCGGGGCGACCACCGGCGGGTACGCCGGCAGCTCCCCCGGCGCGAGGTCGCCGCGGGGCGCGATCGGCGGCATCGGCCCGGTCGGCATCTCCAGCGGGTGCGGGGGCTCGACCGGCCGGACAGGCTCGTCGACCGGCGTCTCCACCGGGCTCGCGGCCTCGGCCACCCGACCGGGCGCGACGATCGGGTAGCCGCCCAGCGGGGCCGGGCGGGCCGGCTCCACGGTCCGCTCGACAGGTCCCGCCCCGCCCAGCGCGTCGACGCCCGACGTCGACAGCGCGTCGCGGGCATCCCTCGACTCCCGGGCGGCGCGCCGGCCCGGGCGGTCGGCGGGCAGTTCCCCGGAGACGTCCGGGTCCGTCTCGGCCCGGCGCGAGCGGCTCGCCCGGTATCCCTCGGTCTCCGACCGGGCGTCCCCGAGCGGCGGCACCGCCGCGAAGCGCCCCGAATCGGCCTCGCCGAACCTTCCGGGCTCCGATCCCGTGGCGGCGAACCGGCCGGAGTCCTCGGGGCCGGTGACGGCGAACCGGCCGGAATCCTCCGGTCCCGGCACGGTGAACCGGCCCGGGTCCTCCCGTCCCGTGGCCGCGAACCGGCCCGAGTCCTCCGGCCCGCCGAAGCGGCCCCGGTCGGTGTCGACGGCCGCGAAGCGCCCCGAGTCGGGCTCGACGGCGCCGAACCGGCCCGAGTCGGGCTCGACGGCCGCGAAGCGCCCGGAGTCGGGCTCCGCCGACGTGCCGAAGCGTCCCGGTTCGCCGCGTCGGGTCCCCGTGGAGTCGCCGTAGCGGCCGTCCTCGGCGGACCGGCGCTGCTCGGGGGCGTTCAGGTCGTCGTCCCGGTACCGGCTCTCGGCCGGACCGCGCCAGTCCGCCTCCCCGTAGCCGCTCTCGCGGTCACGGTCACGGTCGCGGTCGGCCGGATACCAGCGCGACTCCTGATCTTCGACAAAGTTCCGTCGTCCGTCCACGTCCGGCACGGTATGCGACCGGCTCCACGGGCGCCATTCGCCCCCGGGACATCCGCGCCACCGGGAGCACCGGTCACCCCCACCGCTGGTCGGGAACGGCGGTGGCGGGGACGGCGGCGGGCGGGCCGGCCCAGCTCAGCGCCGTACCGCGTGGCTCGTGGCGGCGGTCCACCGAGGCGGGCCACGTAGCACGACGAGGGCATGATCGTCCGTTCGTCCACAGTGCGCCCGTCGTCCACAGTTTCCGGGGCGCGGGGCGGCGGCTGCCCGCCCGCCGGGTGCACCGTGCCGGACATGACGAAGCGGAACCAGGCGGTCGGCGCGTACGGGGAGCGGTGCGCCGTCCGGCACCTGATCGGGGCGGGACTGCGCCCGGTGGCCCGGAACTGGCGCTGCCCGGCCGGGGAGATCGACATCATCGCCTGGGACGGGCCGGTGCTCGCCTTCTGCGAGGTGAAGACCCGCCGCACCGACGAGTTCGGGCCGCCTGCGGAGGCGGTCGTACCGGCCAAGGCGCGACGGCTGCGCGGGCTCGCCGCCCGGTGGCTCGCCGACACCGGCACCACCGCCGACGAGGTGCGCTTCGACGTCGTCTCCGTACGCCTGACCGGCGCCGGCGCCGCCCGGGTCGAGCACCTCAAGGGGGCGTTCTGATGGGCGGACCCGACCGGACCGGGTGTGGCGTCGAGCGACGGCGGGTGGCGTCGTGAGCTACGCGAAGGTGCTCTGCGTGGGCCTGGTGGGCGTCACCGGGCACCTGGTGGAGGTCGAGGCCGATTTGGCCGCCGGCCTGCCGGCGGTGGTCATCTCGGGGCTGCCGGACACCGCCCTGCACGAGGCCCGGGACCGGGTCCGCGCGGCCGTGGTCAACTCCGGTCAGCGGTGGCCCAACCGGCGGATCACCCTCAACCTGCTGCCGGCCGACCTGCCGAAGTTCGGCTCCGCGTTCGACCTGGCGATCGCGGCGGCCCTGCTGGGCGGCTCCGGCGAGCTGCCGCTGCTGCCCCTGGAACACGTGGTGGTCCTGGGCGAGCTGGGCCTCGACGGCACGGTCCGCCCGGTGCGCGGTGTGCTGCCGATGGTCGCCGCGGCCGCCCGGGCCGGCGTCGGGAAGGTGATCGTCCCGGCCGGCAACGCCGCCGAGGCGGCGGTCGTCCCCGGGGTCCGGGTCCGGGCGGTCGACACGCTGCACCGGCTGGTCAGCTTCATCCGCGACGGCTCGCCCCTGATCGAGCCGGAGCCGGACGGCCCGTCGCCGGCCGGCGGCGGGCCCGACCTGGCCGAGGTCGCCGGGCAGGGACTGGGCCGGCGGGCACTGGAGGTGGCCGCGGCGGGCGGGCACCACCTGGCGCTGGTCGGGCCGCCGGGAGCCGGCAAGACCATGCTCGCCGAGCGCCTCCCGTCGATCCTGCCCGAGCTGGACGACGAGGCCGCGCTGGAGGTCACCGCGCTGCACTCCATCGCCGGGCTGCTGCCACCGGGCGGCCGGTTGCTGCGCCGCCCGCCGTTCCAGGCACCGCACCACACGGCGACGGTGCCGTCGCTGGTCGGCGGCGGTTCCGGACTGGCCCGTCCCGGCGCGATCTCGCTCGCCCACCGGGGCGTGCTCTTCCTCGACGAGGCGCCCGAGTTCAGCCGGGGCGCGCTGGAGGCGCTGCGCCAACCGCTGGAGAACGGCCGGGTCCGGCTGGTCCGCAGCCGGGGCGGCGCCGAGTACCCGGCCCGTACGCAGCTGGTGCTGGCGGCCAACCCGTGCCCGTGCGCCAAGCCAGCCGGGGACGCGTACTGCGAGTGCCCGCCGCAGGCCCGGCGGCGCTACCTCAGCCGGCTCTCCGGGCCGTTGCTGGACCGGATCGACGTGCAGGTCAAGCTGCCGCCCGTCCGCGCGGCCGAACTGATGCAGGCCACCGTCGACAGCGAGCCCTCCGCCACCGTCGCCGCGCGGGTGGCGGTGGCCCGGCAGGCGGCGGCCACCCGCTGGGCAGTGCTCGGTCACCGGCTCAACGCCGAGATACCCGGCCCCTACCTGCGCCGACCGCCCTGGCGGTTGCCCGGGCCGGACACGGCCGAGCTGCGGGTCCGGCTGGACGCCGGATCGCTGTCGGCCCGCGGCTTCGACCGGATCATCCGCCTGGCCTGGACGATCGCGGACCTGGACGGTCGGGACCGCCCTGACCGGGAGGACGTCCGGGAGGCCATCCAACTGAGGACGGGGGACGCGACGTGAGCACCGACGAGGAGACCCTGGCCAGGGTGGCGCTCACCTGGCTCGCCGAGCCGGGCACCTGGTCGGTGCACCGGCTGGTCGACCGGCTCGGCCCGGTGGCGGCGCTCGACCTCCTGCTCGACGGGGGCGCGCCGGAGGAGACGCTGCGGAACACCGTGGCGGCCCGTTGCGCGGCCGGCAACGCCCGGGCCGTCGCGGCCGACGCGCTGGACCGCACGGACCGCCTCGGCGCCCGGATCGTCGTCCCCGGCGACGACGAGTGGCCGGTCCGGGTCGGCGACCTGCGCCGGCTCCGGCTGCCCGGCGCCTACCGACGGGTGGACATCGAGACCGCCCCGCCGCTCTGCTTCTGGGTACGCGGCTCGTGGCCGCTCGCAGAGGCGTTCGACCGCTCCGTCGCGGTCGTCGGCGCCCGCGCCGCCACCGGGTACGGCACGCACGTCGCCACGGAACTCGGCTACGGGCTGGCCGACCGGGACTGGACCGTCGTCTCGGGTGGAGCCTTCGGCATCGACGCCGCGGCCCACCGGGGCGCGCTCAACGCCGGTGGTCTGACCGTGGCGGTGCTCGCCTGCGGCGTGGACCGCCCGTACCCGATGGGCAACGCGGCGTTGTTCGACCGGATCGCCGACACCGGGCTGCTGGTCAGCGAGTGGATGCCGGGAGCCGATCCGCTGCGGCCCCGGTTCCTCATCCGCAACCGGGTGATCGCGGCGGGCACCCTCGGCACGGTGCTGGTGGAGGCGGCCGCCCGCAGCGGCGCCACCCAGACCACCCACCGGGCGCTCGCCCTGGGCAAGCCCAGCATGGTGGTGCCCGGCCCGGTCACGTCGGCGATGTCCGTCGGCGCGCACGAGACGCTGCGGGAGTATCCGAGGGCCCGGCTGGTGACCGGCGTCGCGCAGGTGCTGGAGGAGGTCGGGCGGATCGGCGACCTGGCGCCCGTACCGCGCGGCCCGCAGCAGCCGGCCGACCTGCTCGACGACGACGCGCGGGCCGTCGTCGAGGCGTTGCCCCGCCGGGGCGCGGTCGGTGTGGACGTCCTCGCCGCGCGGGCCGGGGTGCCCGTCCGTACGGCGCTGCGGAAGCTGTCGCTGCTCGAGGAACTGGCCCTGGTGCTCCGCCGCGACGACGGGTACGCCCTCGCGCCCCCGCCGGCCGGGAACGCGTCCGCCGGACGACCGGCACCGCCGGAGAGACCGTGAACCGCCGGACGGAACCGTGCACCGCCGTCAGTCACCCTCGAAGCGGATCTCCATCGCGCGGTCCTGCCGGCAGCGCCGCGCCAACCGGTCCAGCCGGCGCACGTGCGTCAGCTCCGGCGTCGACCGGGACACCTCGGCGAGGCAGCGCACCTCGGCGAGGAGCTGCGGCGCCTGGCCGGCAGGGACCACCAGCTCGCCGACCGGATCCACCCGGTCGAGCAGAGGGGTACGCCCGGTGCCACGGACGCGCCGGACGAGGTTCAGCAGTACGTCGTCGGGATCGGGCAGCACCTCGGCCGGTACGAGGCGACGCCGGTCGGAGCCCACCCCGACCGCCCGGTAGAGGACGACGTCCACCCCCATGCCCGGTCCCCCTTCGTCGAGCCTGGTCCCGTCGCACGGCGACCACGGCCAGGGCCCACACCCGTTGGTACGACAAGTCTGCGCGCACCGGCCGACGCAATCCACCACCCGGGCCGCGCGTCTGCGCCGGGAGCACCCGCGAGCCCGCACGGCCGGCCACCGCTTCGCCGCTCGGTCGGCCCGGTGCCCAGCCGGTGGCCGGCAGCCCAGTGCGCTGCCCGGCCCGGTGGTCTGCCGGTGACCGGAAGCCCGGTGCGCTGCCCGGCGAGGTGGCGTCGGGCAGCCAGTGCCGTGCCCGGCCCGGTGGCCTGCCGGTGGCGTCGGGCGACCGTAGGCTGGTCCCGTGCCGCCCGAGGATCCGCCGCCCATAGCCACCACGGCCTCAATCCGCACCCAGGTGTACCGAGGGGTGCGGCCTCCCGGGCGGGTCGGCCAGGCGGCGCCCGCAGCTCAGTTCGGCCGCACGACGCCCGCAGCTCGGCCCGGCGTGGCGGCGCCCGCAGCTCGGCACGGCGGGGCAGGGAGGCGCACGCGAGGCGCACCGGGCGCCCGGCGGGTGGCGGCGAGGGGACCGCGGTGAGCCGGGAGGCGAACGGCACCCGGGCGACCCACGAGGCGCTCCCACCGGCGATGCGCGAGGCGGTGGACGACTTCGCCGGGTACCTGGCCGCCGTGCGCAACCGGTCCGCCCACACCGTTCGGGCGTACGTCGGTGACGTGGTGTCGCTATTGGACCACGCCCACCGGATGGGCTGCGCCGAACTGCCGGAGCTGGACCTCGCCGTGCTACGCAGCTGGCTGGCCAAGCAGCGGACGATGGGGGCCGCACGGACGTCGCTCGCGCGCCGGGCGGCCTCGGCGCGGACGTTCAGCGCGTGGGCCCACCGCTGCGGGCTGCTCCCCGCCGACGTGGCCGGCGCCCTGTCCAGCCCGCGCGCCCACCGGGACCTGCCGACCGTGCTGCGTGCCGACCAGGCGGCCGCCCTGGTCGAGGCGCCGGGCCGGTTCGCCCCGGCCGTGCCGCCACCCCCCGCCGAGGACGACTCCCGACCGCCGTCACCCGACGAGGACGACTCGGCACCGTCGTCACCTGGCGGGGCTGGCTCCCGACCAGCACCGCCCGATGGGGAGGGTTCCCGACCAGCGTCACCCGACGAGAAAGGCGCCCGACCGGCGTCGCCCGAGTCGTCGGGTCCTCCCCCTGCGGCCGACCAGGTCGCCGAGGCGGTACTGCTGCGGGACCGGGCGCTGCTGGAGCTGCTCTACGGCACGGGGGTGCGGATCAGCGAGGCGTGCGGCCTCGACCTTGCCGACGTCGACCACGCGCGACGGGTCGTGCGGGTGTTCGGCAAGGGTGGCCGGGAACGGGCCGTGCCGTACGGGGTGCCGGCGCAGCGGGCGCTCGACGAGTGGCTGCGCCACGGCCGACCGGCGCTGGCCGCACCGCACTCCCGCGACGCGCTGCTGCTCGGCGCCCGCGGCGGACGGCTCAACCCGACGACGGCGCGGCGGATCGTCGGCGGGTACGCGGAGGCCGCCGGCCTGCCTCCGATCAGCCCGCACGGGCTGCGTCACTCGGCGGCCACCCACCTGCTGGAGGGCGGCGCCGACCTGCGGGCGGTGCAGGAGCTGCTGGGGCACTCGTCCCTGGCGAGCACCCAGATCTACACACACGTGTCCGTGGAGCGGCTCCGCGCCGCCTACCGCCAGGCCCACCCACGCGCCTGAGTCCCGCCGTCGCAGGCCACCCCGGACCCGAACGGCCCGGACCCGAGCGGCCCAGGCACGAGCGGCCCAGACGAGCAGCCGGGCACGAGCAGCCGGGCACGAGCGGTCCAGACCCGAACGGCCCGGACCCGAGCAGCCGGGACCCGCGCGGCCCGGGCACGAGCAGCCGGGCCCGGGCTGACGGGCAGGCAGGGGCGGGTGCTCAGGTCCGGCGCGGCGACGAGCCCGGCCCGTCGAGGGCAGAGCCCCGGAGCACCACGTGCGGCTCGCGCCCGAGGTCCAGGCACATCCGCACGTCGTCGTAGCGTTCGTCGCCCACCTCGATGACGTACGGCAGTCGACCCCACTCGCGGAAGCCGAGGCGCTCGTACAGCTCGATGGCACCGTGGTTGTTGCCGCGCACTCCCAGCGCGAGGGTCTCGACGCCGGCCTTGCGGGCGTCGTCGATCAGTGCGCCGGTGACGAGCCGACCGATGCCGCGGCCACGGGCGGCGGGATGTGCGGTGATCTTCTCCAGGTCGGCGTAGTGGGTGAAGATCGGCTTCGGACCGCGCCGCCACGACCCGGTGCCCACCACCCGGTCGTCGAGCACGGCGAGGACCAGCGCGGCGTCGCCGGCCTCGACGAGACCGAGCACCCCGTCCAGCCAGGCGTCGGTCTCGGCGCGGCCGGGCGGGACCGCGTACCCGATCGCGCCGCCCCGCTCGGCCACGGCGTGCAGCACCCGGTGCACCTCGGCGCGCAGCTGCCGGTCGGCGGCGGTCGGCCAGCGCAGTTCGACGTCCATGACCAGCGATTCTCCGGGGTCGAGGACGGTCGACCGGTACGGGCTCGATGCCACCCGCGTCCCGGGCGGGCGCCCGACGGACCGTACCCCGCGGAACGGCGGCGATGGATCGACCGGTCGCTACGATCACCGGGTGAGCCTCCCGCAGCCGCCCGAGCCGATCGCGGCAGCCCGCCTGCTCTTCTCGCTCGACCCGGCGGTCAGCCACCTGAACCACGGTTCGTTCGGCGCGGTACCGATCGCCGTGCAGCGGGCCCAGCAGCGGCTGCGCGACGAGATGGAGGCCAACCCGCTGCGCTTCTTCACGCAGGGCCTGGTCGACCGGATCGCCCACACCCGCCGGCACCTGGCCGGCTTCCTGGGCGCCGACCCGGACGGCACCGCCCTCGTCCCGAACGCCACCAACGGCGTGGCGGTGGTGCTCCAGTCGATCGGCCTGCGTCCGGGCGACGAGGTGCTCACCACCGACCACGGCTACGGCGCGGTCGGCCTCTCCATCGCCCGGGAGTGCCGGCGTACGGGGGCGGTGAACCGGACCCTGCCCGTCCCGTTGGCCGCCTCGGGCGAGGAGATCGTCCAGATCGTCCGCGCCGGGCTGCGCCCCGGCCGGACCCGGCTGCTCGTCGTGGACCAGCTCACCTCGGCCACCGCCCGGCTCTTCCCCGTCGCCGCGATCGTCGGCGTGGCACGGGAGTACGGGATACCGGTCCTCGTCGACGCCGCACACGCCCCGGGCATGCTTCCGGCGCCGGTGGGCGACGTCGGCGCCGACTTCTGGGTGGGCAACCTGCACAAGTGGGCGTACGCGCCGCGCGGCACCGCCGTGCTGGCGGTCGCTCCGCCGTGGCGGGAACGGATCGAGCCGCTGGTCGTCTCCTGGGAGCAGGAGTCCGGGTTCCCCCGCCGCGTCGAGTGGTCGGCGACGCAGGACTACACGGGCTGGCTGGCCGCGCCGGTGGGCCTGTTCACGCTGCGCAGCCTCGGCGTGGACCGGGTACGCGGGCACAACGCCGCGCTGGCGGCGTACGGCCAGCGGCTGCTCGGGGACGCGCTCGGGGTGGCCCCCGTCGACCTGCCGGACCCCGGCGGGCCGGGGATCGCCATGCGGATCGTGCCGCTGCCGGCAGGCCTGGGCACCACGCTCGACGCGGCGCGGGCGCTGCGGGAACGGATCGCCGAGCGGCTCGCCACCGAGGTCGCCGTCATGGCCTGGAACGGACGCGGCTGGCTGCGGCTCTGTGCCCAGGTCTACAACACCCCCGACGAGTACGAGCGGCTCGCGGTGCGGCTGCCCCCGCTGCTCGCCCAGCGCTGAGGGCGGGGTCGTCCCCGTCGAGCGGCAACAGCCGCACGGGTCCCAGGCCGAGCAGGGCCAGCGGATCCAGGTAGTCGGCGCCGCGCCGCAGCCCCCAGTGCAGGCAGGCGGGGGCGGGGCAGCCCGGGTGGCCCGCGAGGAGGGTGCCCAGCGGCGCCCCGGCCGCCAGTGTCTCGCCGGGGCGGACCGCCGGCGACACCGGCTCGTGGGTGGTCCGCAGCCCGTCGGCGTGCCCGACGGTGACGACGGGACGGCCGGCGACCAGACCGGCGAAGAGCACCGTGCCGACGCCGGCGGCCCGCACGGTCGCGCCCGGCGCGGCGGCCAGGTCGACGCCCCGGTGGCCGGGCAGCCACGGCCGGGGCGGCGGGTCGAACCGGCGCACCGGGCGCGGGACGCCGTCGAGCGGCCACCGGAACCGCGCGACCCCGGCCGGCGCGACCCCAGACGGTGCAACCCCGGACAGTGCGACCCCGGCCGTCATGACCGCGGCCGGCGCAACTCCGGGCGGCGCGATCCCGGGCGGTGCCGCCGGGGCGAACGGTCGCCCCGCCGCCGGGACCGGCCGGGCGGCGGGCGCGGCGGGGCCGAGGGACAGCAGGGCAGCGCAGAGCGCGACGGCGGTACGGGCGGCAGGTCGCATGGGCGCAGCCTGCGCGGCACCCGCCCGTCCCCGCCACCCCCGGCGCCCTCGCCTGTGGACGACTGCCGTCCTGTGGACGGCCCCCGGAGGGCCGGGCGATCTGCTAGGCGCGCTGGTTCCTGGGCGTGCCCGGCAGCGCCGGGGAGGCCCTAGGCTGGGACGGGCGCAACGGCGGAGCCGCCGCCGTCCGGCCGGGGGAGGTCCTCGATGACCACTGTGCACGATGCCAGCGGGCCCTCCCGCGTGGCGGAACCCGGCGAGGGCATCACCGCCGAGGAGTTGCAGCTCGCCGCCCGCAACCACGGCATCCCGCTGGAGGCGCTGCGCTACGACGTGACCCCGGCCGGCCTGCACTACCTGCTCATCCACTACGACATCCCGGACCTCGACCCGGACGCGCACGCGCTGACGGTGGCCGGCGCGGTGGACCGGCCGCTGACCCTCGGCCTCGCGGCGCTGCGCGAGCGGCCCCGCGTCACCCGCCGGGTCACGATGGAGTGCGCCGGCAACGGGCGCGCCCTGCTGCACCCCCGGCCGGTGAGCCAGCCGTGGCTGGTCGAGGCGGTCGGCAACGCGGAGTGGACCGGCACCCCGCTGGCGCCGCTGCTGCGCGAGGCGGGGATCGCCGCCGACGCCATGGACGTGGTCTTCACCGGCGCTGACCACGGCGTGGAACGCGGCGTCGAGCAGGACTACCAGCGGGCGCTGCCGGCCGCCGACGCGCTGCGCGAGGAGGTGCTGCTGGCGTACGAGATGAACGGCGCTCCGCTGCTGCCGCAGCACGGTGCCCCGCTGCGGCTGATCGTGCCCGGCTGGTACGGCATGGCGCACGTCAAGTGGCTGCGCGCGATCGAGGTGCGCACCGAGGCGTTCGACGGCTACCAGAACGCGGTCGCCTACCGGCTGCGGCGGGACGCTGACGACCCCGGGGTGCCGGTGACCCGGATCGAGCCGCGGGCGCTGGTCCGGCCGCCCGGCTTCCCCGACTTCATGTCCCGCACCCGGGTGCTGCGGCCCGGTCCGTGCACGCTGGACGGACGCGCCTGGTCCGGCCACGCCCCGGTCGTCTCGGTGGAGGTGACCACCGACGGCGGGGCCAGTTGGCGACCGGCCATCCTGGACGAGCAGGTCGGCGGGGAGTTCGCCTGGCGCCGGTGGCGGCACGAGTGGACGGCGGAGCCGGGGCGGCACGTCCTCGGGGCCCGCGCCACCGACGCCTCCGGGCGCAGCCAGCCGGTCGAGCAGCCGTGGAACCGGGGCGGCTTCGCCAACAACCTCGTCCAGCGGGTCGAGGTCGTGGTGCTGGCGGGATGAGCCAAGCTGCCGGGGAGAAGCGGAGTGACGGCCGCGCGGCGGTGGGGGCGCAGACGGCTCGTACGCCCGGCGGTGGGGCCACCGGGCGGCGGAGCGGTGGGTCAGCCGCCGAAGCCGGAGTCGGCGGGCAGCGAGATGTCGGGCTTCTCCAGCTCCTCGACGTTGACGTCCTTGAAGGTCATCACCCGGACGTTCTTCACGAACCGGGCGGGACGGTACATGTCCCACACCCAGGCGTCGTGCATCTCGACCTCGAAGTAGACCTCGCCGTCGGAGTTGCGCACGTGCAGGTCGACCTGGTTGGCCAGGTAGAACCGGCGCTCCGTCTCCACCACGTAGGAGAACTGGCGGACGATGTCGCGGTACTCCCGGTAGAGCTGGAGCTCCATCTCGGTCTCGTACTTCTCGAGGTCTTCCGCGCTCATCGCACTCCGCCTTCCATGACCACATCTTCCCCCACCGACGCCGGAGGCTGAGGCTGCTCGCCCAACGCCACGCCGACGGTACCCCCTGGCGGGCAGGAGCGCTCCATCGGCTCGTCCCGCCTCGCGTCCGCCGGCCGACGCGCCCGGGGCGGGGCGCCGTCGCGACCGGACACCGTCGCCACGTTGACGTACGAGAACCGGTGCTCCCGGCACGGCCCCCGGTCCCGCAGCGCCGCGGTGTGTTCCGCGGTGATGTAACCCTTGTGTTCGGCGAACCCGTAGCCCGGGAACGCCCCGTCGAGCTCGACCATCATCCGGTCCCGGGTGACCTTGGCGAGTACGCTCGCCGCCGCGACGCAGGCGGCCACCCGGTCGCCCTTCCACACGGCCAGCCCCGGCACGTCGAGGCCGTCCACGCCGAAGCCGTCGGTCAGCACGTAGTCGGGGTGGGTCGTCAGCGACGCCAGCGCGCGACGCATAGCGGCCAGGTTGCTCACGTGCAGGCCCCGCTCGTCGACCTCCTCGGCCGGGATCACCACCACGGCGTACGCCAGCGCGCGGGCCACGACCTCGTCGTGGATCCGCTCCCGGCTGGCGGGGGTGAGCAGCTTGGAGTCGGCCAGCCCGTCGATCTCGCCGCGGCGGCCCTCGGGCAGGATCGCGGCGGCGGCGACCAGCGGCCCGGCGCAGGCGCCGCGACCCGCCTCGTCGGCCCCGGCGACGTGCCGGAAGCCGCGCCGCTGCAACGCGCGCTCCAGCGCGTAGAGCCCACCCTCGCGGCGCACCACCGTGCGCGGGGGCGTCAGCACGGCGCGTCCTGCCCGGCCGTGGGCGCGGGCGCGGCGGCCAGCGCCCGGGCCAGCACCGTCGTCAGGTCCGGCGGGTAGTACCGCTCGCCGCTGGCGGTCAGCTCGTCCGGCGACCACCACCGGTGCGCGGCGACGGTGGCCCGCTCGATCTCGCTGAAGCCGGCCGTGTCGACCTCGTGGCCCGCCACCCGCACCAGGAAGAACTCCTGCTCCTGCCGGTACCACACGCCGTCGAAGGGGAACTCCGTCACGTCGCGGTGCACGGGCGCCCCGAACGCCGGGGCCGGCAGCCGCAGCCCGGTCTCCTCGGCCAGCTCCCGCGCCGCGCACTCGGGGTAGCTCTCCCCCTCGTCCAAGCCGCCGCCGGGGGTGAACCACCAGCGCCCGTGCTCGGGGCGGGCCGGGTCGGAGCCGCAGAAGAGCAGCACCCGACCCGCCGCGTCGACGAGCAGGACGCGCGCCGCACGCCGGGGGGTGTAGACGGTCACCGCACCAGCCTGCCAGACGCCGCCGACAACGCACACGCCCGGCGGCCCCTACGGCTCGGGGATGGCCTCGTACGGCTTCGGGACGCTCAGCCAGGTGGCCCGGCCGAACGGCCAGAAGACGGTGAAGGCCCGCCCCACGACCTCGCCCTCGGGAATCGTGGCGACGGTGATGTCCTGACCGGACTGCTGCCAGTGCTCCAGCGAGTCGCCCGACGCCTCGCGGTGGTCGCCCATCACCCAGAGCCGGCCCTTCGGGACGGTGATGTCGAACTCCTCGGCGGTCTTGTCGCCGGGGTAGATGTAGGGCTCGTCCAGCGACTTGCCGTTGATCACCAGCCGGTCCTGCGCGTCGCAGCAGACCACGTGGTCGCCGCCGACACCGATGACGCGCTTGATGAAGTCCTCGCCGTCGGGGTTGGCGCTCCACTCCATGGGGGCCTTGAAGACGATCACCTCGCCCCGGTGCGGGGAACGGAAGTCGTAGACCAGCTTGTTGACCAGCACCCGATCGTCGATCTGGAGGGTGTTCTCCATCGACGGGGAGGGGATGAAGAAGGTCTGCAGCACGAAGGCGCGCACCAGCACCGCGACCAGGATCGCCACACCCAGGAGGATGGGCAGCTCCTTCCAGAAGGAACTGCGCGGCTTGTCGGTCTGCTCGTCAATCACGGCACGAGCCTACGTTGCCCGGCCCAGCGCCACCGTCCGGAACGCGCGAGAACGGCGAGCGCGACAGCGGTCGGGGCGAACAGCACCAGATCCCCGTCCGGCGTGGGGCGGACCGGGGGCGGGGCGCCGGTGGAGGCGGCCGGCGGGTCGGCGACGTCGTCGAAGGTCGCGGGCACCGACAGGGCGCTCCAGCGCGACGACGGCCAGACCACGGTGAACGCCCGGCCCACCACGTTCTCGATCGGCACCGGGCCCTGGCAGCGGGCGTCCTGGGAGACCATCCGGTGGTCGCCCATGACGAAGATCTGCCCGGGCGGGACCACGACCTCGTCGAAGCGCCGGGACCGGCACTCGCGGGGGTTGGGCGGGATGTCGAGCGGCGAGTCGCGCAGGACGTACGACGACTCGTCGAGCGGCGTGCCGTTGACCAGCACCCGCCCCTCGGCGTCGCAGCACTTCACCCGGTCGCCGGGCAGGCCGATGACCCGCTTGATGAAGTCCTTCTCGCCGGGGCGGCTGACGCCGACCAGGTCGCCGACGGTCCGGCTGAGCTTGCCCGCGAACCCGGGCTCCGGCCCCTCGGCGACCTGCGGGGCCCAGCGGTCGGTGCCCCGGAAGACGACGACCTCGCCCCGCACCGGGTCGCGCACGTCGTAGACGACCTTGTTGACCAGGACCCGGTCGCCGACGAGGAGGGTGTCCTCCATCGAGCCGGAGGGGATGAAGAACGCCTGGAGCAGGAAGGTGCGGATCAGCACCGCGAGGCAGAACGCGACGACCAGCAGCAGCGGCAGCTCCTGCCAGAGCGGCATCTGTCGGCGGGGGCGGCGGGCGCGCCGTCGCCAGGGGTCGAGGGCGCCGTCCTCGTCAAGCGTCTGCACCACGCCACTCTCCGGTCAGCAGAAATGACACTACCGCCCGGGAACCCTGTCGGGGCTCCCCGGGCGGTAGTGGTCGTCGCTCCGCCGTCGTGGCGGGACGTCGCCCGGCTGCGCCCGTAGCGACCAGGGTAGTGCGGTCCGGTCGGTACGACATACGCGCAGCTCGGGCGGCGTGGCGAGCGCGAGGTCAGCTCGGCTGCTTCTCGCGCTTCTCCTTGATCTTGGCCTTCTTGCCCCGCAGCTCGCGCAGGTAGTAGAGCTTGGCGCGGCGGACGTCACCGCGGGTCACGACCTCGATCCGGTCGATACCCGGGCTGTTGATCGGGTAGGTGCGCTCGACACCGACGCCGAAGCTGATCTTGCGGACCGAGAAGGTCTCGCGCAGACCGTCACCCTGGCGGCGGATGACGACGCCCTGGAAGATCTGGACACGGGACCGGTTGCCCTCGACGACCCGGGCGTGCACCTTGACGGTGTCACCGGCACGGAAGTCGGGGAGGTCGGTGCGCTTCGACTGGGCGTCAAGGGCGTCCAGGATGTTCATCGCTGCGTCCTCGTGAGGCTCACGGCGCACCGTCAATCGGTGCGCGGGTGGGTGATTCTGATCCCCGGATGGTGGTCGGTGACCCGACCCCGGTCGAGGATCCTCGCAGCCGGCCGCGGCGCGGCCGGTTGCGGCAACCCCCCTACTTTGCCACATCCCCCGGCGGCACCTGAAATCCGGCCCGGTCCAGCGCGGCGACGTCCCGTTTGTCCAGGCGCTGCGGGTCCACCGCGGCGAGCATGTCGGGACGACGCGTCGCGGTGCGGGTCAGCGCCTCGTCCCGCCGCCAGCGGGCGATCCTGCCGTGGTCGCCGGAGCGGAGCACCTCCGGCACCTCCAGCCCCCGCCAGGTCGCCGGCTTCGTGTACATGGGGGCCTCCAGCAGCCCGTGGGCGTGCGACTCCTCGGCCAGCGAACCCGCGTTGCCGAGCACGCCGGGCAGCAGCCGGGTGACCGCCTCCAGGATCACCAGCACCGCCACCTCGCCGCCGAAGAGGACGTAGTCGCCGAGGGAGACCTCGGTGACCGGCATCCGGGTCGCGGCGTGGTCGAGCACCCGCTGGTCGATGCCCTCGTACCGGCCGCAGGCGAAGAGCAGGTGCGGCTCGGCGGCCAGCTCGTGCGCCATCGCCTGGGTGAAGGGGGCGCCGGTCGGGGCCGGCACCACCAGCCGGGGCGCGGTCACCTCCGCCGGGGCGAGGGCGTCGAGCGCCTCGCCCCACGGCTCCGGCCGCATCACCATGCCGGGCCCGCCGCCGTAGGGCGTGTCGTCGACCGTGCGGTGCACGTCGTGGGTCCAGATCCGCAGATCGTGTACGGCCAGCCGCAGCGTGCCGTTCGCCCGGGCCCTGCCGATCAACGACAGGTCCAGCGGGGCGAAGTACTCCGGGAAGATCGACACGATGTCGACGCGCATGCGGGGGTGCTCCAGCGGTTCTACAGATCGAGCAGACCGGCCGGCGGGTCGACGACGACGCGACCGCCGGCGAGGTCAACCTCGGGGACGATCGCCTTGACGAACGGGATGAGCGCGGTGCCGCCCTCGGGACGGCGCAGCACCAGCAGGTCGGAGGCGGGGGCGTGGTCGATTCGGGCCACCTCGCCCAGCCGGTCGCCGGCCGGGGTGACCACGGCCAGCCCGACGAGCTGGTGGTCGTGGAACTCCTCCGGGTCCTCCGGCGCGGCGACGTCGGCGCTGTCGACCGCGAGCAGGGTGCCGCGCAGCGCCTCGGCGACGTCCCGGTCCGCGATGCCCTCGAACGCGACGAGCATCCGCCCCTGGTGCCAGCGGGCGGACTCCACGACCAGTTCGGCGGGCACCTGGAAGGCCACCCCCTGCTCGGGCGCGGCCGGCGACGGCTGCGGCGCCCCGGGCTCGGTGTGCCGCGCCCGGGGCGTCACCCCCGGCATGGTGCGCAGCACCATGCCGGGGGCGAACCGCGCTTCGGGCTCGTCGGTCCGCACCTCCACGGTGACCTCACCGCGGATGCCGTGCGGCTTGCCGACCCTGCCGACGACGAGCAGCATCAGTACGAGTCGACGATGTCGACGCGTACGCCGCGCCCGCCGATGGAGCCGATCACCTGGCGCAGCGCCTTGGCGGTCCGGCCGGACCGCCCGATCACCGTGCCGAGGTCCTCCGGGTGCACGCGGACTTCCAGCCGCTTGCCCCGACGGGAGTCGACCATCCGGACGCGTACGTCATCGGGGTGGTCGACGATGCCCTTGACCAGGTGCTCCAACGCCGGACGCAGAGGCATGTCAGGCCTGCTCACCGGCGTCGGCAGCGGCAGCCGGGGCCTCGGCCGGAGCCTCGGTCTTCGGCGCCTCGGCCGGAGCCTCAGCCTTGGCGGCCTTCTTGGCCGGCTTCGCCGGCGCCTCGGCCAGCCCGGCGGCGGCCTTCGCCTCGGCCTCGTACGCCGCGGTGCGGTTGACCCGCTCCGGGGCGACCTTCAGCGGCGGCGGGGCCGGCAGGCCCTTGAACTTCTGCCAGTCACCGGTCAGCTCCAGCAGCCGCTGCACCGCCTCGCTCGGCTGGGCGCCGACGGACAGCCAGTACTGGACCCGCTCCGACTTGACCTCGATCACCGAAGGGTCTTCCTTCGGCTGGTAGACCCCGACGAACTCGATCGCCCGGCCGTCGCGCTTGGTGCGCGAGTCGGCGATGACGATGCGGTACTGCGGGTTGCGGATCTTGCCCATCCGCAGGAGCCGGATCTTTACGGCCACAGTTGTTTCGCTCCTGTTGCGATCTCACCTGCCCGGTACGGGCGGTGCACGGGTGAGTGTCGACCGGCACAGTGGGGTTGGGCCGGAGACTGCTCGGTGGACTGGCGACGTGCCCGGGTTAGAGGGCGCCGGACGCGCGCCGGATACCAGCCAGCCATTCTGCCAGATCGGGCCCCGATCGCTCACACCGGACCACCCTCGGTCACCCGCCGGGCGGCAGAAGTGACCGAAAGCACAGTCGCCGGCCGGCGGCCGGCCCCGCCGGTCGGGGGCGGTACGCGGGCCGGTCGGGCCGGGTCAGCGCACCGGGGGGCGGTCCCAGCCGGGCGGCAACCCGTCGGGGACGGTCCAGTCGGGCGGCGGGGTGAAGTCGCACCAGGTGCCGTCGAACGGGAACTCCCCCGCCTCGGCCAGCGCGATCACCCGCTTCCCCTCGGCGCGGACCGCGTCGGCGTCGGTCACCCAGTAGTGGTCGGGGAAGGCGAGCCGCTCGGCGAACTCCCCCTCGTCCTTCCACTCCCAGCCCAGGTCGGGGCGGACGACCACGTCGAGGTCCTGGTCCACCATGTCGACGCCGGCGAGCGTGCCGTCGTCCCAGCGCACCCCGGGCTCCTCCAGGTTGACGTACCAGGTGGCGAAGCGGTCGTGCGCGTCGCGGAACCACCACACGGAGTGGGCCGCCCCGGTGGGCAGGAACTTGAGCACGGAGGGGCCGTCCCACCGGCCGGTGGCCAGGCGGTACGACGAGGAGATCCACTCGCTGAACGGCACCGCCCGCATGCCCAGCCCGGCCTCGGTGACCTCGCTCGCGACCGGGGAGTCGCGGGGCACCCAGAGCAGCAGGCCCCGGTCGTCGTCGCTGACCACCCGCGCGGTGCGTACCCAGCCGATCCGGCCCCGGCGCACGTTGCGGTGCACGATCAGCCGCCCAGGTTCGAATCTCACGGACCGACCCTACCGGCCCAGGCCCCCCGCTCCCGCCCACCGCTCCGAGGTGCGAGGAAGGGACCCTTCCGCTACCTCAGGCGTCAGGAAGGGTCCCTTCCTGACGCCTGAGCGAGCTGCCGCGACACCTGAGGGGTGCGACGGGACTCAGTACGCGCGGGCCAGGATGGCGACCAGGTCGGGCTCGTCCTCGGAGTCGGGCACCGAGCCGTCGGCGCGCAGCAGGCAGCGCACGGTGACGCCCTGGCCGTTCGCCTCCGCCTCGCCCTGCACGCCGACCGCCGACCACGGCACCATGGCCCAGCCGGTGGCCGCCGCCTCGATCGCCTCGGCGAGGGTCGACACCTCGACCGTGCGGGACTTCCGGTGGGCCAGCGCCTGGTCGTGCAGGGCCCGCTGGTCGGCGTCGAGGGCGGCCAGCACGGCGGTCACCACGTCGGCCACCGGCGTCGGGGACTTCGAGCCGTCCGTGCGCCGGACCACGACCGCGTTGCCGGCGGCCAGGTCGCGGGGGCCGACCTCGACGCGTACGGGATAGCCGCGCAGCTCGGCGTCGACGGCCCGGCGGCCGAACGGGGTGTCGGTGCGGTCGTCGAGCGCGACCCGGACGCCCGCGTCGCGCAACGCGTCGCGCAGCTTGGCCGCCGCCTCACCGACGCCCTCGCCGTCCTTGACCACCATGACGTACGCCTGCACGGGCGCCAGCTTCGGCGGCACGCGCAGGCCGTTGTCGTCGCCGTGGCACATGATCAGGCCGCCGAGCATCCGGGTCGAGGTGCCCCAGGAGGTCGTCCAGGCGTGCTCCCGGCCGCCCTCGGCCGACGAGTAGCTGATGTCGAAGGCCTTGGCGAAGTTCTGCCCCAGCTCGTGGCTGGTGCCGAGCTGGAGGGCCTTGCCGTCACCCATCATGCCTTCGCAGGTGTAGGTGGCGGTGGCGCCGGCGAAGCGCTCGCGGGCCGTCTTCAGGCCGACGACCACCGGGATGCCGAGCACGTTGACCATCAGGTCCTCGTACGCCTCGTGCAGGATCCGGCGGGCGTAGGCGCGGGCGTCCTCGCGGGTCGCGTGCGCGGTGTGCCCCTCCTGCCAGAGGAACTCGCTGGTGCGCAGGAAGATCCGGGGGCGCAGCTCCCAGCGGACCACGTTGGCCCACTGGTTGAGCAGCAGCGGCAGGTCCCGGTAGGAGTCGATCCACTTGGCCATGAACTCGCCGATGACGGTCTCGCTGGTGGGGCGCACCACCACCGGCTCGGCGAGCTGCTTGCCACCGCCGTGGGTGACCACCGCCAGCTCCGGCGAGAAGCCCTCGACGTGCTCGGCCTCGCGCTTGAGGTAGCTCTCCGGAATGAAGAGCGGGAAGTACGCGTTCTCCGCGCCCGCCGCCTTGATCCGGGCGTCCATCTCGGCCTGCATCCGCTCCCAGATGGCGTAGCCGGCCGGGCGGATGACCATGGTCCCCCGGACCGGGCCGTTGTCGGCCAGCTTCGCCTTGGCGATCAGGTCCTGGTACCAGCGGGGAAAGTCCTCCGCACGGGGAGTGAGCACGCGTGCCATGACCGCACATCCTATGCGTCGGCCGAAGGGACGACGTCATCGGGCGCGACGTCGGCGGTCTCCGCCGTGCCGGTCGGTGCGGCCGGGCTAGGATTCGACCACCATGGGTGAGGTGAGGGACGGCACCCGTTCCCGGGACGCGATCGTCGAGGCCGCCCGGGCATTGACCATCGCGACCGGCTGGGACGGCGTCCGGATGGGTGCCGTCGCGCGCACTGCGGGGGTCAGCCGGCAGACGGTCTACAACGAGTTCGGCACCAAGGCGGGGCTGGCCGAGGCGCTCGCCCGGCGGGAGGTCGACCGGTTCGTCGGCGACGTACGTGCCCTGCTGCGCGCCCACGGCGACGACGTGCGGGCCGCCGCGCACGCCACCATCTCGCACACCCTCACGCAGGCGGCCGACGACCCGCTGATCAAGGCCGTCCTGACCAGCTCCCGGGGCGGCTCGGACGACCTGCTGCCCTACCTCACCACCCGGTCGGAGCTGGTCCTGACCGAGGCCACCGAGGTGCTGCTGGAGTGGGCCGACGGCGTGCTGCCGGGCGCCGACCGCGACGCCGTCGCGTTCGCCACGGACTCGGTCGTCCGGTTGGTGATCAGCCACATCGTCCTGCCCGGCGCCCCCGTCGCGCAGACCGCCGCCGCCCTCGCCGACCTGGCGGTGTTCCTGCTCGCGCACGCGCTCACCCGGGGCGACGGGACCGGCTGACCGGCCGCCGGGTCAGCGCACGACGCGGCCGCGCAGCACGATGCGGGCAGGGCTGCGTACGGCGCGCAGGTCGGCGCGCGGATCCTCGGCGTAGACCACGAGGTCCGCCAGGCCGCCCTCGACCAGCCCGGGGAAGCCGAGCCACTCGCGGGCCCGCCAGGACGCGGCGGCGAGCACCTCCGTGGTGGACATGCCGGCCTGCTCGTGCAGCAGCAGCATCTCCTCCGCGGCGAGGCCGTGGTCGATGCCGCCGCCGGCGTCGGTGCCCACGAAGATCGGCACGCCGGCCTCGTGCGCCGAACGGACCACCTCGGGGAACCGGTCGCGCAGGGCGAGCATGTGCTCGGCGTAGCCGGGGAACTTCTCCCGGGCCTGCTCGGCGATCCCGCCGAACGTCCGGATGTTGATCATCGTGGGGACGAGGGCGGTGCCCCGGCGGGCCATCTCGTCGATCAGGTCCAGGCTGAGGCCGGTGCCGTGCTCCACCGAGTCCACCCCGGCGCGCACCATGATCTCCACGGCCGACTCGGAGAAGGTGTGCACGGCGGCGCGTACGCCGGCGGCGTGCGCGGCCTGGACGGCGGCCGTCATGGTGTCGGCGTCCCACGCCGGGGCCAGGTCGCCGACCCCCCGGTCGATCCAGTCGCCGACCAGCTTCACCCAACCGTTGCCGGCGCGCGCCTGCGCGGCCACCGTCGCCGCCACCTCCGCAGCCCCCACCTCGACGCCGATGTCGCGCAGGTAGCGCTTCGGCGGCGCGACGTGCCGGCCGGCGCGCGCCAGCCGCGGCAGGTCGGGCTCGTCGTCGAGTTCGGGGTACGGGTACGGCGACCCGGCGTCGCGGATGGCGAGGACCCCGGCGTCCCGATCGACGCGGGCCAGCTCGCGGGCCTGGTCGAGGGAGGTGACGGGGGCGCCGCCGCGGGCGATGCCGATGTGGCAGTGCGCGTCGATCAGGCCGGGCAGCACGAACCCGCCGTCGGCGATGGTCTCCGCGCCGGGGACCGGGGTGAAGGTGACCCGGTCGCCGACCAGCCACAGGTCACGGACCTCGTCGTCGGGCAGCACCACGCCGCGTACGTGCCAGGCCATGCGTCCTCCGTCTGCGCGCAAAGGGGGCGGTCCGCCCGTCATTCTTCCCGGTCGACACGGGTCGGGAACGCCCGGGTGCAGCGGATGCGCGGTCCGCCGGCCGCGCCCGGCCCCACTCGGCGCAGCCGCCCTCGACTCCACTGCGTAGCCCTGACGCCACCGGGTGACACGAATGGTCGATTGACAGATTTCTCTATTTACGCATGTCTTGATGAAGAGATCCTTCGTCACCAGGATGCTCCCAGGCGCCCGGACACGGGCGTCCACAGTGTCGCCTCACCCCAAAAGGAGCGTCGGGACAGTGTCACCACGACGATGGCGAATGGCCGCGGTCGGCCTGGCGGTCGGCCTCACCCTGCCGATCGGCGCCGCGGCGCCAGCCGCCGCCAAACCGGACTCCGCCGACACGAAGGTCAGGGCGGTGGCCGCGAAGGTCGACAGGAAGGTCACCACCCGGCTCGCCCGCGAGGGCAGTGCCAGCTACTGGGTCTTCCTGGACAGCAAGGCCGACCTGTCCGGCGCGGCCAGCCTGCGCGGCAAGACGGAGAAGGCCGCCCACGTCCACGGCACCAAGACCGCCCACGCCGAACGCAGCCAGGCCGGCCTGCGCGCCATGCTGACCCGCGAGGGCGCGGATTTCACCCCGTTCTGGCTGGTCAACGCGATCAGGGTGACCGGCGACGCCGAGTTGCTCGGTGACCTCGCCGTGCGCACCGACGTCGCCGAGATCCTCGCCGACGAGCCGGTCGAGATCCCGAAGCCGCTGCCCGGCGAGACCGTCCCCACCACCAACGCCACCGAGTGGAACATCGACCGGATCAACGCGCCGCGGGTCTGGAACGAGCTGAACGTACGTGGCGAGGGCATCGTGGTCGCCAACATCGACAGCGGCGTCGACGTCACCCACCCCGCCGTGGCGGCCAGCTACCGGGGGCGCAACGGTGACGGCACCCTCGACCACAACTACAACTGGTTCGACCCGGCCGACATCTGCCCCACCGACGCCCCGTGCGACAACAACAACCACGGCACGCACACCATGGGCACGATGGTCGGCTCGGACGGCGCCAACGTGATCGGCGTGGCCCCGGGCGCCCGGTGGATCGCCGCCAAGGGCTGCGAGACCAGCGGCTGCTCGCGGGCGTCGCTGCTCGCCTCCGGCCAGTGGATCGTCGCCCCCACCGACCTCAACGGCGCCAACCCGCGCCCGGACCTCGCCCCGGACGTCGTGAACAACTCCTGGGGCTCCAGCGCCTACGACCCGTGGTACACCGAGATCGTCTCGTCGTGGGTGGCCGCCGGCATCTTCCCGGCCTTCTCCAACGGCAACAGCGGCCCGAGCTGCAACACCTCGGGCAGCCCCGGGTCGTACACGATCAGCTACAGCTCCGGCGCCTTCGACGTGAACAACGCGATCGCCAGCTTCTCCAGCCGGGGCACCGGCGAGAACGGCGACATCAAGCCGAACATCGCCGCGCCGGGCGCCAACGTCCGCTCCTCGGTGCCGGGCGGCTACTCGGCGCTCAGCGGCACGTCGATGGCCTCCCCGCACACCGCGGCGACCGTGGCCCTGATGTGGTCGGCCTCGCCGGCCCTGCAGGGCGACGTCGCCGAGACCAAGCGCATCCTCGACGACACCGCGATCGACGTCGACGCGCTCACCTGCGGCGGCACCGTCGACGACAACAACGTCTTCGGCGAGGGCCGGCTCGACGCGTACGCGGCGGTCGACGCCACCCCCCGGGGCGCCCTCGGCGCGCTGGGCGGTCGGGTCACCTCCGGCGGCAGCCCGCTGGCCGGGGCGGACGTGACGGTCACCGGCCCGATGACCCGCGTCACCAGCACCGGCGCCGACGGCTCGTACGCGCTCGACCGGCTGATGGTGGGCGGCTACACGGTCTCGGTGAGCAAGTTCGGCTACACCACGGCAACGACCTCGGTGACGATCACCGAGAACCAGACGGTCGGCGCGGACGTCGCCCTCGATGCGGCCCCCTCGGCCACGCTCAGCGGCACGGTGCGCACGTCGAACGGCACGGCCGGCGGCGCCACCGTCGCTGTCCTCGGCACCCCGCTCACCGCCACCGCCGACGCCGACGGCCGCTACGCCGTGACCGTGCCGCACGGCACGTACGACGTCCGCTTCGCGCACACGTACCGCTGCTCGGACGAAGTGACCAGGTCGGCGCAGGTCGGCGCGGACACCGTCCTGGACGTCACCCTGCCCGACCGGGTCGACTCCTTCGGGTACGCCTGCGGCCCGGCCGGCGGCTCGTTCGTCGCCGGCACCCAGCTGCTGGAGACGTTGACCGGTGACAACAGGTCCGTCCCCGTCACGCTGCCCTTCCGGGTCCCGCTCTACGGCAACTCCTACCGGCAGGCGTGGGTGAGCACCAACGGCGTGCTCGGCTTCGGCACCTCGTCGACCAGCCGCCTCAACACCGCCCTGCCGAACACCACCAACCCCGACCTCGCGCTCTTCCCGTTCTGGGACGACCTCTACGTGGAGGAGGACTCGGGGGTCTACACGGCCGTCACGGGTGTCGCGCCGCGCCGCACCTTCGTGGTGGAGTGGCGCAACGTGTCGATCTTCGCCGACCGGTCGATGCGGCTGACCTTCAGCGCCGCCATCGGTGAGGACGGCTCGATCACCTACCGGTACGCCGACATCGACGGCGACGGCGCGGAGACCGGCACCGGCGCGACGATCGGCCTGGAGAACGTCGACGGCACCGTCGGCTTCGAGTACTCGTACAACGCCCAGGCGGTCGCCGACGGCACGGCGATCACGTTCCGCACCACCCGCAGCGGGGTGCTCTCCGGTGTGGTCACCGACGCCAACGACGGGCGCCCGGTCGCCGGGGCCACCGTGACCGCCCGGGTCGGCGACGCGACGGCCACCCAGACCACGGAGGCCGACGGCACGTACCTGATCCAGGCCCCCGTCGGCACGGTCGAGTTCACCATCGACAAGCAGCACTACGAGGCGGCGTCGGGCTCCGTGGCGGTGCAGGCCGGCGCGGCCGAGGTCCGTTCGGCGGCGCTGCGTACCGCACGCGTCGGCACCCCGACGAGCGAGCTGACCGTCGTCTCGGGGGCCGAGCAGACCCGGAGCCGACAGATCACCCTCAGCAACACGGGGGTGCTCGGCACCGACGTCACGGTCACCGAGCTGAACTCCGACGGCACACCGCAGGACGTCAGCTGGCTCGGCCTGTCGGGTGCCACCGTCACCCTGGGCAGCGGCGGCCGGCACACCGTCGGCGTGGCGACCAGCACCGCCGGCCTGGCCCCCGGCAGCTTCCACCAGGCCAAGCTGCGGATCTCCTCGGCCAGCGGGCGCCAGCCCGTCCTGGACGTCCCGGTCACCCTGGTGGTGCCGCGTACCACCCTGGCGATCGACGCCGGCGCGACGTCGGCCCGGGCCGACGTCGAGGGCCAGACCTGGTCGCCGGACCGGGCCTGGACCGCCGGCGGCGCCGGCTACCTCGGCACCTCCAGCCGCCGGACGACCGGCACCCCGATCACCGGCACCAACGACCCGGCCCGCTTCGCCAGCCAGCGGGAGGGGATGTACGAGTACCGCGTCGACGGTCTCGCGGACGGCTACTACACGGTGGAACTGGACTTCGCCGAGGTGAAGCGGCAGTCCCCGGACCGGCGGGTCTTCGACGTGCTGATCGAGGGCCAGGAGGTGCTGCCGTCGCTGGACGTGGCCGGTGAGGTGGGCAGCTACGCCGCGCTGAGCCGGACGTACACGGTGCGGGTGATCGACGGCCAGCTCAACGTGCGGTTCGTGACGCACAAGGGCTACGGCGTGCCGATCGTGAACGCGCTGCGCGTCACCGACCGGCCGGACCTGCTGTCCTGACGGTCGTACGAGAAACGGGGCCCGGCCGGTGACGGCCGGGCCCCGCCCGTGTGGACCGCGGGGCGCTCAGTCCCCGGCGCGGTCGAGCAACCCGGCCCGCCGTGCCGTCAGCGCGGGCAGGTCGACGGAGACCTTCCAGGGCCGCTCGGTGACGAAGAGGTCCTCGGTGTGGGTCACCGCCTCGTACTCGCCGGTGGGGCCGAGCGTGTATTCCGTGAGGGTCATCCGCTCGCGCAGCGGGTCGACGACCCAGTACGTCCGCACCCCGGCGTGCGCGTAGACCTTCGCCTTGTCGTAGAGGTCGCGGAACGTCGAGGTCGGCGAGAGGACCTCGACGGCCAGCAGCGCGTCCTCGACGGGGACGGGCGAACGGTCGGCGTGCTCGCGGCGGATGGCGACCACGTCGGGGCGCGGCTCGTTGCGGCGATCGATGCGCATCGACAGGTCGATGCTGACCAGGTAGTCGGCGGGGCAGTTGACCCGGAGCGCGAGCAGCAGCTCGACGCACAGGTCCTGGTGCACGGCGGTGGGGGACGGCACGATCAACCTTCCGTTGACCAACTCGTACGGAAGGTCCTTCGGCAGGTCGCCGAGGTCGTCGACCGTCCACTCCGACCGTTCGGGCAGGATGGGTGCCACGGTCATGACTCCTCCTTCCAGGGGCGACATCACCCTAGGCAAGGATAATGTCACCCGCCGCCACCGACGCGCGTCAGCGGGGCCGGCCGTCGCCGCCCTTGCCGAGCTTGTTGAAGTCGATCTTCGGCAGCTTGAAGCCCGGCGGGAGGCCCTGGCCGCCGGCCAGGTCGTTCGGGTCCATGCCCGGCGGGAGCTGCGGCATCCCGCCCGGGAAGCCGCCCGGCATCCCAGCGCCGGCCCCGGCGCGCGGCCGGTTGCCGCCCTTGGTGCCCTTGCGCTTGTTCTTCGGCGACTTGGTCGCCTTGCGCCGGCCGCCGCCCGGCAGGCCCATCATGCCGCCCATCTGCTTCATCATCTTCTGCGCGTCGGCGAAGCGGTTGAGCAGCTGGTTGACGTCCATCACCGTGACGCCGGAGCCGGTGGCGATGCGGGCCCGGCGCGAGCCGTTGATGATCTTCGGGTTGGTGCGCTCGGCGGGGGTCATCGACCGGATGATCGCGGTGACCCGGTCGAAGTGCTTGTCGTCGACCTCGGCGAGCTGGTCCTTCATCTGCCCCATGCCCGGCATCATGGCCAGCACGTTGGCGATGGGGCCCATCCGCCGGACCGCGATGAGCTGGTCGAGGAAGTCCTCCAGGGTGAACTGCTCGCCGCCCATCAGCTTGGCGGTCATCTTCTCCTTCTGATCGGTGTCGAAGGCCTGCTCGGCCTGCTCGATCAGAGTGAGGACGTCGCCCATGCCGAGGATCCGGCTGGCCATCCGGTCGGGGTGGAAGACGTCGAAGTCCTCCAGCTTCTCGCCGGTGGAGGCGAAGAGGATCGGCTGCCCGGTGACCTCCCGGACCGACAGCGCGGCACCACCGCGGGCGTCGCCGTCGAGCTTGGAGAGGACCACGCCGGTGATGCCCACGCCGTCGCGGAACGCCTCGGCGGTGCGCACCGCGTCCTGGCCGACCATGGCGTCGATGACGAAGATGACCTCGTCCGGCTCGACCGCGTCGCGGATGTCGGCGGCCTGCTGCATCATCTCGGCGTCGATGCCGAGCCGGCCGGCGGTGTCGACGATGACGATGTCCCGGGCGGCCCGCTTCGCGTGCTCGATCGAGGCGCGCGCCACCTGCACCGGGTCGCCGGTGCCGTTGCCGGGCTCGGGGGCGTACACCTCGACGCCGGCGCGGCCACCGAGCACCTGGAGCTGCCCGACGGCGTTGGGGCGCTGGAGGTCGGCGGCGACCAGCAGCGGCTGGTGGCCCTGAGCCTTGAGCCAGCGGGCCAGCTTGCCGGCGAGGGTGGTCTTACCGGAACCCTGGAGGCCGGCGAGCATGATCACCGTTGGCGGCTGCTTGGCGAACTGGAGCCGCCGCCCCTCGCCGCCGAGGACGTTGATCAGCTCCTCGTTGACGATCTTGATGATCTGCTGCGCCGGGTTGAGCGCCTGGGAGACCTCGGAGCCGCGCGCCCGCTCCTTGACGTTGGCGATGAAGCCCTTGACCACCGGCAGCGCGACGTCCGCCTCCAGCAGCGCGAGGCGGATCTCGCGCGCGGTGGCGTCGATGTCGGCGTCGGTGAGCCGACCCTTGCCGCGGAGCTTGGTGAAGATCCCGGACAGGCGGTCACTCAAGGTGTCAAACACGCGAACATCCCGTTTGTCAGTGTTCCGGCGGGCACATCGGCGACCGGGCGAGGTGTCCGGCCACCGCTAGGGTAGCCGGCCGGGCCGCACGGCCGCTCCGGGCCGGGCGCAGCTGACCCCGGCGGTCCGGGCGGGACCACCAAGATCGCGGGGCCGGGAGGGCGGGCGCCCGACGTCAACAGGGGGCCCTTCCCTACACGGCGGCCAGCACCGCGGCTGCCAGACGGGCCCGGGTGGCGTCGTCCGGCCAGCCGCCGACGAGGTAGAAGGCGTCCACCACGTCGCCGCCGAGGGTGGAGATGCGGGCCGCGCGCACCTGGGCGCCGGCCTCGTCGAGGGCGCAGGTGACCCGGTAGAGCAGCCCTACCGCGTCGGCGGCGCGCAGCTCCAACAGCACGGCGCCGGTGGCCGCCTCGCGGTGCCAGACCACCCGGGGCGCGGCCGGATCGGACCGCGCCGCCAGGGCCCGGCCGCGCAGCCGCTGGGTGACCGAGACGTCGCCGTTCACCGCGCGGCGCAGGTCGGCGCCGAGGGCGATCGGGTCGGGCGCGAGGCCGTACCGGGGCTGCACGCGGCACTCGACCAGGGCCCGGCCGTCGACGGTGGAGGCGTCGGCGGAGAGCACCTCCAGCCGGTGCAGCGCCAGGCAGCCGGCCACCGTCGCGAGCAGGCCGCGCCGGTCCGCCGCGGCCACCGCCACCCGGTCGGCCGTCAGGTGTACGACCGGCAGGGGCCCCGCCAACAGGGCCGGGTCGGGGGCGGGCGGGGCGGGCAGCGCGCCCGTGTCCAGCGCGGTCCGTACCCGGGTGACCAGTTCGGCGACCAGCCGGCCCTTCCAGTCCGACCAGGCGGCCGGGCCGGTGGCGGCGGCGTCGGCCCGCACCAGTGCGTGCAGCAGGTCCAGCGTGGTCGGGTCGCCGACCCGCTCGGCCACCCCGGCGATGGTGACCGGGTCGGCGAGGTCCCGCCGGGTGGCCACGTCGGGCAGGAGCAGGTGCAGCCGGACCAGCGTGCCGATCAGCGCCACCTCCGGCGCGGGCAGGCCGATCCGGGCGGCCACCGCCTCCGCCAGCGGCACCCCGACCGTGCTGTGGTCGCCGGGGAGGCCCTTGCCGACGTCGTGCAGGAGTGCGCCGAGCAGCAGCAGGTCGGGGCGGTCCACCTCGCGGGTGTGCCGGCTGGCCTCGTACGCGGTCTGCACGAGGTGCCGGTCGAGCGTGAACCGGTGCACGGGGTTGTGCTGCGGCAGGCTGCGCAGACGGGTCCACTCGGGCAGCCAGCCCTCGATCAGCCCGTACCGGTCGCAGGTCTCCCAGGCCGGCACCAGGCCGGGACCGGCGCCGAGCAGGGTGATCAGCGCGGCCCGGGCCTCGGCCGGCCACGGCGCCGGCAGCGGCGGGCAGTACGCGGCCAGCCACTCGCAGGTGGCTCGGGCGATCGGCAGCCGGGTGACGGCCGCGGCGGCGGCGACCCGCAGCGACAGGCTCGGGTCGGGGCGTGCCCCGATGGCGGTGCGGGCCAGCACCAGCTCGCCGTCGTGCTCGACGACGTCCCGGGCGACCGGTCGGCGCAGCGGGCGCCCGTCGCCGCCCCGGCGGCGGCCGGAGCGGAGTCGGTCGGCGGCGCGGAAGGCGTCGTCGAGGGCGTGGCTGACGGTCCGGGCGTCCCCGGCGATCCGGCGCAGCAGCGCGTCGCCGTCGCCGATCGACTCGGCGGCGCCGGCCCGCGACGCGCCGCCGGACGCGCCGGGTGGGAGCGGGCCCGGGGCGTGCGGCGAAAGCGGGCGCGGGGCGCCGGGTGGAAGCGGGCCTGGGGCGTGCGGCGGAAGCGGGCCCGGGGTGTCGGACCCGCCAGCCGGTGACTGCCGGAGCCCGAGCAGCGCGGCGACGCCGTCGCGCTCCTGGGCGACCAGCCGGTCGACCCGGCGGCCGGCCTGCCGGTGCAGCGCGTCCCGGGTGTCGAGCAGCCGCAGGTGCGCGGCGCGGACGGCGGGGCGCAGCGCGTCGGTGATCCCGGCGGTGGCGATCGCCCGCAGGATGCCCACGTCGCGCAGCCCGCCGGCCGCCTCCTTCAGGTCGCCCTCCAGCAGGAACGCCAGCTCGCCGTGGGCGGCCCAGCGGGCGGCGGTGATCTCGCGCAGCGCCGGGAGCTGGCGTACGGCGGTGCGCCGCCAGTGGTCGGCGGCGGTGCGGACGAGGGTGTCCGCAAGCGCGGCGTCCCCGGCGACCAGCCGCGCGTCGAGCAGCCCGAGGGCCACCTTCACGTCGTCCTGGGCGATGGAGAGCGCCTCGGCGACGGTCCGGACGGAGTGGTCCAGCCGCAGTCCGGCGTCCCACACGGGATACCAGACCGAGGCGGCCAGCTCGTCCACGCCGGGCACCCCGGCGTGCAGCAGGACGAGGTCGAGGTCGCCGTGCGGCGCGCACTGCCGGCGGCCCAGCCCGCCGACGGCGATCAGCGCCACCCCGGGCCGCTGCGGGAGCAGCCCGCGCAGCCATCGGTCGTACGCGTCGGCCCGCGCGGCCCGCGCCGTCGCCCCGATGCCGCCGTCGACGCCGACGACCTCGTCGACCAGGAGGGCGGCGGCGCCGTTGCCGGTGTGTCCCGACGCGTTCTTCCTGGTCGACGAGGTCATGTCGGTGGGTGGCCGGTCAGAGCGCGTCGAGGCCGCGCTCGCCGGTACGGACCCGGACGACCTCCTCGACGGCGGTCACCCAGACCTTCCCGTCGCCGATCTTGCCGGTCCGGGCGGCGCCGACGACGGCGTCCACGATCTTGTCGACGTCGATCTCGTCGGTGAGCACCTCCACCCGGATCTTGGGCAGGAACTCGACCGTGTACTCGGCACCCCGGTAGACCTCGGTGTGCCCCTTCTGCCGCCCGTAGCCCTGGACCTCGCTGACGGTCAGGCCGGCCACGCCGAGGGCGTGCAGGGCCTCCTTCACCGCGTCCAGCTGGTACGGCTTGATGACCGCGGTCACCAGCTTCATGTCCAACCCCTCCATCCCAGGAACGTTAACGGGCGACCTTCTCGGCGGCGGACCCGGCGGCCGGCTCGGCCGGCTCGGCAGCCGCGGCAGGCACGGTGGGCTCGGCAGGCGCTGCCGCCGGCTCCGTCGCCGGCCTGGCGCCGGTCAGCCCGGCCATCGCGAACGCGCTGCCCCCGCCGCTGCCGGCGGCCGGCGACAGGTCGTAGCCGCTCTCGGCGTGCTCGGCGATGTCGATGCCGCCGACCTCGTCCTCGGCCCGCAGGCGGAAGCCGATCGTCTTCTCGATGCCGAAGGCGAGCACCCAGGCCACCGCGAAGGACCAGACGGTGACGATCAGGCCGGCCAGGGCCTGCCGGCCGAGCTGGGTCACCCCGCCGCCGTAGAAGAGCCCGTCGGAGGCGCCGATCACGTCGCTGATCGCGCCGTTTACCGAGTTGGTGGCGAAGAGACCGAGCCAGAGCGAGCCGATCCAGCCGCCGACGAAGTGCACGCCGACCACGTCGAGCGAGTCGTCGTAGCCGAGCTTGTACTTGAGGCTGATCGCCAGCGCGCAGACCGCCCCGGCGACGAGACCGAGCAGCACCGCCGCCCAGGGGGCGATGAAGCCGCAGGCCGGGGTGATGGCGACCAGGCCGGCGATGGCGCCGGACGAGGCGCCGACCAGGGTCGGCTTCCTGTCCTTGATCCATTCGACGACGATCCAGCCGAGCACGGCGGCGGCCGTGGCGAGCTGGGTGTTGATGAAGGCCAGGCCGGCGACCGAGTCGACGGTGAGCTCGGAACCGGCGTTGAAGCCGAACCAGCCGAACCAGAGCAGCCCGGCGCCGAGCGCGACGAGCGGGATGTTGTGCGGCTTCATGCCCTCCCGGGGCCAGCCGAGCCGCTTGCCCAGCACCAGCACCAGGGCCAGGGCCGCCGCGCCGGCGTTGATGTGCACCGCGGTGCCGCCGGCGAAGTCGAGCGCGTGCAGGTCGCCGCCGATGATGCCGCCGCCCCACACCCAGTGCGCGACCGGGAAGTAGACAAGCGTCGCCCAGCCGAACGCGAAGAGCAGCCAGCCGGCGAACTTCGCCCGGTCGGAGATCGCGCCGCTGATCAGCGCGACGGTGATCACGGCGAACATCATCTGGAAGGCCATGAACACGTAGAGCGGCACGCCGATGCCGCTCGGGTTCTCCGCCGTCGCGCCCCAGAGGTCGGTCTCGGCGAGGAAGGTCTTGGTGCCGAGGTAGGCGCCCGGGTCGCCCCAGAGCCCGTTTACATCGCTACCGAAGGCGATGCTGAAACCGTAGAACCACCACAAGACAGAGATGAGCCCGATCGCGGAGAAGCTCATCATCATCATGTTCAGTACACCCTTGGACCGGTTGAGGCCGCCGTAGAACAGCGCCAGTCCGGGCGTCATGAGCAGCACGAGCGCCGTCGACACCAGCAACCACACGGTGTTGCCGGAATCGAGCGTGGGTGCCTCAGGCACGCTGGCCTCCTAAAGGTGAAGTTCCCTCCTTCCCGGCTTCCGGGGCAGCGTCGCCCGTACGCCGGATGGGCGGAAGCCTGCTCGCTTCCTGTTTCCCCCAGCGTCACCCGTCGATTTCCGAACGGTGACGGGTTGTTTCGGACGTGTGAAGAGAAGCTCACCGCCGGCCGGCGCGGCCGACAGCACGGACCGCTCAGCGCAGCGCGTACTCCAGGGCGTTGCGCTCGTAGTCGAGCAGCCGCAGGTCCCGCATCGGCCGGCGCAGGTGCCCCTTGTGCACGATCCGGACGAAGGCCGGCTCACCGGCGGCGGCCATCCGGCGGATGCCCTCCACGTGGTCCACGATCCGCTTGCGGATGGTCCGGATCAGCCGGTGCCGGTCCCGGGGGATGAGCCCGTACGCGTCGGCGAAGAGGCGCAGCCGGCGCGGCCGGTCGGGGTGCTTCCAGCCGAGCGTGATCGAGTCCCGGTCGGAGAAGATCGGCACCCAGGTCCAGGCCGCGTACGCCACGTCGTAGATCCGGGCGCCGGGCGAGGCGAGGTCGAAGTCGATCAGCCCCAGGGTGCCGTCGGGCCGCCAGATGACGTTGTGCGGGGCGGCGTCGTGGTGGCAGATCACCTCGGTGTCCGGCGGCGGCGGTCCGAACGAGCGCCACACCGCCCCCGGCGGCGGGACGAAGCCGTACTGGGCGTCGTGGAACATCCGGAGCATGGTGGCGACGGTCACCAGCGCCTCGTCGGTGACCCAGTGCGGGGCCAGCGGGTACTCCCCGCACTCCCCCTCCAGGTACGACAGGACCTCCCGGTTGCGCTCGTCCATGCCGAGCGCGCGGGGGGCGCCGGTGAACCCGACGTACTCCAGGTGGCGCAGCAGGGCGTGCACCGAGGGCGTCCACGGCCCGGCGTTGCGCCGGACCGTGTCGCCGACCCGGACGACGGTGCTGACGTTCCCGCCGTGCAGCGGGATCTCCTGCGAAGTCACGTACGGTCTCCCGAGGCCCGTCGACGGGTGGCTGGGGTCGCGCCACCCGGCGTAGGCGCGATCGTCGGTCGTCACTGCGAGGTTACGCGTCCCGGGCGAGCGGCTCGGTACCGAGCAGCGCGTCGACGAACTGGGCGGGGTCGAACGGGGCCAGGTCGTCCTTGCCCTCGCCGAGCCCGACCAGCTTGACCGGGATGCCCAGCTTGCGCTGCACGGCGATCACGATGCCGCCCTTGGCGGTGCCGTCGAGCTTGCTGAGCACGACACCGGTCACATTGACCGCCTCGGTGAAGACCCGGGCCTGCTCCAGCCCGTTCTGCCCGGTGGTGGCGTCGAGGATCAGCAGTGTCTCGTCGATCGGGCCGTGCTTCTCCACCACCCGCTTGACCTTGCCCAGCTCGTCCATCAGGCCGATCTTGTTCTGCAGCCGGCCGGCGGTGTCGATGAGCACGGTGTCCACGCCGGTGTCGATGCCCCGCTTGACGGCGTCGAAGGCCACGCTGGCCGGGTCGGCCGCCTCCGGGCCCCGCACGGTCTCCGCGCCGACCCGACCGCCCCAGGTCTCCAGCTGGTCCGCGGCGGCGGCCCGGAAGGTGTCGGCGGCGCCGAGCAGCACGCTGCGGCCGTCGGCGACGAGCACCCGGGCGATCTTGCCGCAGGTGGTGGTCTTGCCCGCGCCGTTGACGCCGACCACCAGCACGACCGCCGGCACGCCCTCCTTGGGCGCGGTCCGCAGGGACCGGTCCAGGGTCGGGTCGAGCGCGTTGACCAGCTCGGCGGCGAGCAGGGCGCGCAGCTCGCTGCCGGAGCGGGTGCCGAGGACCCGGGTCCGCTCGCGCAGCCGGTCGACGATGTCGCGGGTGGCGTCGACGCCGACGTCGGCGGTGATCAGGCTGTCCTCGATCTCCTCCCACGTGTCCTCGTCGAGGTGGTCGCGGCTGAGCAGGCCGAGCAGGCTCTTGCCGAAGACGTTCTGCGAGCGGGACAGCCGGGAGCGCAGCCGGACCAGCCGGCCGGCGGTCGGCTCGGGGACCTCCAGCACCGGTGCCGGGGCCTCCACCACCGGCGGCTCCACCAGGATCCCGGTGGACAACTCGGCCTCCGGTGCCTGGACCGGCGGGCCGGCCAGGTCCTCCTCGGCCCGGGTGTCGACCTCCGTCTTCGGCAGCGGCGGCTCCGGTCGCCGGCGCAACCGCGGCACGACCAGCCCGATGCCGCCAAGGATCAGCACGCCGAGCAGGGCGAGCGCGATGAGGAGGTATTCGGTCATGCCGGAATCCTGTCAGATGCCGGCGGAGCTGTCCCAGCCACCGCTCCCGACCGCGTCCGCGGAGGCCGGCGGTAGGCTCGATCACAGCCAGCAGTGGTGCGACCGCCGGCCGGGTAGTAAAGATGAAGTCCGCTCATCTGGAGGTCGACCATGCCCGCGGCACACCTGCTCATCGGCCCGTTGCTCCGCAGGGTGGTCGGCACGACGGCCACCGTCTGGGTGGAGACCAGCGCGCCCGCGGTGGTCACCGTCCGTACCGCCGACGGCGCGGGCGGCACCGCGCCCACCTTCTCGGCGTACGACCACCATTACGCGCTCGTCGTCGTGGAGGGGCTCACCCCCGACAGCGCCACCACCTACGAGGTGCTGATCGACGACGAGGTCGCCTGGCCGGTGCCGAAGAGCAACTTCCCGCCCAGCGTGATCCGCACCCGGGCGGCCGACGACCTCGACCAGCCGGTCCGGTTGGTCTTCGGTTCCTGCCGGGAGACCACCCAGCACGCCACCACCCGGCGGCTGCCCCCGGACGCCCTCGACGCGTACGCCCGACGGCTCATGGCCGACCCGGCTGCGACCGACGTGCCCGACCTGCTGGTGCTCCTCGGCGACCAGGTCTACGCGGACGTGACGTCGCCCACGGTCCGGCGGCTGCTGAAGCGGCGCCGCCGCCGGCCGAAGGGCGCGCCGGGTGACCAGGTGGTCAGCTTCGACGAGTACACGAAGCTCTACCTGGAGTCCTGGCGGGACCCGGAGATCCGCTGGCTCTTCTCCACCGTGCCGAGCGTGATGATCTTCGACGACCACGAGGTCATCGACGACTGGAACACCTCCGCCTCCTGGCGCTCCGACATGCGCGAGCAGCCGTGGTGGGCGGAGCGGATCACCAGCGGCCTCGCCTCGTACTGGGTCTACCAGCACCTGGGCAACCTCTCCCCCGACGAGATCGCCGCCGACCCGGTCTACGCCAAGGTCGTCGCGGCGGAGGACGCCACCGGCGTGCTCCGCGAGTTCGGGCAGCGGGTCGACACCGAGGCCGACCTCGCCCACGACACCGAGCGGTGGCGCGCCGTGCAGTACCAGTGGAGCTACGCGCTGGACCTGGGCCGGACCCGGCTGGTCATGCTCGACAACCGGTGCAGCCGGGTGCTGGAGCCGGGCCAGCGGGCGATGCTGCCCCCGGGCGAGTGGTCGTGGTTCCTCGACCGGGCCCACGGCGTCTACGACCACCTGGTGGTCGGCGCGTCCCTGCCGTGGCTGCTGCCGCCCGGCATCCACCACGTGGAGGCGTGGAACGAGAAGCTGGCCGACTCGCGGCGGCCCTGGGTCGCCCGGCTGGCCGAGAAGCTGCGCCGGGGGCTGGACCTGGAGCACTGGGCCGCCTTCCGCCGCTCCTTCGACGCGCTCGGCGCGCTCTTCGCCCGCCTCGGCAGCGGCACCCCCGGTGAGCCCGGCGAGCGCGTCGGGGCCGGCCCGGCGTACGCGCCACCGGCGTCGATCAGCGTGCTCTCCGGCGACGTGCACCACTCGTACGTGGCGCGGGCGCGGTTCGACGACCGCAGCGTGGTCACCCCGGTGCACCAGCTCACCTGCTCGCCCATCCACAACCAGGTCCCGGCCGGGATGCGCCCGCTGATGAAGCTGGGCTGGTCGTCCGGGCCGTCCGGGGCCACCCGGGCGCTGGCCCGCACCGCCGGCGTACGCCGCCCGCCGTTCCGCTGGAAGCGGCTGGCCGGGCCGTACTTCGGCAACGCGGTCGCCACGCTGGTGCACGCCCGCCGGACGGCCGAGGTGACGATCGAGGGCACCACCAGCGACGGCCACCTGCGCGAGGTCATGCGGCAGCGCCTGACCTCCGGCGGGTGAGCCTCCCGCCGCGCCCCGGCCCGCCCGCCCGCCCGCGACGGGCGGGCCACCACCCACGCGCCGCCGCCCCGATAAACCGCTCGCCGGTTGTCGGAGGTGCCAGCCAGGATGACCGGCATGACCTGGCGAGCACCGGAGATCACCCGGACCCCCGAGCCCTACGTCGGCGACGAGCGCACCATGCTGGAGGGCTGGCTGGACTACCACCGGCAGACCCTGCTGCTCAAGTGCGCCGGGCTGACCGCCGAACAACTGAAGACGCCAAGCGTCGAGCCCTCCGGGCTCACCCTGCTCGGCCTGGTCCGGCACCTGGCCGAGGTGGAGGCCTGGTGGTTCCGGGAGAACCTCGCCGGCCAGCAGGTCGACTACCCCTACTTCACGCCCGACGACCCGGACGCCGACCACGACGTCAGCGCCGCCGACGCCGAGGCCGACTTCGCCACCTTCCATCGGGAGGTGGCGCTGGCCCGGGCCGCCGCCGCCGGCCGGTCGCTCGACGAGACCTTCACCGAGGTCGGCCCGAAGCGCCGGACGTTCAACCTGCGCTGGATCTACGTGCACATGATCGAGGAGTACGCCCGGCACAACGGCCACGCCGACCTGATCCGCGAACGCATCGACGGCGTCACGGGCGATTGACATCCTCTCTGCCCTAAAGGACGGAGATTCCCTCCACGCTGCGCGTGGAACACGCGGCGTCCGGGTGGGTTACCGCTTCGCCGCGCGGTGCCGGGACGAGTCCCGGTCTTACCCGCGCTCCACGGTCGTTTCGACTCTCCGCCTGTCCGGCGGCGAGCACGTTGATGGCGGCGTTGACGTCCCGATCGTGGGCTGCCCCGCAGGGGCAGTCCCACATCCGAACATTGAGTGCCATCTTCTCGTTGACCCGGCCGCACTGTGAGCACATGCGGGTAGACGGGAAGAACCGGTCCACCCGGCCGAATGTGCGCCCGTACCTCGCGGCCTTGTACTCCAGCATGCCGGTGAACTGTGCCCACCCGGCGTCGTGCACACTCTTGGCGAGCCGGGTCCGGCCGAGACCGACCACGCACAAGTCCTCGACATACACCGCTTGGTTCTCGCGGATGATCGTCGTAGACAGTTTGTGCTGCCAGTCCCGCCGGGTATCGGCCACCCGCGCATGAGCGCGAGCGACCTTGACCCCCGGCCTGAGGACCGGAGCACTGGCCCGCATTCCGGTAGCCCCCGCCGGGGCGGGCCGGCGACCGGTCAGTACGCCAGGGCGGCCCGCGCGTAGCGCAGGTCGGCCGGGCCGCTCCAGCGCAGCGCCGACAGGCCGGCGACCCGGGCGCCCCGGATCGCCCAGTCCTCGTCGTCGAGGAAGAGCACCCGGGCCGCCGGGGTCTCCAGCGCCGCGCAGGCCGCCTGGAAGTACTCCTTCGCCGGCTTGTTCACCCCGACCCTGGACGAGTTGACCACCACGTCGAACTCGTCCGTCAGGTCGAGCGCGGCGAGGTCGGCGTCGAGCAGGTCCGTGGCGTTCGTGCCGAGCCCGACGCGGATGCCGCCGGCCCGCGCCTCGCGGACGAAGGCGAGCACCTCGGGGTCCACCTCGCCCCGGTAGCGCTGCCACTGCTCCACAGCGGCCCGGGCCCGCTCGGGGCCGCCCACGGAGTCGGCAAGCGCGTCGGCCACGCTGGCCATCCAGTCGGCGTGGCTGACCCGGCCGGTCAGCACCGGCTGGAGCCGCCCCCACTGCATGGCGATCTCGGTGAGTACGCCGTCGGACAGGCCGTACTCCCGCTCCACCCCGGCGGCCACCGCCGGGTCCCACCGGCGCAGGACGCCGTCGAAGTCCACCAGGAGCGCCGTCGCCCGTTCCCGACCCACTACTCGTTCTCCTCGCCGCGGCCACGCCGCTCGTCCCCGTCGGCCCGGTTGAGCCGTTGGCTGATCACCTGGGTCACCCCGTTGCGCATGGTCACGCCGTACAGGGCGTCGGCGACCTCCATCGTCCGCTTCTGGTGCGTGATGACGATGAGCTGGCTCTTCTCCCGCAACTGGGCCAGCAGCGTGATCAGCCGCCCCAGGTTGACGTCGTCGAGCGCCGCCTCGACCTCGTCCATGATGTAGAACGGGCTGGGCCGGGCCCGGAAGATGGCCACCAGCATCGCCACCGCCGTCAGCGAACGCTCGCCGCCGGAGAGCAGCGACAGCCGCTTGATCTTCTTGCCCGGCGGGCGGGCCTCGACCTCGATGCCTGTGGTGAGCAGGTCGTCGGGGTCGGTGAGCACGAGCCGCCCCTCGCCACCGGGAAAGAGCACCGTGAAGACCTGCTGGAACTCCCGGGCCGTGTCGGCGAACGCGCTGGCGAAGACCTCCAGGATCCGGTCGTCGACGTCCTTGACCACGGTGAGCAGATCGCGGCGGGTGGCCTTGAGGTCCTCCAGCTGCTCGGAGAGGAACTTGAAGCGCTCCTCCAGCGCGGCGAACTCCTCCAGGGCCAGCGGGTTCACCTTGCCGAGCAGGGCCAGTTCCCGTTCCGCCTTGGCGGCCCGCTTCTCCTGCACGGGCCGCTCGTAGCGGACCGGCTCGGGCACCGGCTGGCCGTCGCGTTCGGCCGCCGCCACGTCGGCCTGGGTGGGCGGGACGGGCTGGGTCGGGCCGTACTCGGCGACGAGGGTCTCCACGTCCAGGCCGAAGTCCTCGGCGGCCTTCGCCTCCAGCTGCTCGATGCGCAGCCGCTGCTCGGCGCGGGCCACCTCGTCGCGGTGCACCTGGCTGGTCAGCCGCTCCAGCTCCGCGCCGAGCCGCTTGGCCGCGCCGCGTACCTCCTGGAGTTCGGCCTCGCGGGCGGCGCGCTCGCGCGCCACGGCGTCGCGGTGCTCCTCGGCCGCGGCGATCGAGGTGGCCAGCCGGGTGAGGGCCTCCCGGGCCCCGCCCGCCACGGCCCGGGCGATCCCCGCGCCCCGGGTGCGCGCCGCCCGCCGCGCCGCCGCGCGTTCCCGCGCGGCCCGCTCGGCGGTGGCCTGCCGGCGCAGGGAGTCCGCGCGGCCGGCGATCGAGGAGACCCGCTCCTCGGCGGTACGCACCGCGAGCCGGACCTCCATCTCGTTCTGCCGCGCCTGCGGCACCATCGCGGCGAGCTGGTCGCGGTCCTCCGTGGAGGGCTCCGCGTCGACGGGGGTCTCCTCGGCCAGCCGCAGCCGTTCCTCCAGCTCCGCGAGGGTGAGCAGGTCCCGCTCCCGGGCGGCCTCCGCGCGGGCCCGGGACTCGCCGAGCCGGTCGGTCTCCGCCTTCGCCGAGCGGGCCGCCGCGCCCAGCTCGGCCAGCCGGCGGGCGGCGGCGTTGCGGTGGCTCTCCGCCTCCCGCTTGGCGGCGGCGGCGTGCTGCACCGTCTCCTTGGCGGCGGCCACCTCGGCGCGGGCGTCGACGAGCTGTTCGCGCAGCTCCGCGCCGGTCTGCTCGGCGGCGAGCCGGTTCGACCGGGCCTCCTCGACGGCGGCCTGCACCTCGATGAAGCTGGGCGCCTTGGCGGACCCGCCGGCCGCCGCGTACGCCCCGACCACGTCGCCGTCGGGGGTGACCGCGCGCAGCTCCGGGTTGCCGGCGACCACCTCGGCCGCGGCGGCGAGATCGTCGACAAGCACCACGTCGCGCAGCGCCCGGTGCACCGCCGGGCGGAGCTGTGGGGAGCACTCCACCAGGTCGGGCGCCCAGCGGGCGCCGTCGGGCAGCTTCGGCCGCAGCGCGTCGGCGGGCCCGTCCATGCCCGGCCCGGCGGGGCTGCCGACCAACAGGCCGGCGCGACCGGCGTCGGAGATCTTCAGCAGCCGCATGGCCTCGACCGCCTCGTCGACGCCGCTCACCGCGACCGCGTCGGCGAGCCCGCCGAGCGCGGCGGCGAGCGCGGCCTCCTGCCCGGGCGCGACCGTGAGCAGCCCGGCCAGGCTGCCCAACAGGCCCGGGACCTCGTCGGCGCGGGCCAGCAGCGCGCCCGCGCCGTCCTTGCGGCGCAGGCCGAGGGCGAGCGCCTCCTCCCGGGCCTTCCAGGTGGCGGCGTCCTTCTCCGCCGCCCGCTCCGCGTCGGTCAGCGACCGCACGGTGGCCTGCGCCCGCTCCTGGGCGGCGACCGCCTCGGCGTGCCGGGCGTCGAGGTCGGCGTTGTCCCGGTCCGCCTCGGTGGACTGCTCGGCGACCGCGTCGAGTTCGGCCTGGGCCTGATCGGCTCGCGCGAGCGCGTCGGCGTGCGCGGTGGCGAGCCGCTCGATCTCCTCGCCGGCGCTGGTGGTCCGGGCGCGGGCGCTGTTGACCTGACCGGTCAGCCGGGCCAGGCCCTCCCGCCGGTCGGCGATCGCCTTGGCCGCGGCGACGAGCTCGCGTTCGGCGGCGGCGAGCTGCCGCTCCAGCTCCTGGCGGTGCTCGACGGCCTCGGCCAGCCGGATCTGGTCGTCGGTGAGCGCGCCGCGCAGCTCCTCCTCCTGCTCGCGGATCCGCTCGGCCTCGGCCTCCAACTGCTCGGGGTCGCGACCGGGGCGCTCGTCGTCGGGGGTGGCGCTGAGGTGCCGCAGCCGCTCCCGGGCGAGCTGCTCGATGGAGCGGAACCGCTCGGACAGGGCGGAGAGCTTGTACCAGGTGTCCTGGGCGGCGGCCAGCAGCGGCGCGTCCTCGGCGAGGGCCGCCTCCAGCTCGGCCAGCCGCGCCTGCACCTCGCTGTGTTCGGCCTCGACCTGCTCGCGCCGCTCGCGCACCGCGGTCTCGTCGGCGATCTCCCGGTCCAGGGTGGCGCGCAGGGTGGCCAGGTCGTCGGCGAGCAGGCGTAGCCGGGCGTCGCGCAGGTTGGCCTGGATGGCGGCGGCGCGGCGGGCCACCTCCGCCTGCCGGCCCAGCGGCTTGAGCTGGCGGCGCAGCTCGGCGGTGAGGTCGGTGAGCCGGTTGAGGTTCGTCTGCATCGCGTCGAGCTTCCGCAGCGCCTTCTCCTTGCGCTTGCGGTGCTTGAGGACGCCGGCCGCCTCCTCGACGAACGACCGCCGGTCCTCCGGCTTGGCGTGCAGCATCCCGTCGAGTCGCCCCTGGCCGACGATGATGTGCATCTCCCGGCCGATGCCGGAGTCCGACAGCAGCTCCTGGATGTCGAGCAGCCGGCAGGTGTCGCCGTTGATCTCGTACTCGCTCTCGCCGGAGCGGAACATCCGGCGGGTGATCGACACCTCGGTGTACTCGATCGGCAGCGCGCCGTCGGTGTTGTCGATCGTGAGGGTCACCTCGGCCCGGCCCAGCGGGGCCCGGCCGGCGGTGCCGGCGAAGATGACGTCCTCCATCTTGCCGCCGCGCAGCGCCTTGGCGCCCTGCTCGCCGAGCACCCAGGCGATGGCGTCGACGACGTTGGACTTGCCGGAGCCGTTGGGGCCGACCACGCAGGTGATCCCCGGCTCCAGCTTGAGCGTCGTCGCGGAGGCGAAGGACTTGAAGCCCTTCACCGTCAGGCTCTTGAGATGCACCTTCTCGATCCTCGTCCGGTGGCCGCCGTACCGTCGCCGGCTGCGCGGACCTGGGTGAACCCGCAGACTAACCCGGGACCGGGAACCGCCGGGCACGCGACCCGCCTGGCGACCGCCGGGCGCCCGTCCCAGGTGACGCGGGCCGGCCCGCCCGGGTGCGGCCCATCCGTCGGCCGGAGTCGTACGGGAATCGTCGCGGCGGGCCGCACAAGATCACGAATTGGTGCGGCGAAAAGGGGTGCGGACAGAGCTGCGCGCCGGCACAGAAGTGTCGGCGCGCTCTTTTTGCGTGATGCGATTCAGTTTTGCGATCTGGAGATCAGGTCAGCGCGGGCTCGGCCAGACGGAGCAGATCGTCCGCCTCCGCCGCAGCCGCCGCGAGCCGATCGTTCTCGGCACGCAGCCGCGTGATCTCGAACTCCAGAGCCCGAACCGTGGTACGCAGTCGGGTGACCTCGTCGAGCAGACGCCGATCGGGCGCCGCACCTACGTGGCCGTACAGGGCCTTAGCCATGTTGACTCCTTGATATGCGCTGCCGGAAGGGCCGGCCAACGCGCGCCCAAATGTGTACGCGGCTGTCACCCCAGACGATTCTGGGCATGACCGGGCGCGACTGGCGACACCTACATATTGAGCCGACACCCCCTCTTTCGTCAAGTTCTCGCAGGCCGTAGATCATTTCCACGTCGACCTGTCCACTTGCCGGGGGGCTGCCACAAGGCGCGGACACACTCTGTCCGGACACCTTGACTCTACGCCTCGGATCCCGGGAAGTCCCCACCCTGCCGTCCGGCTTCCCCTTAACTCTTCCTTAGCCACGTTGCCGCTGTTCACGCCCGCCACGTAGCGTCACCCCGGCCCGCAACCGACCCCTTGGAGGCAGAGGCGTGTACGGCTGGACCGACCCGAACCACCCGGACGGCGCCGACCGGCGCCGCGAGCAGCCGCTGGGCGAGGAGCCGCAGACCTGGCTCACCGACCGTCCGGAGCCGAGGTCCGCCTACCTCTTCGGGGACGACCCGGAGCAGCCCGCCGACGAGTGGCACCGCGACCAGCCGACCGCCCGCTGGCAGCCCGAGCCCGCCGCGCCGGCCGGGACCTGGCAGCCGCAGACCACCGACGCGACCGCGACCTGGCGGCCCGAGCCCACCGACCGCTGGCAGGCCGAGCCGGACCCCCGCTGGGCCGCCGGTTCCGCCAGCCCGATGGACGGGGCGTACCCGGCGGAGCGTCCCTTCCCCGCGGACCGGACCGCCGGCGCCTGGCCGGTCGACGACCCGACCGCCCCCGTCGACCTCGCCGCGCTCCGGGCCGCCCCGGCCGCCACGGCGCCGGCCATCGCCGAGGGCCGCCACCGCCCCCGCCGCCGGTTCCCCCGCCCGCTGGTGATCGGCGGTGCCGCCGCGGCCGCCACGCTGGTGGTGAGCCTCGGCGTCGGCGCGGTCGCGCTGACCGGCGACGGCCCGGCGACCGACCCCACCGCCGTCGACGACACGATCGCCGCCGCCCCGGTGCTGCCGGGCGGCGAGTCGGCACCCGGCGACGCGCTCGCCCCGCCCACCCCGAGCGGCACCCCGAGCACCGCGCCGACCACCGCCAGGCCCACCCCGTCGGCCACGAAGAGCACCAGGCCGACGCCGGCGCCGTCGCGTACCACCGCGCCCTCGCGGCGCAGCGCCGAACGGAGCACGGCGCCGGCCGGCGGCGACACGAAGGCCCCGGTCAGCAGCGGGTCCGGCAGCCAGGCCAGCCAGGTGGTCGCCCTGGTCAACGCCGAGCGCGCCAAGGCCGGCTGCGGCGCGGTGAGCGTCGACGACAAGCTGACGACCGCCGCCCAGCGGCACAGCCAGGACCAGGCCGACCACCGCAACATGTCGCACACGGGCAGCGACGGCAGCAACGTCGGGACCCGGCTGGACCGGGTCGGCTACTCCTGGCGCACCTACGGCGAGAACGTCGCCTGGAACCAGAAGACGCCGGCCGCCGTCATGGACGCCTGGATGAACAGCTCCGGGCACCGGGCCAACATCCTGAACTGCGCCTTCACCGAGATCGGCGTCGGCGTCGCCAGCAGCAACGGGCCGTACTGGACGCAGGTCTTCGCCGCGCCGCGCTGAACGCGAGTCGCGGCCGGGGCCGTACTCGTTTGACCGGGTGAGGTACGCCGACACGGCGTACCCGCTCCGGGCGGTGTGCCGCCGCCCGCGACCCGGGAGCTGCCGATGCGGATCCGGCCGCGTACGCGCGCCGTCGGGCGGGGCCTGCGCCGGGCCCTGTCGGCCTGTGTCGCACTCGTCCTGCTGAGCGTGCTCGCCGCCTGCCGGCCGGACCTGGCCGCGCCCGGTGCCCCGACCGCCTGGCCGGCGGCGTCGGCGGGCCGGTGGCAGTGGCAGTGGCAGCTCAGCGGCGTGCTGGACCTCACCGTCGACGCCGACGTCTTCCTGCTCGACCCGGTCGCCACCACCGCCGCGCAGACCGCCGAGCTGCGTTCCCGGGACCGCCGGCTGGTCTGCCAGGTGCACGTCGGTTCCGTCCTGCCGACCGACCCGGACGCGGACCGCCTCCCGGCCGCCGTACGGGGTGCCGCGTCCCGCCGGCCGCAGGGCCGCTGGCTCGACGTACGGCAGTGGGACGCCCTGCGACCGGTGCTGGCCGACCGGTTCCGGCTCTGCCGGGGCAAGGGCTTCGGGGCGGTCGCCCTGGCCGACGCCGACGGGTACGCGCACCGGTCCGGCTTCCCGCTCGACTTCGACGACCAGCTGCGGTTCAACCGCCGGCTGGCCGAGCTGGCCCGCTCGCTGAGCCTCTCCCCCGGCCTGATCAACGACCTGGGGCAGGTGGCCGCCCTGGCCCCCGACTTCGACTTCGCCGTCAACGAGGAGTGCGTGCGGCTGGACCAGTGCGCCCGGCTGCTGCCGTTCGTCGAGGCGGGCAAGCCGGTGTTCCACGTGGAGTACGCCGGCTCGACGACGGACTTCTGCGTCACCACGCTGGGCTACGGCCTCTCCTCGATCCGCAAGGAACGCCGGCTCGACGCGTGGCGGCTCCCCTGCGCGGCGCCCTGACCACCGGCACCTGCTCGCGGGCCGGGCCGGGCGAACGCGCCGCCCGTGCCCCGGAGACCGCGCGGGGTCAGCCCCGCAGGGCCGCCCGGGGGCGGGGCTGGCAGCGCGGGCAGCTGTACGACGAACGGTTCATGAACGCCTCGCGGCGCACCGGTGCGCCGCACCGGTGGCACGGCAGCCCCTCCCGGCCGTAGACGTTCAGCGCCCGGTCGAAGTAGCCGCTCTCCCCGTTCACGTTGACGTAGAGGGCGTCGAAGCTGGTGCCGCCGGACTTGATCGCCTCGCCGAGGACGTCCCGGACGTGGCCCAGCAGCCGCAGCGCGGCCGGGCCGGTCAGCGCGTCGGTGGGGCGGGCGCCGTGCAGCCTCGCCCGCCACAGCGCCTCGTCGGCGTAGATGTTGCCCACGCCGGAGATCAGCGTCTGGTCCAGCAGCGCCCGCTTGACCTCCGTACGCCGCCGGCGCAACGCGGCGGCGAACGCCGCGTCGGAGAACTGCGGGTCCATCGGGTCCCGCGCGATGTGCGCGATCTCCGCCGGCAACTCCGCGCCCCCGGCCGAGACCGACAGGCCGCCGAACGTGCGCTGGTCGACGAAGCGCAGCTCGGGACCGTCGTCGGAGAACCGGAAGCGGACCCGCAGGTGCGTCTCGTCGGGGGCGTCGGCCGGCTGCACCAGCAGCTGACCCGACATGCCCAGGTGCCCGATCACGGCGTCGCCGCTGTCCAGCGGCAGCCACAGGTACTTGCCGCGCCGGCGCACGTCCAGCACCGTCCGGTCGGCCAGCACGTCGGCGAAGTGCCCGCCGCCGGGGGTGTGCCGGCGTACCGCGCGGGGGTGGCGCACCTCGACGGCGGAGATCCGCCGGCCGGTGACCCACCGGGCCAGCCCCTGCCGGACGGTCTCGACCTCCGGCAGCTCAGGCACGGCCCAGGCCCGCCTCGGCGGTCTGCGCCGTCCCGTCCCCGGGCACCGGGCCCTCCGGCCCGACCGGCTCCCGCTCCGCCTGCTCGGTGAGCGTCCGCCAGGCCGCCTCGGCGGCCCGCTGCTCGGCCTCCTTCTTGCTGCGGCCGTCGGCCCCGCCGTAGCGGTTGCCGGCGACGACCACCCAGGCGGTGAAGGTCTTGAGGTGGTCCGGGCCGGTGCCCTCGATGCGGTACTCGGGGACGCCGAGCCCGAGGGCCGCCGTCAGCTCCTGGAGGCTGGTCTTCCAGTCCAGGGCCGCACCCCGGCCGGCCGACTCGGCCATCAGCGGGTCGAAGAGCCGGTGGATGACGATGGCGGCCGTGTCCAGCCCGTACTGGAGGTAGATCGCGCCGAGCAGCGCCTCCAGGGTGTCGGCGAGGATGCTCGCCTTGTCCCGGCCGCCGGTGGTCTCCTCCCCCTTGCCGAGCAGCAGATAGGCGCCGAGCCCGTCCGGGCCGAGGCCCCGGGCCACGTCGGCGAGGGCCCGCATGTTGACCACGCTGGCCCGCAGCTTGGCCAGCTGCCCCTCGGGCAGGTCGGGGTGGTTGTGGAAGAGCGCGGTGGTGATCACCACGCCGAGCACCGAGTCGCCCAGGAACTCCAACCGCTCGTTGGTGGGCAGGCCGCCGTTCTCGTACGCGTACGAGCGGTGGGTCAGCGCGCGCTGGAGCAGCTCCGGATCCAGGCTGACGCCGAACGCGGCTTCCAGGTGACCGACGGACGCCCGCCGCCGCTTGTCGTTGCTCATGATGTGGGTACCTCGGTGTCGGTGGAGCGGTCGGTGCGTTCCTCGCGGTCGCCCGCCTCGGCGCCGTCGAGCAGCGCGCGGACGTGGTCGGTGGCGCGCCGTCGCCAGAGATGGGCGGCCAGCGCGATGCCCGCGGCGACGTCCTCGGCGCGGGCGGCGCCGTGGCAGACGACGACAGTCCCGGCGACCCCGAGCAGGGCCGCCGCGCGCGGGGCGCCGCCGCCGGACGGGGGCCCGCCGGCCATCGCGTACGCGCCCTCGATCGCCTTGAGCAGCACGTTACCGGTGAACCCGTCGGTGACCACCACATCGGCGCGCGTGCCGAGGGAGACGTCGTACCCCTCGACGAGGCCGACGTAGCGCCCGTCGCAGGGCAGCGACGCGGCGGCGAGGACGGGATCGGCGAGCCGGCGGGCGCGGTCGCCCTTGCCCGCCTCGGTGCCCACCGAGAGCAGCCCCACCCGGGGCGCGACGACGGCGTGCGCCACCGCCGCGTAGGCGGCGCCGAGCACGGCGTGCCGGGCCAGGGTGGCCGGGCGTGGCTCCAGCGAGCCGCCGACGTCCAGCAGGACCACGGGGCCGGCGACGGCCGGCAGGGTGGCGATCAGCGCCGGACGGCGCACGTCCGGCCAGCGGCCGAGGCCGAGCGCGACGGCGGTGACGGTGGCGCCGGTGGACCCGGCGGAGACGAGCGCGTCGGCGACGCCGTCGCGGACGGCGTGCACCACCGCGCGGACGGTGCTGTCGGCACGGGCGGCCACGGGATGGTCGGCCATGCCGACGGCGGCGCGGACCGGCCGCACGGTGACCCGGGCACGCTGTGCCGGGTCGAGGGCACGGATCACCTCGCCGGCGGCCTCGGCCGGGCCGACGAGAAGCAGATGCAGGTCCGGGTCGGCGCGCACGGCCCGCAGAGCGCCGTCAACCACGACGGCGGGAGCGTCGTCCCCGCCGAGGAGGTCAACGGCGATCCGCGCGGTGCCCGGCTCCATCGGAACGCCGGCCGGAACAGGCCGGCCGGCGTCGGAGGGAGCCGGGGCACCGGGCGATTGCCAGGGTGCGCGCGCCGCCCGACCGGGGGTCGGGGGCGTCACTCGGCGTCCAGGTCAGACCTCGAGGACCTGGCGGCCGTTGTAGGTGCCGCAGACGGAGCAGGCGGCGTGGGGCAGCTTCGCCGACTTGCACTGGGGGCAGGCCACGGTCGCGACCACGGTCGCCTTCCAGTTCGCCCGGCGGGCGCGGGTGTTGCTGCGCGACATCTTGCGCTTGGGGACGGCCACGGTTCCTACTCCTCTTTACGGTTCAGTTGCGACAGGCCCGCCCAACGCGGGTCGATCTGCTCGTGACTGTGGTCGGCCGGCAGATCGTCCAAGTGCACCCCGCATTCGGGGCACAGGCCTGGGCAGTCCTCCCGGCAGAGCGGGTTGGTCGGCAGCGCGAGCACCACCGCGTCCCGCAGCGCCGGCTCCAGGTCGATCAGATCGTCCTGCATCCGGCCCACCTCGTCCTCGTCGGTCGTGGTGTCCGTGGTGCTGTTCTCGTACGCGTACAGCTCCTGGATCCGCACAACCAGCGAGTCGTCGATCTCGCGAAGGCAGCGACCGCACTCGCCCCGGACGCGACCGCTGACGGTCCCGGAGACGAGCACGCCCTCGGACACCGACTCCAACCTCAGGTCGAGGTCGAGGTCAGCGCCCTGCGGCACGGCGATCATCTCGCCGCCGAGGTCCGCCGGTGCCGGCACCACCCGCTTTTCCGTACGCAACGCACCAGGTCGGCGCGGCAGCTCCCTCGTGTCGAGGACCAGCGGCGACCTGGGGTTGAGTGTCGAAGGCGTGTGTTTGGGCATAGTCAGACTCCGGCCGGTGAGAGGCCGACAAAAAAGGTTACCTGGGCGACCGCCGGACCGTCGAACCGGGGGCGGCGCCCGCCCCATCTGCCGGCTGGTGAGGTGCCGCTCAGAAGGGTAGCGGGCGGTCCGCCTCCTCCCCACCGAAGGTGCCGATCTCGCGCAGCGCGTGCATCTTGTCCCGCCCGCGCTCTATCGAGGCCAGCGCCCGGGTGAGGAACTGCTCGAAGTTGGCAAGCGCGGTGTCGACGTAGTCGTCGACCTCCTCGCGCAGGCGCTGCGCCTCGGCGCGGGCCTCCGCGATGATCCGCGCGCCCTCGTGCTCGGCGGAGACCGTGATCTCGTTCACCGAGACCAGCCGGGCGTGTTCCGCCTCACCCTCGCTGATGATCCGGTCGGCCTCGCGCTTGCCGGCCTCCATGATCTTGTCCCGCTCGTCCAGCAGCGCGGCGGCCCGACGCAGGTCGGCGGGGAGTTCGGCGCGCAGCTCATCGAGGATCGCGATGAACTCGCCCCGGTCGACCATGCAGTTGTTGCGCGACATCGGGACGGAGCGCGCCTGCTCCACCATGGCGATCAGTTCGTCGATGCGATCGAGCGGGTCCACCGGTACCTCACTCCTGTCGTTCGTCGGGCCGACCTACATGATGCGGGCTACGGCCGGTTTCCCGCTGCACACATCATGTCGCGCCCCGACCACAGCGCACCGCTCACCCCGGCCCGGCGCGTCGCGGTACGCCACAGCGCCGTCCCTCCGTCGGGCACGGCGCCGGCGGGGGTGGCGGCCCCGGGCGGTCAGTCGCGCGACGGCGGGACGAGCCGGGCGCTCAACTCCTCGCGGACCCGGTCGGGCACGTGGGCGGAGATGTCGCCGCCCCACTTCGCCACGTCCTTGACCAGGCTGGAGGAGAGGAACGAGTAGAGCGGATTGGTCGGCATGAACAGGGTCTCGACGCCGGCCAGGCCGATGTTCATCTGCGCCATCTGCAACTCGTAGTCGAAGTCGCTGACCGCCCGCAGGCCCTTGATCAGCACGCTCGCCTGCTGCGCCCGACAGAAGTCGACAAGCAGGCCGCGGAACGACTCGACCCGGACGTTGTCGTAGGAGGCGGTCACCTCGCGGAGCATGTCGATCCGCTCCTCGACGGTGAACAGGCCGCTCTTCGACTGGTTGACCAGCACGCCCACGATCACCTCGTCGAACAGCCGGCTCGCCCGGCCGACGATGTCGAGGTGCCCGTTGGTGACCGGATCGAACGAGCCGGGACACACCGCACGTCTCATGATCGGCGACCGTACCAAAGGGTCGTCTCGCCGTAGCGCCGGCTGCGCTCGCCGGTGATGCCCTGCACCCACCCGACGGGGCCCGTGCGGCTGGACCGCTCCACCACCACCAGGGCGTCCGGGGCCAGCCAGCCGCCGTCGACCAGCGCGACGAGCATCGCCGTGATCTCCGCGTCCGGCACCGCGTAGGGCGGGTCGGCGAAGACCACGTCGTACGGGTCGCCGTCCGGGCCGGCCGCCAGCACCGTGGCGACCTTGCCGGTGACCAGCCGGGCGGCCGGCGCGGCGCGCAACGTGGCCACGTTCTCCCGGACCACCCGGGCCGCCCGGGGGTCGGACTCCACCAGCAGCACGTGCGCGGCCCCCCGGGAGAGGGCCTCCAGGCCGACCGCCCCGGAGCCGGCGTAGAGGTCGGCGAAGCGGACGCCGGCCAGGTCGACCTCGGCCTGCACGGCGCTGAACAGCGCCTCGCGCACCCGGTCCGACGTCGGTCGGGTGCCCGCGCCGGGCGGCGCGGCGATCCGCCGCCCACCAAGGGTTCCGGCCACGATCCGGGTCACCGTCGCTCCCTGCCCATGCCCCGACGCTACGCGACCGCCCGGGCCGTGGACGAAGCACCCGAGGCGACGAGCGGACCCTCCCCGACCCGTCGGCCCCGCCGGCCCGCACCGGGCCCCGCGACGGTGCTGAGACCGGCACCGAGGGCCGGACGATCGCCGTCCGCCACCCGGTCGACGTCCGCACCCGGTCAACGCGCCTCGGGGGGACCGAGCACCGACGTGATCGTGACCGGGTCGACCTCGGCCTGGTTGGTCAGCAGCACGAGCCGCTGGTCCGAGTCGGGCAGCCAGGCCGCGAACGCCTTGTAGCCGCCGTTGTCCCCCGAGTGGTGCAGCGCCCGTCTGCCGGCCAGCGGGCCGACGAAGAACCCGTAGCCGTACGCCTCCCCGGGCCGGCCGGTGGGCGCGTGTGGGGCGGTCATCGCCGTCACCGAGGCCGGGGCGAGCAGCCGGCCCCGGCGCGGCACGTCGAGCCAGGTGAGCAGGTCCGTCCCGGTGCACCAGACGTCACCCGCGCCCATGCTCACGGTCGCCAGGTCCCAGGACGGCACCGGACGGCCGCCCTCGTGTCCGACCGCCACGTCCGGCCGTCCGTCGCCCGCGCCGGCGAAGCTGCCCGTCATGCCCATCGGCGCGAAGACCTCCTCGGCGAGGAACTCGGCGTACGGCCGGTCGGCCGCGCGCTCGACGGCCCGGGCCAACAGCACGTAGCCGGGGCTGCTGTAGTGCCACCCGGCTCCGGGCCAGAACAGCGGCGGCACCGCGGCGAACGAACGGAGCAGGTCGTCCGGCTCGGCCGGGTCGGCGAGATCGACCGCCGGGTACTGCTCCCAGTGGCCCAGGCCCGAGGTGTGGGTGAGCAGGTGGTGCAGCGTGATGCCGGACCATTCCGGCGGCGGGCCGGGCAGCCAGCGCACGACCGGATCGGACAGGCTCAGCGCACCCCGCTCGGCGAGCAGCAGCACCGCCGCGGCGGCCATCTGCTTGCTGATCGAGGCGATCTGGAACCGGGTCCCGGGAGCGCAGTGGACACCGGTGCTCCGATCGGCCACCCCGGCGACCTGTTCGGTCAGGATCTCGTCGCCCCGGGCCAGCAGGAGCACGCCACTGTCTAAACAGGATGCCGACATCCTTCGGAGCCTAGATCAGCCCTTCTCCAGGTATTCGGCGCGTTCCTCGTCGACCAGGGCCGCCACCGACGCGGCCAGCGCCGGATGCCGGGCCAGCTCCGGATCCTCCTCGACCAGGGAGATCGCCTCGGCCCGGGCGTCGCGGATCAGGTCGGCGTCGCGCAGCAGCGAGAGCAGCCGCAGGTGCGAGCGGCGCCCCGACTGGGTGGCGCCCAGCACGTCGCCCTCCCGGCGCTGCTCCAGATCCAGCTCGGCGAGCTTGAACCCGTCGGTGGTGGAGGCCACCGCGTCGAGCCGCTCCCGCGCGGGCGTGCCCTCCAGCGCCTCGGTGACCAGCAGGCAGAGCCCCGGGGCGGAGCCCCGGCCGACCCGGCCGCGCAGCTGGTGCAGCTGGGAGACGCCGAACCGGTCGGCGTCGAGCACGATCATCACGGTCGCGTTCGGCACGTTGACGCCCACCTCGACCACGGTCGTGGCGACCAGCACGTCGAGGTCGCCAGCCGCGAAGGAGCGCATCACCGCGTCCTTCTCGTCGGCCGGCAGCCGGCCGTGCAGCACGCCGATGCGCAGGCCGTGCAGCGGCCCCTCGGCGAGCAGCGGTGCCACCTCGGTGACCGCCATCGGCGGCCGCCGCCCGTTGTCGTCCTCCGGCGGCGGCTCCTCCTCGCTCGCCGGCCCCTCCCCGATGCGCGGGCAGACGACGTACGCCTGGTGCCCGGCGGCCACCTCCTCGCGCACCCGGCGCCAGGCCCGGTCCAGGAAGGCCGGCTTCTCGGCGACCGGGACCACGTGCGAGGCGATCGGTGATCGGCCCTGCGGCAGCTGGGAGAGCGTGGAGGTCTCCAGGTCGCCGTAGACGGTCATCGCCACCGTGCGCGGGATCGGGGTGGCCGTCATCACCAGCACGTGCGGCGGCTGCTCGGCCTTGGCGCGCAGCGCGTCGCGCTGCTCCACGCCGAAGCGGTGCTGCTCGTCGACCACCACCAGGCCGAGGTCGGCGAAGTCGACGCCCTCGTAGAGCAGGGCGTGGGTGCCGAGCACGATGCCGGCGGCGCCGCTGGCGACCTCGGCCAGCGCCCGCCGTCGGGCCGCCGCGCCCAGCGAGCCGGTGACCAGCTCGACCCGGGTGGCGTCGTCGGCCGCGCCCAGCTCGCCGGCCCGCCCGAGCGGCCCCAGCAGGTCGAGGATGCCCCGGTGGTGCTGCGCGGCGAGCACCTCGGTCGGGGCCAGCAGCGCGGCCTGCCCGCCCGCGTCGACCACCTGGAGCATCGCGCGCAGCGCGACCACCGTCTTGCCGGAGCCGACCTCGCCCTGGAGCAGCCGGTGCATCGGGTGGGCCGTGGCCAGGTCCGCCGCGATCTCCACGCCCACGTCGTGCTGGCCGGGCGTCAGCTCGTAGGGCAGCCGGGCGTCGAAGGCGTCGAGCAGGCCGCCGGGCTTCGCCGGGCGGGGCCGGGCCGGCGAGGCGGCGGCGCGGTGCTTGCGCTGCACCAGGGTGAGCTGCACGGCGAAGGCCTCGTCCCACTTGAGCCGGTGCCGGGCCCGGTAGAGCGCCTCCTTGCTGGTCGGCCGGTGGATCTCGCGCAGCGCCGTGTCGATGCCACCCAGGTTGCGGCTCGCCCGCAAAGTCGCGGGCAGCGGGTCGTCCGGCGCGGTGAAGGTGTCCAGCACCACCCGGACGCAGCGGGCGATCACCCAGGTGGGCACCGCCGCGGCGGCCGGGTAGACCGGGATCAGCGCGCCCGCGAACTCCTCGATCTCCTCGTTGGCCGCCGCCTCGCCGTCGCCGCCCTCGCCGAGCAGGACGTACTCCGGGCCGTTGAGCTGCCGCTTGCCCCGGAACTCGGTGACCTTGCCGGCGAAGAGCCCCCAGCGGCCGGGGCGCAGCTCGCGCTCGCGCCAGGCCTGGTTGCCGAAGAAGGTCAGGGTCAGGGTGCCGCCCGAGCCGTCGCCGACCGTCACCTCCAGCAGGTTGCCCCGGCGCTGGCGCATCGGGCGTACGGCGGTGCGCTGCACCTGGGCCAGCACGGTGGCCTGCTCGCCGACGTCGAGCGACCGGATGTCGGTGTGCTCGCCGCGCTCGTCGTAGCGGCGCGGGAAGTGGTAGACGAGGTCGCCGGCGGTGTGCAGGTCGAGGTGCCCGGCGAGGGCCTTCGCGGTCTTCTCGCCGACCAGCTTCTTCAGCGGCGTGGCCATCGTCGCCGGCTCGGACGTCATTCGACCCCCACCAGGAGCGGATAGTGCGGCTGCCCGCCCGGATATGCCTGCACCTCGACGAACGGCCAGCGCCGCCCGACGTGCTCGCGGACCGCGTCGGCCAGCCCGTCGGGAGCGTCCGCCCCCGAGAGCAGGGTCACCAGCTCACCGCCGCCGCCGAGCATCCGGTCGACCATGGCGGCGCAGGTGTCGGTCAGGTCGGACCCGATCAGGTGCACCTCCCCCTCGACCAGCGCCAGCACGTCGCCGGGACGGCAGGGGCCGGCGACGGTCAGCGCCTCGCGGCGGGCGTAGCAGACCTCGGCGTAGCGGCACGCGCCGGCCGCCTCGGCCATCGCGATCACGTCGTCGGCGAAGCGCCGCCCCGGGTCGCGTACGGCGAGGGCAGCCAGCGCCTGCACCGGCGAGCGGGTCGGCACCACGCTGACCTTGACGCCGAGCCCGTGCGCCTCCCGGGCGGCGGCGTTCGCCACCGCCTGCGTGTCGGGGTCGTTGGGAAGCACCACCACGCGGGCCGCCCCGGTGGCGCGGATCGCGTCCAGCAGCTCGCCGATCGACGGGTTGCCGGGCACCACCGTCGCGCCCTCGCCGGCGAACAGTTCGGCGATGCCCGCGCCGGCGGCCACCACCACGGCGGCCCGCCCGTCCGCCGCCGTGGTGGGCGACACCGGTGCGAGCTGGTCGGCGAAGCGGGTCACCGAGATGCGGTGCGGCCGGCCGGCCACCACGCCCGCCTCGATGGCCGCGCCCACGTCGTTGACGTGCACGTGCACGTTCCAGGTGCCCGTGCCCGTGCCGGCGCTGCCGTCGCCGACGACCACCAGCGAGTCGCCCAGGGCCGTCAGCTCCTCCCGCAGCCGGGCCACCGCCTCCGGCCCGGCGTCGAGCAGGAACTGCACCTCGTACGCGTACTCCTCGGAACCGGTCTCGCGCACGGCGGTGGCCGGCGGGCGGACCGGGCGCGGCGCGGGCGCGGGACGCTCGGGGCTCTCGCCGGTCACGACCTCGACCAGGGCGTCGAGCAGCAGGCACAGGCCCCGGCCGCCGGCGTCCACGACGCCGGCCCGGGCCAGCGCCGGAAGCTGCTCGGGGGTGCGCGCCAACGCGTGCGCCGCCCCGCCCGCCGCCGCCCGGACGACCGCCCGCAGGTCGTCGCTGTCGGCCCGCTCGGCGGCGTGCGCCGCCGCGGCGACGACGCTGAGCAGCGTGCCCTCGACCGGGCGGGCGACCGCGGCGTAGGCCGCGGTGGTGCCGTCGCGCAGGGCGGCGGCCAGCTCGCGCCCCCGCACGGCGGGCGCGGCGGCGACGGCGTCGGCGAAGCCGCGCAGGATCTGCGACAGGATCACCCCCGAGTTGCCCCGCGCGCCCAGCAGCGCGCCCCGGGCCATCAGCCGCAACGCGTGCCCGTGCGCGGTGGGCCCGTCCTCCGGGAGGGTGCCGAGGTCCATCGCGAGCGCCTGCTGGGCCGAGGTGAGGGTGAGCACCATGTTGGTGCCGGTGTCGCCGTCGGGCACCGGGTAGACGTTCAGGTCGTCGATCTCGCCCTGATGACGCTTGAGCGCGACCAGCCCGCCCGCGCACCAACGGCGGACCGCGGCGGCGTCGAGGGTGTCCAGCACGGCGAGAAGCCTACTGGCGCGCACCGACACGCGCCGGGGTCCACGCGACTCCCACGGCGTGTCCGGCAGCCGCGCGGCACCCACTATCCTCGTGGCGTGTCCCCCGGTGCGGCGGTGCCGCGGGGGCGGGCGCGGGCCGGGCGACCGGGACCGCGTCAAGCGGTCACGCCCCCCACCCTGGGCCGGCGTCCGGGGCCGGTTGGTCGGGCCCCGGGTCATCGGGTAACCTGGCCAGGTTGCCCGGGCTGCGCCTGGCGGCGACCTCATGAACGTTTCAATCCCAGGAGTATCCCGTGGCTAGCGTGTGCGACGTCTGTGGCAAGGGACCGGGCTTCGGCCACAACGTGTCCCACTCGCACCGGCGGACCAACCGCCGCTGGAACCCGAACATCCAGTCGGTGCGTACCCCGGCCGGTGGCGGCAACACCAAGAAGTTGAAGGTCTGCACCTCCTGCATCAAGGCGGGCAAGGTCACCCGCGCCTGACGCGGTAGGCCCCAGCTCCACACTCGTCATTGCCGGCGGGCCCTTGCGGTCCGCCGGCTCTGTCGTGTCCGGCGACTCCCCACCTCCGACGCCCGCCCGCGCATGCGGCGCACCGGCGCCGGGGGCCCGGACGGCCCCGGCGCGAGACGGCTCAAGGCGCGCGGGACGGGTCAGCGCGTGCGTGAGGCGGGTCAGGGCACGCGCGAGGCGGGTCAGAGCGTGCGGGCGAAGGAGATGCAGCCCGGGGCGTCGCGGTAGAAGCCGAAGTTCGGGATGCGCTCGTAACCGGCCGCCGTGTACATGGCGATGGCCTCCGGCTGCTTGTCGCCGCACTCCAGGACGATCCGCTTGCGCCCGTGCTCCCGCGCGGAGCGCTCCACCGCCGCCAGCACCGCCCTGGCCACGCCCCGGCCCCGGGCCGCCGGCGCGGTGTACATCCGCTTCAGCTCGGCGGTGTCGCCCTCGTCACCGTGGCTGCGCCAGCCGCCGCAGCCGACCGGCTCGCCGCCGAGGTGGGCGACGAGGAAGGCGCCGGCGGGCGGCACGAACTCGCCCGGGTCGACCGGGGTCTCGTCGCCGCTGCCGCCGTACCGGGCACCCAGGTCGGCCAGCGCGGCGCGGATCAGGCCCTGCGCCACCGGCGAGTCGAAACGCTCGGCCCGAATCTCGATCTCACTCACGGAGTAAAGGGTACGACGCCGATCGGCCCTTACCGAAAGTGGTCCCAGCCAGCGGGTCCGTCGTACGGCTGCCCGTCGACCGTGACACCCGAGCCCTCCGTCACCCGCCCGATCGGCCGCCAGTCGGCCGGCAGCGCCACCGCCGACGGGAAGGTCGCGGCCAGCGCGTGGTCCTCGCCCCCGGCGAGGAGCCAGGAGTACGGGTCGACGCCGAGCGCCTGGGCGGCGTCGCGCATCTGCCGGGGCACCTCGAAGGCGTCCCGGCGCACGTCCACGGCGACCCCGCTCGCCTTCGCCACGTGCCCGACGTCGGCGAGGAGCCCGTCCGACACGTCGATCATGGCGGTGGCGCCGAGCCGGGCGGCGTGCGGCCCCGCCGCGTACGGCACCTCGGGCCGCCGGCAGGCCTCCACCAGCAGCCGGGGCGTACGGAAGCCCCGGGAGAGCACGGTCAGCCCGGCCGCCGCGTACCCGATGCGGCCGGCCAGGGCCAGCACGTCACCGGGCCGCGCGCCGGAACGCGTCACCGGCGGCCGGCCGCCCAGGTCGCCGAGGGCCGTGACCGCGATGGTCAGCGTCGGGCTGCCCGACATGTCCCCGCCCACCACGCTCGCGCCGACCTTCGCCGCCTCGGCGGCCAGCCCGTCGGCGAGCTCCTCGGCCCACCCGGGATCCAGCTCGGGCGGCATGCAGAGCGCCACCAGCAGCGCGGTCGGCTGCGCCCCCATCGCGGCGATGTCGGCCAGGTTCGCCGCCGCCGCCCGGTGGCCGACGTCACGCGCGCTGGACCAGTCCCGCCGGAAGTGCCGCCCCTCCACCAGCACGTCGGTCGAGGCCGCGACCCGGCCGTCCGGGGCCGCCACCACCGCCGCGTCGTCCCCCGGGCCCAGCAGTACCGTCGATCCGTACGACAACCGGGCGGTCACCCGGTCGATCAGGCCGAACTCGCCGATCCCCGCGACACTCATGCCGCTCCTCCGCCGTGCTGCTCGCTCACCGCTTCTCCTTGACCACCGATAGGGATCAGACCTGGTCCGTAAGGTACTTTCTCCCTTCGGGCCGCTCCAGGGCGGCGACGGACGGAGGTCGAGTCGTGGTACAGGCGTACATCCTCATCCAGACCGAGGTCGGCCGGGCGCGTGACGTGGCCGGTCTCATCTCGGACCTTGCCGGCGTGGTACGCGTCGACGCCGTCACCGGGCCGTACGACGTGGTCGTGCTCACCGAGGCGAACACCGTCGACGAGCTCGGCAAACTCATCGTCAGCAAGGTGCAGATGGTGCCCGGCATCACCCGCACCCTCACGTGTTCGGTGGTGCGCCTGTAAGTGGACAAGATCACTGACTCTCCCGTGACCGATTCCGCCCAGCCGGACGAGGTGGCCCCCGACCGGCCGACCCGCGACCGCACGACGCGCGGCGCGGCGCTGGTCGCCACGCTGATCGCACTGCCGGTCACCGTGCTGGTGGGCGCGTTCGCGTTCGCCCAACTCTCCCCCGACGAGCGGGCCGAGCCGGCCGCCACGCCGAGCGCGACCGCCACGAGCGCCGGACCGCGCTCCACCGCTCCGGTCGAGATGGCCGCGCCGGCGCTGGCCGAACGGCCCGCCACGGTCTGCCGCGCCCTGCTCTCCCAGTTGCCGCCCACGGTCAACGACCTCGCCCAGCGCCCGGTCACGGCCGGCCCGGAGCAGAACGCCGCGTACGGCGACCCGGCGGTCACCGTCGCCTGCGGCGGGGCCAAGCCGGCCGTCGACGACACCGACCACGTCTGGACGGTCAACCGGGTCTGCTGGTACGCCAGCGAGGAACGCGACGCCACCGTGCTCACCACCATGGACCGGGAGACCGCCGTCACGGTCCGCGTGCCGCACTTCTACGGGCAGGGGTTGCAGTGGGTCGCCCCCGTCTCGGACACGATCGTGGCCTCGGTGCCCTCCGTCGCCGCCGCCGACACCCCCAGCGGCTGCCGGACCTGATCCCCGCCCTGCCCTGGCCCGCCTCGCTTGGGCCGGCAACGGTCAGGAAGGGCACCTTCCCATGCACCAGGCGTGAGGAAGGTGCCCTTCCTCACACCTCAGTGCAGGCCCACGCCGCGGTGCAGGGCGGTGCGGATGAGGCGGTTGACCAGCTTCGGATACTCCAGGCCGGCAGCCGCCCACATCCGGGGGAACATCGACGTCGGGGTGAAGCCCGGCATGGTGTTGATCTCGTTGAGGTAGACGTCCAGCTCCGGGGTGACGAAGAAGTCGACCCGGGCCAGGCCGGCGCAGTCGAGCGCGGTGAAGGCGCGGACGGCGTACTCCTGGACCTGGCGGGTGACCCGCTCCGGCAGGCCGGCGGGGATGTCGTACTCGCAGGCGGACTCGGAGTCGATGTACTTCGCCTCGAAGTCGTAGAAGTCGTAGTCCCCGACCACCCGGACCTCGGCCAGCACGGACGCCTCCGGCGCGCCGCCGGCCTCGCCCTCCAGCACGCCGCACTCGATCTCGCGGCCGACGACCGCGCCCTCGATCAGCACCTTCGGGTCGATCTGCCGGGCGGTGGCGACCGCCGCGTCGAGGTCGGCCCAGTCGTCGACCTTGCTGATGCCGAACGACGAACCGGCCCGGGACGGCTTCACGAAGACCGGCAGGCCGAGCCGCTCCTTGTCCGCCTCGCTCAGCGTCATGCCGTTGCGCAGCACCGCGTACGGGCCCACCGGGATGCCCTCGGCGGCGCAGAGCTTCTTGGTGAACTCCTTGTCCATGGCGGCGGCGGAGGCGAAGACGTTCGCCCCGACGTACGGGATGCCGGCCATCTCCAGCATGCCCTGGATGGTGCCGTCCTCGCCGTACGCGCCGTGCAGCACCGGGAAGACCACGTCGACGTCGGCGAGCGCCCGGGGCCCCTCGGTGGGGTCGAGCACCATGAGCCCGTTGCCGGTCGGGTCGGCGCGCAGCACGATGTCGGTGCCGGACTCGGCGGTGATCTCCGGCAGCCGGCGCGCGTTGATCGCCAACTGACCGGGGTCGCCGCTGGTCAGCACCCACTGGCCGGCCCGGGTGATGCCCACCGGCACCACCTCGAACTCGTCCGGGTCGAGGGCGCCGAGGACGCTGCCGGCGCTGACGCAGGAGATGCCGTGCTCCGGGCTGCGGCCGCCGAAGACGATCGCCACGCGGGTCCTGCCTGGGGTGGTCACTGCGTCACCTCTTCGTACGCGACTGCTCCGGTCGTGGCGCTCACCCGGTTGACCTTACTGTGCGTGGTGAGCGCCGACAGCCGATACCCGGGCAGAGGCGGGCGGCAGCGCAACCGGTCGACACGGCGTGTACGGGTGGTGACGGGCACCCGGCCGCCGTCGCGCGTCGTTAGGGTGGGCGCCGGACGGGAGAGGCGACCATGGACACCAGGGACGGCCGTGTCATGCGGGCCCGGATGCTGCTGGAGGTCGGGCGCTGGCCGGACGCGTTCCACGAGCTGAGCCGGGTGCTGCGCGAGCGCCCCGACGACGTCGAGGCGGGCTGCCTGCTGGCCCGCTGCTACGACCTGGCCGGGGACCCGCCCGGCACGGTGGCCGCCACCGGGCGCGTCCTCGCGGTCGCGCCCGGGCACGAGTGGGCGCTGCGGCAGCGGGCGATGGCGCTGGTGGCGATGAGGCGCAGGCGGGAGGCGTTGCTGTGCGCGCGGGCCGCGGTGGCCGCCGCGCCACACGAGTGGCGGACCCACGCGACGCTGGCCGAGGTGCTGCTGCACCAGCCCGGTGTCCGGGCGCTCGTGTTCGCCCGGAACGCGGCGGACACGGTGCTCCGGCTGGCGCCGGACGAGGCAGACGCCCACGTCGTCGACGCGCAGGTGTGCCTGCGGGCCGGCGAGCTGACCCTGGCCCGGCGGGCCTGCGTACGCGCGCTGGAGCTGGACCCGCAGAACCAGGCGGCACTGCACGACCTCGCGGTGGTCGACCTGCGCCGGGAACGCCTGGGCCGCGCGGGTCGGGGCTTCAGCGCCGCGCTCGCCCTCGCCCCCGGCGACCGGACCACCGGCACGGCACACGGCCAGGGCGCCCGGGCGGTCCTGTGGCGTCTCTACGACGTCCTCGCCGCGGCCACGGTGGGGCACCTCGTGGTCTTCGCGCTGGTCGCGGGCACGCTCGGGCCGTGGCGACGGCCGCTCGCCCTCGGCGCGGCGGTCCTGCTCCTGGCCGCCTTCGCCCTGCTGTTCCGGTGGGTGTGGCGCGCCCAACCGCTCGCGGTCCGGCTGAAGGTGCGGGCGGACCGCCGCCAGCCGGCGGTGCTGCTGTGGGCGGCGGCCGTGGTCGCCGCAGCGGTCGCCTCGGTCCTCGGCGGGTACCGGCCGGCGGAGGACTCCGTCGCCGGCAACCTCGCGATCCTCGGGGTGATGATCACCGTCGTCACGTTGACGGTCCGGCTCTACGGGCTGGTGACCGGCTGGGTGTCGACCGTCGTCGTGCGGCTGCTGTACCGGACGGCGCTGCTGCTGCACGGAGGGCGGCGGCGGACGGGCCGCCGGGGCGACGCGGCCGGGGCGGGGGCACGAGGGTGAGCGGAGCGGCGGGAACGGTCGCTACGCTGCTGCACCTATGAGCTCCGACGCCCTCATCGACAGCCTGCTGGCCGCCCTCGACGGCCGCCCCGACGACCTGCCGCTGCGGCTGCACCTGGCCGGGCTGCTGCTCGACGCCGGGCGGGGGCCGGAAGGGATCGCGCAGATCGGGCAGGCGCTCGCCCGGGACCCGGGCAACGAGCAGGCCCAGGCCCTGATGCAGCGGGCGCTCGGCGTGGCCGTACCCCCGCCGCACACGCCGGCCCCGACGACGCCGCAGCGGCCCGCGCCCGCCGCCGGGCCCGGCGGCCCCGCCGCGACCGCCGACCAGGATCCCCTCGCCGCCTACGAGCAGGAACTGGCCGACGTGGTGCCGCCGCGGTTCGCCCGCGCCGGCGACGAGCCGGAGCCGGTCGCCGGCCACTCCGACCGGGTGTACGACGTGGAGGCCTCCGGCATCCGGCTGGCCGACGTGGGCGGCATGTCGGCGGTCAAGGAGCGCCTCGAGCTGGCCTTCCTCGGCCCGTTGCGCAACCCGGAGCTGCGCAGGATGTACGGCAAGAGCCTCCGCGGCGGCCTGATGCTCTACGGCCCGCCCGGCTGCGGCAAGACGTTCCTGGCCCGGGCGGTCGCCGGGGAGATGGGCGCGAAGTTCATCTCGCTGTCCATCGTGGATGTGCTGGACATGTGGATGGGCAACTCGGAGCGCAACCTGCACGAGCTGTTCCAGGCGGCCCGCCGCAACGCGCCCTGCGTGCTCTTCCTGGACGAGGTCGACGCGCTGGGGCACAAGCGCTCGCAGGTCGGCTCCAGCTCGATGCGGACGCTGGGCAACCAGCTGCTGGCGGAGCTGGACGGGATGGAGGGCAGCAACGAGGGGGTCTTCGTGCTGGCCGCCACCAACACCCCGTGGGACGTCGACCCGGCGCTGCGCCGTCCCGGGCGGCTCGACCGGGTGGTGCTGGTGCTGCCGCCGGACGCCGAGGCGCGCCGCGCCATCCTGGAGTACCACCTGCGGGAGCGGCCGATCGCGGGGATCGACCTGCGGAAGATCGTGGCGGCCACCGAGGACTACTCGGGCGCCGACCTGGCCCACCTCTGCGAGACGGCCGCCGAGTTCGCGATGGCCGACTCGGTACGCAGCGGCGAGGTGCGGATGATCGAGCACCGGGACCTGGAGCGGGCGGTCAAGGAGGTCCGGCCGTCGACGAAGCCGTGGATGGCCACCGCCCGCAACGTGGCGATGTTCGCCAACGAGGGGGGCGTCTACGACGACCTCGTCGCCTACCTGAAGCGGCGCCGGATGCTGTGACGCCGGACGGCCCGGCGGGGCGCCGGGCCGCGCCTCCCGCCGGGCCGGGCCGCCTGCCGGGCGGCCCTCCCACCCGGCGGGGCCGCCTCCCGCGACCGCACCGCCCTCGGCGGCGTCAGCCGCGCGCGTGCCGCCGGCCGATGGCGATCACCTTGACCCGCTGCCGGCCGGCCCGCACCATGCCCAGCGCCATGAACGCGCCCGCGATCCGGTCCGCCGCCTCGCGGCTGCTCGCCCCGACCACCTGACGGCGGCGCTCGGGGCAGTTGCGTTCGTCGCGTCCGGCGCCCTCGGCCGGCCGCACGTCGGTGAGCACCACCAGGAACCGCGTCATCGGTGCCCGCCGGGGCGGTCGGCGTGGGCCTGTCGGGCAGTACGCACGTCGGGTCCCTTCCGGCTGACGGGCCACGGGGCGTGGCACGCGGCGATCGGGTACGGGGGAGAAACCCGATCGCCGCGCGCCCCTTCCCCTCCGGTCGCTCACCACCGCCGTCGCCACGACAACCGGCAGTGAGGACGCGATGACAGATTGGCATGTCTACAGCCATGAATGCAACTCTCATCGACGTTCTCTCATCTACACGTTCCCGGGAAGATGTGCGACGATCGATGCATGGCTCCGAAGACCGCCCGTGCCCGGCGACTGGGCATCGCGCTGCGCACCCACCGGGAAGCCGCCGGCCTCACGCTGGAGGCGGCGGCGGACGAGATCAGCAGCACCCGCAGCACCCTGTCCCGCTACGAGAACGCGCAGACGCTGGTCAGCCCCGCCACCGTGCGCGCCCTGCTCACCCTCTACGGGGTCGGTGCCGACGAGGTGGCCGCCGCCGTGCAGCTCGCCAAGGACGCGCGCAAACCCGGCTGGTGGGTGTCGTACTCGCACCTGCTCGACCGGCGCACCATCGACTTCATCGCGCTGGAGGCCGAGGCCACCGGCATCGCCAACTTCGAGCCCTCGGTGGTGCCGGGGCTGTTGCAGACCGCCGACTACGTCCGGGGCGTGATGCGCGGCGGCCCGCACACCCTGCGCGACGACGAGGTGGAGCAGCGGGTCCAGTTCCGGCTCGACCGGCAGCAGCGGCTCATCAGTGACCAGCCGCCGATCCTGGACGCCATCATCGACGAGGGCGCACTGCTGCGGCCCGTCGGCGACCGGTCGGTGATGGAGTCGCAGCTGCACCACCTGGTCAAGATGGGCGAGCTGCCCAACATCACGGTCCAGGTGATCCCGCTCGCCGCCGGCTACCACCGGGGCACCCGGGGCTCGCTGCACATCCTGGAGTTCGCAGACCCGGAGGACCCGATCATCGCCTCGGTCGAGACGGTGGCCGGGCAGATGGTCCTCGACCGGCCGGGCGACCTGCGTACCTGCACCAAGATCATGGAGCACCTGCGGACCGTCGCGCTCAGCCCGGCGGACAGCCGCGACCAGCTCCTCCAACTCCTGAAGGGACGGTAGGACCATGACACCGACGATCAGCGCGGCGCTGGCCGTGGCGCGGTGGCGCAAGAGCAGCCGCAGCGGCGACGAGGGGGCGTGCGTGGAGATGGCGGTGGTCCCGGGCACGGTCGCCGTCCGCGACTCCAAGGACCCGTCCGGCCCCGCGCTGCTCTTCCCGCCGGCCGCCTGGGCCGCCTTCGTCGGGGCACCGCCCGGACACTGACCCCTCCCTCCGGGGGCGCCGGCGCGGCCGCTGACCCGTCGCGCCGGTGCTCTGCCGGCGGCGGTCCCACCGATGGGAGCCGGTGGGGCCGTCGCCCGGCGGGGAGGCGGGCGGTCAGCCCGCGACGACCGGGCGGGGTGCGGGGCCGGCGCGCAGCGCCTCCAGCGCCGCGATGGCCACGCCCCGGGCGCCGGCCATGTCCCGCTCGGGCACCAGGGCGAAGGTGGCCGACGCGGCCTGCTCCTCCCGCAGCACCGTGTGCTCCCGCACCGTCGCGAGGAACCAGTCCCGGAACTCCGGGGCCGCCTCCACCACCCCGCCCCCGACGAAGTACGCGTGCGGATCGGTGAAGTTGGCCGCCACGGTGAAGAGTCGACCCAGCGCCATCGCCTGCTGGGTGAACACCTCCCGGGCCAGCGCGTCGCCGCGCTCGCCGTAGCCCCGGACCAGCTTCGCCGCCCGCTCCGGCGGCTCGGCGGCCAGCGGATGCTCCGGAAAGCGCCCCAGCCAGTACGGCAGCAGGTTCCGCCCGATGGCGGTCAGCGAGGCGACGCTCTCGGCGTCCCCGGCGAAGCCGCAGGCGCACGTGGGCACCGGCTGGTCCGGCGCGAGCAGCCCGGTCAGCGGGATGTGCACGTGCCCCAGTTCGCCGGCCATCCCGGCCGCCCCGGCGACCACCCGGCCCGCCTCGACCACACCGCCGCCCAGCCCCGTGCCGACGATGGCCGACACCGACGAGCGGCGCATCGCCTCCGCGCCGAAGTGCGCGTGGTGGGCGTAGAGCGCGGCGGCGTTGCCGTCGTTGTGGTAGAGCACCGGCAGGCCGAGCCGCCGTTCCAGGGCCGTCCGCACGTCGTAGCCGCGCCAGGCCGGCTGGGAGAAGTTGGTCGACCCGCGCGACGAGATCACCCCGGTCGCGCTCGCCGGACCGGGCGTGTCCAGCCCGACCGCGCGCACCGCCGTGCGGGGCACCCCCGTCAGCGCCAGCACCCCGTCGAACGCGCGGGCCAGCGCCTCGATCGCCGCCGCCGGGCCGGCGCGTACCTCGCTCGGGTTCTCCACCAGGCCGTCCACCAGGAACCGGCCGTCCACGGTGAGCACCGTGGCGTTGTTGCTGGTCCCCCCGTTGTCCAGCCCGACGACCACCGGCACGTCCGCACCACCCACGACAACCGCCTTCCGCCGCCACGCCTGCCGTGAGGCTAGTTCCCCTTCCCCGCCCCCGCCAGGCCGCGGCGACCAACGAGGGTCAGCCCGGGCGGCGGGCCGAGACGGCGGTGGCGTCCCGGTCGTCGTCCCGGGTCACCGTGGGGTGCAGGCCCACGGCGGTCAGCGCCGCGCGGAGCGCCTCCACCTGCGCCTCCCCCGCCTCGACCACCAGGTGCCCGCCCGGGGCCAGCCAGCGCGCCGCGCCCTCGGCGACGCGGCGCAGCACCGCCAGGCCGTCCGGCCCGCCGTCGAGGGCCACCGGCGCCTCGTGCAGCCGCGCCTCCGGCGGCATCAGCGCCACCGCCGCCGTCGGCACGTAGGGGGCGTTGGCCAGCACCAGGTCCAGCCGCCCCTGCCAGCGCACCGGCAGCGGGTCGTACAGGTCGCCCTCGAAGACCGGCACGGCCAGCGGGGCCAGGTTGCGCCGGGCGCAGGCGACGGCGGCGGGGTCCACGTCGGCGGCGGCCAGCCAGCGCGGCGCGAGCCGGCGGGCCAGCGCCACGGTGGTGGCGCCGGAGCCGCAGCACAGGTCCACCACGGCCGCCGCCGGGCCGGTCACCGCGACGGCGACGTCGACCAGCAGGGCGGTACGCGCACGCGGCACGAACACGCCGGGGTCGATGGCGATCCGTTCGCCGCAGAACTCGGCCCAGCCGAGCACGTACTCCAGTGGCAGCCCGGCGACCCGGCGGTCGACCAGGTCGGCCAGCGCCTCGGCCGAGTCGGCGGCGGCGATCAGCAGCTCCGCCTCGTCCTCGGCGTAGACGCAGCCGGCGGCGCGCAGCCGGTGCACGAGGGCGGGCCGGTCGGGGCGGAAGGAGAAGACGGTCACGGCGCACCTCCGGGCCGGTGTCCGGTGCTCAGCGGCTGGCGTCCAGTGCGGCGGTCACGTCGGCGACCAGGTCGACGGCGTCCTCGACCCCGCAGGAGAGCCGGACGAAGCCGGGCGGGGTGTCGTCGCCCCACTGGGCCCGCCGGTCGGCGGTGGTGTGCAGGCCACCGAAGGAGGTGGCCGCGGCCACCAGCCGGGCCGCGTCGAGGAACCGCGCCACCCGCCCGGCGTCGCCGAGGTCGAAGCAGAGCACCCCGGGGATCCGTCGCATCTGGACCGACGCCACCGGGTGGGCCGGGTCGCCGGGCAGCCCCGGCCAGCGCAGCCCGGTCACGTCGTCGCGCCCCGCGAGCAGCCCGGCGAGGGCCTGCGCGTTCGCGGTCTGCCGGGCCAGCCGCAGGTCGAGGGTGGCCAGCGACCGGTGCGCGAGCCAGGCGTCGAACGCGCCCGGCACGGCCCCGGTGACGTTCCGCCAGGCGGTGACCGCGTCCCGCAGCTCGGTCGAGCGGGTCGCGACGTAGCCGAGCAGCAGGTCGGAGTGCCCGGTGAGGGCCTTCGTCCCGGAGGCCACCACGATGTCGGCGCCCAGGTCGAGCGGGCGCTGCCCGAGCGGCGTCGCCGTGGTGTTGTCGACCGCCACCAGGGCGCCGGCGGCGTGCGCCCGGGCGGCCAGCGCCGCCACGTCGGCGACGTCCAGGCCGGGGTTGGCCGGGGTCTCCAGCAGCACCAGGCGTACGCCGTCGAAGGCCGGGTGCGGGCCGGCGGTCGGGGCGAGGAGCACCCGTACGCCGATGCCCTCCAGCGTGTCGGCGGCGAAGGCCCGGACGGCGAAGTACCCGTCCGACGGGAGCACCACGGTGTCCCCCGGCCGCAGCAGCGTCAGCAGCAGCCCGGTGATCGCGGCCTGCCCGCTGGCGAAGACCCGGCAGTCGCCCCCCTCCAGCTCCCCGACGGCCGCCTCCAGCAGCCGCCGGGTGGGGTTGTCCGGCCGGCCGTAGCCGTCGGGCGCCGCCGCCGGCCCCGCCCACGGGTCCAGGTGGTACGGCGCGGCGAACACCGGACCGGGCAGGAACGGCTGGCCGGGAGCCGGCTCGGGCAGGCCGGCGCGGACGCAGCGGGTGCCGTCGTGGTGCTCGGTCACGTCGCTCACTCCGGCTTGGTGGTGCGGCTCATCAGCGCCTCGACGGCGAGCCGAGGGTCCATCCCCTCGTGGCAGACCAGCTCGACCTGCTCGGTGATCGGCATCTCCACCGCGTGCGCCCGGGCCAGGTCGCGCAGGGCCAGCGCGCTCTTGACGCCCTCGGCGGTCTGCCGGGTGGCGACGCGGGCCTCCTCCAGGGTCGCGCCCCGGCCCAGGTGCTCGCCGAAGGTGCGGTTGCGGGCCAGCGGCGACGAGCAGGAGGCGACGAGGTCGCCCATCCCCGCCAGGCCGGCGAAGGTGAGCGGGTCGGCGCCCAGGGCCACCCCGAGCCGGGCCGTCTCGGCCAGTCCCCGGGTGACGAGCATGGCCCGGGTGTTGTCGCCGAACCCCATCGCCACGGCGATGCCGTACGCCAGGGCGATCACGTTCTTCACCGCGCCGCCCAGCTCGCAGCCGATCACGTCGTCGTTGGTGTACGGGCGGAAGTAGGGCGTGGTGATGGAGCGCTGCACCAGCGTCGCCCGGTCCTGGTCGGTGCAGGCGACCACGGTGGCGGCGGGCTGCTCGGCGGCGATCTCCGGGGCCAGGTTGGGGCCGGAGACCACCACCACCCGGTCCGCCGCCACCCCGGCGGTCTCCACGATCACCTCGCTCATCCGCCTGGTGGTGCCGAGCTCGATGCCCTTCATCAGCGAGACCAGGGTGGCGTCCGGGTGCAGGTGCGCGGTCCACTCGGCCAGGTTGCCGCGCAGCGTCTGCGACGGTACGGCCAGCACCACCTGCTCGGCCCCGGTGATCGCCTCGGCGGCGTCGCCCGTCGCCGTGACCCGCGCCGGCAGCAGCACGTCCGGCAGGTACTCCGGGTTGCGCCGCTCGGCCCGGATCGTGTCGGCGACCGCCTGGCGGCGGGCCCAGACGGTGACGTCCCGCCCGGCGTCGGCGAGGATCTTGGCGAACGCGGTGCCCCACGAGCCGGCACCCAGGACCGCGACGTGCCCGCTCACGCCGCCGCCCCCGGCCGCCGCCGATCGACGGCGGGGCGCGCCGTCCGTTCCCACAGTGGTGGCGGGGTGCCGCCCCGGATCTCGGTGAGCATGTCACGAAGGCGCAGCATGATGGTGTCGGTCATCTCCTCGAGGACGGCCTTCGTCGGGGTCGACCCGGCCCATCGGCCCAGGTCGACGGGGGGTCCGGCGACCACGGTCACCGGGATCCGGGGGCGCGGGTCCAGCCGGGACCGGCGCGGGTCGAAGATCCGCTCCGGGCCCCACATGACGAGCGGGACCACCGGCGCCCCGGTGGCGAGCGCGAGGCGGGCGGCGCCGGTCTTGCCCTTCATCGGCCACAGCTCCGGTTCGCGGGTGATGGTGCCCTCCGGGTAGATCACCACCGCGCCGCCCTGGGCGAGCGCGGCGACGAGGTGGTCCAGCGACCGCACCGCGTCCACGGTGTTGCGCTCGACCGGGATCTGCCGGCACCGGTGCAGGATCCAGCCGATCACCGGGACCCGGAACACGCTGGCCTTGCCGAGGAACTGCGGCCAACGGCCGGAGTCGTAGACGAAGTGGGCCGCGACGAGCGGGTCGGCGTGCGAGATGTGGTTCGGCACGATGATCACGCCGCCGTCGCCGCGCAGGTGCTCCATGCCGCGCCAGGTGCGCCGGGTCCAGACGGTCATCACCGGCTTGACCAGCACCACGGCGAACCATTGCCAGAACCCCAGCCTCCGCCGTGTCACCGCGCCTCCTCGTGCCACCCCGCCCCGCACCGGATCCGCACCCGGTGACGCCCGCAGCGGAAATCATGCCTGCTCGACCCGGGTCCGGCCAGAGAGGGTACCGCCGGACGGCTGGCAGGATGGCGGTGTGAGTCAGCCGAGGTGGACCGTGGTGGTGCCCGTGAAGCGCCTGGCCGCCGCGAAGAGCCGGCTGCGGGGGGCGCTGCCGGCCGTACCGCACGAGGAACTGGCGCTGGCCCTGGCCGCCGACACGGTCGCCGCGGTGCGGGCCTGCCCGGCGGTGGCGGGGGTGCTGGTCGTCACCGACGACGCCCGGGTGGCCGAGGCCGCCCGCCGCGCGGGCGCCCGGGCACTGGCCGACGCCCCCGGCGCCGGGCTGAACGCCGCCTTCCGGCACGGCGCGTCGGTCGCGGGCGGCGGCTGGGTGGCCGGGCTCACCGCCGACCTGCCCGCGTTGCGCCCGGCCGAGCTGGCGGCGGCGCTGCGGGCGGCCCAGGCCGCGCCCCCGGGCGTACGCGGGTACGTGGCCGACGCCCCCGGCCAGGGCACCGTGCTGCTGGCCGCGCCGCCGGGCGTGGCCCTGGATCCCCGCTTCGGGGTCGGCTCGGCCGCCTCGCACGCCGCGAGCGGGGCGCTCGCCCTCACCGGGGACTGGCCGAGCCTGCGCCGGGACGTGGACACCGCCGCCGACCTGGCCGCGGCGGCCCGGCTCGGGCTGGGGCCCCGCACGGCCGCGTTGGCCGCCGCCTCCTGCCCGGCCTGAGGGCGTGTAGCGTGCGGGTCATGCAGGGCACGGTGGCCACCTACGACGCGGCGACCCGCAGCGGGACGCTGCTCCTCGACGACGGCACCGAGCTGGCCTTCCCGGCCCGGGCGTTCGACGCCTCCGGCCTGCGCCTGCTCCGCCTCGGCCAGCGGTTGCGCGTCGAGACCGACGACACCGGCGCGGTGGTCCGGGTGACATTGCCGACGATGGCCTGAGCGGCTGGTCGAAGTTCATTTTGCGTTAACCGCATCCGGGTGATTATGGGCAGGTGAGCACCCCTCGCAAGCCCCCCGCCAACCGCCCGTCCACCGACCCGGCCGCCCCCCGCAACGGCACCCGGTCCCGGGGGGCCGACGGCCGCTTCCACGCCGACCCGCCGGCCGCGACCCCGGAGGCGGCGCCGGCCGCGACCCTCGGCGGAGCGTCCGCAGCGACCCCGGGCGGAGGGTCCGCAGCGACCGGTTCGGCCGACGCCGCCGGTGCCGGCGGTGCGGCCGCCTCCGCCGGGCTGGAGGAGGTGCTGGATGCGGCGCCGCCCGCCGAGGCGCCGGCGCCCGACCTCGTCGACGAGCCCCCCGCGGCGCCGCCGCTGCCGGAGGACCGCTTCCTCAACCGGGAACTCTCCTGGCTCGACTTCAACGCCCGGGTGTTGGCGCTCGCCGAGGACCCGCGCACGCCGCTGCTGGAGCGGGCCAAGTTCCTGGCCATCTTCGCCAGCAACCTCGACGAGTTCTACATGGTGCGGGTCGCCGGGCTGAAGCGCCGGCTCCAGGCCGGCCTGCCGGTACGCGGCGGGGACCGGATGCCGCTGCGCACCCAGCTGGAACTGGTCGCCGGGAAGGCCGCGACGCTGGTGGCCCGGCACTCGGCCTGCTTCACCGACGAGGTGCTGCCGAAGCTGGCCGCCGAGGACATCCGGATCCTGCGCTGGGCCGACCTGGACGACCCCGAGCGGGAACGGCTGCGCACGTACTTCCGGGAGCAGATCTTCCCGGTGCTGACCCCGCTGGCGGTGGACCCGGCGCACCCCTTCCCGTACATCTCCGGGCGGTCGCTCAACCTCGCGGTGGCGGTCCGCGACCCGGACGGCGGCTCGGAGTTCTTCGCCCGGGTGAAGGTGCCGAACAACGTGCCCCGCTTCGTCCGGGTGCACCGCGACCTGCCGGGCGTGCGGATGCTGCCGGTGGAGGACCTGATCTCGGTGCACCTGGGGCAGCTCTTCTCCGGCATGCAGGTGGTCGAGTGCCACCTGTTCCGCGTCACCCGCAACGCCGAGGTGGAGGTCGACGAGGACCGCGACGAGGACCTGCTCCAGGCCCTGGAACGGGAGCTGGCCCGGCGCCGGTTCGGCCCGCCCGTGCGGCTGGAGGTGGCCGCCTCGGTCTCCGACCACGTGCTGGAGCTCCTCGTCCGCGAGCTGGACATGCACGATCAGGAGGTGCTGCGGGTGCCCGGCCTGCTCGACCTCTCCGCGCTCTGGCAGCTCTACGACGAGGCCGACCGGCCGGACCTGAAGGATCCGCCGTTCGTGCCGGCCACCCACCCCCGCCTCACCGAGGGCGAGGTGCCGCGCAGCGTCTTCGCGACCCTGCGCGACGGCGACATCCTGGTCCACCACCCGTACCACTCGTTCGCCACCAGCGTGCAGCGCTTCATCGAGCAGGCCGCCGCGGACCCGGACGTGCTGGCCATCAAGCAGACCCTCTACCGCACCAGCGGCGACTCCCCGATCGTGGACGCGCTCGTCGACGCGGCGGCCGCCGGCAAGCAGGTGGTGGTGCTGGTCGAGCTGAAGGCGCGCTTCGACGAGGTGGCCAACATCGGCTGGGCGCGCAAGCTGGAGCGCGCCGGCTGCCACGTCGTCTACGGCCTGGTCGGGCTCAAGACGCACTGCAAGACCGCCCTGGTGGTACGCCAGGAGGGCAACCAGATCCGCCGCTACTGCCACATCGGCACCGGCAACTACCACCCGAAGACCGCCCGGCTCTACGAGGACTTCGGCATGCTCACCGCCGACCCGGAGATCGGAGCCGACCTGACCGACCTGTTCAACGTCCTCACCGGCTACAGCCGGCAGACCGCGTACCGCCGGCTGCTGGTGGCGCCGCAGGGCATCCGCAGCGGCCTCATCGAACGCATCGAGCGGGAAATCGCGCACGTCCGGCTGGGCATGCCCGGCCTCGTGCAGATCAAGGTGAACTCGCTGGTCGACGAGAAGATCACGGACGCGCTCTACCGGGCCTCCCGGGCCGGCGTCCACGTGGACCTGGTGATCCGGGGCATGTGCACGCTGCGCCCGGGGGTGCCCGGCCTGTCGGAGAACATCCGGGTCCGCTCGATCCTGGGCCGGTTCCTGGAGCACTCCCGGATCTTCCGGTTCGGCAACGACGGCGACGCCGAGTTCTGGATGGGCTCGGCCGACCTGATGCACCGCAACCTGGACCGCCGGGTGGAGGCGCTGGTGCGGGTGAGCGACCCCGTCGCCCGGGCCGAGCTGGACCACGTGCTGACCGCCGCGATGAGCCCCGACGTGGACGCGTTCGAGCTGGCGGCGGACGGCACCTGGAGCCGGCGTACCGGCACGGCCGAGGAACCGCGGGTCCACCTCCAGGAGTTGCTGCTGCGTCGCGTCGGTGGCACGGCGGGCTGACCGGTACCCGCATAGGCTGACCTGATGCTGGATGAGCGGGACGCGACCGGCCCCGGCCGGGGCCGGCCGCCCGGGTTCCCCGACGCCGCGCCCCCGATCCGGGCGGCGGGTGGTGTCGTGTGGCGCCCCGCCGACGACCCCGGGCCGGTCGGGGGGCCGGCCGCCGGGAGCACGGGCGCCGCCCCGCGCGGTGGGGTGCTGGTCTGCCTCGTGCACCGGCCCCGCTACGGCGACTGGTCGCTGCCCAAGGGCAAGCTGGAGCCGGGCGAGCATCCGCTGCGCGCCGCCGTGCGGGAGGTGGCCGAGGAGACCGACGTCCGGGCGGTGCCGCAGGTGCGGCTGCCCACCGTGCGCTACCGCAGCGAGGGCCGCCCGAAGGTGGTCGACTACTGGTCGATGCGGGCGGTGGCCGCCGGCGGCTTCCAGCCGGGCACCGAGGTCGACGACGTGCGCTGGCTCGGCGTGGACGAGGCGGTCCGGCTGGTCAGCTACCCGCACGACGCCGAGGTGCTGGCCGCGTTCGCGGCCCTGCCGACGGTCACCGGGACGGTGGCGCTGGTCCGGCACGCCCACGCCGGCAAGCGGGCAACCTGGTCGGGCCCGGACACCGGCCGGCCGCTCGACGCCCGGGGCTGGGCGCAGGCCCACGCGCTCGCCCCGCTGGTGGCGCTGCTCCGCCCGGTACGCCTGCTGTCGGCCTCGGCCCGCCGCTGCGTACAGACCCTCGACCCGGCGGCGGCGCTGCTCGACCTGCCGATCGAGATCGACGGCGACCTGGACGAGCCGCGGCCGGGCCAGCAGCCCGACGAGTGCGCGCTGGCCGCCGCCGCCCGCCTGGCCGCGCTGGCGGCCACCGGCGAGCCGGTGGGGGTGTGCAGCCAGGGCAAGGTGATCCCGGGCGCCCTGGCCCGGCTCAGCGGGCGGCCGGGCGACTTCACCACCCCGAAGGGCGGCGGCTGGCTGCTCGCCTTCGCCGGCGACCGCCTGCTCGCCGTCGACCGCCTCTGACCGCGCGTCCACCGGGACCGGCCGGTCCCGACCGGCCCGCTGGGCGGCGGGGTCAGACCGGCCCGTCGGGCGGCGGGGTCAGGCCGGTGGCAGGGTCAGCGTCACCGCGACCGGCAGGTGGTCGCTGGCCGTCCCGGGCGGGGCCGCCGCGTCGGCGGCGGCCAGGCCGGGCGTGACGAAGACGTGGTCGATCTGCTGGCGCGGGGCGTCCGCCGGGCTGGTCGGCAGGGGGCGGGCGGCGGCGAGCGCGTCGACCAGACCGGCCCGGGTGAACTCGGCGAACGCCGGGTCGCCCGGCTCGGTGTTCAGGTCGCCGGCGACCACCAGGGGCCGGCCGGCCGCGTACCGCACGGCGAAGTCGGCGACCGCGCGGGCCTGGACCACCGGGTCCTCGCCGGGCGGCGGTTGCAGGTGGGTGGCGACGACCGCCAGGCGGACGCCCTCGCTGAAGTTCACGGTGACGCCGAGGGCCTGCGCCCCGGTGGGCGCGCCGACCGCCGGCAGCGGCCGGGTCCGCGCCGCGTCCAGCGGCCACCGGCTCAGCACGGCGTCACCCCAGAGCGGGTCGGCGGCCGGCGCGAAGACGTACGGCATGTCCAGCCGCTCCGCCAGCAGGTCGAGCGTGTCGTGGCCGCCGTTGAGCAGCCAGCCCCGGTCCACCTCGCTGAGTGCCACGACGTCGGCCCCGGCGACGGCCCGCGCCAGCGCGTCCGGGTCGAAGCGGCCGTCCATCCCGAACCCCATCCGCACGTTGTACGCCGCCACCCGCACCGTCTCCGGCGGCCCGTCCCGGTTGGTGGCGGAGAGCAGCTCGTCGCTGGCGACCGCGGCCAGCAGCGTCACCACGGCGGCGGTGGCGGCCGTCCACACCGGCGGCAGCGGCGACCGGGCCGGCCCCGGGGCGGGACGCCTCGCCAGCGCGACGGCGGCGACCAGCACCGCCACCGCCACCGGCACTCCGGCGTTGGGGTGGCCGAGGTCGTAGGCGGAGTAGTAGGCCACCGCCGCGACGGCGAAGACGAGCATCCCGGCGACGGCGGCGTACCCGCGCCGCCCGGCCGCCCGCACCGGGTCCTGCCCGTCACCGGCCGCCAGCGCCGGACCCTGCCCGCCGACGGCCGCCCGCACCGGGTCCGAGGCGCCACTGGCCGCCCGCGCCGGGTCCTGCCCAGCGCCGCCGGGGACCGGGGTGCGGGCTTCGTCCGCGCCGTCGTCGCCCCGCCCGTCCGCCGCACCGGCCGACGCCAGGCACGCGCCGAGACCGACGGCGGTGAGCAGGACGGCCGGCAGCAGCAACTCCCCGCGTCCGAGGGTGACGAGGACGGCCCCGCCGACCAGGGCCACCGGCCCGAGCCACCGCCAGGCGCCCCGGCGGGGCGGGGCCAGCGCGGCGAGCAGGAACCCGCCGACCGCCACGGCGAGCGGGGCGGGGCCGAACAGCGGCACGGTGGCCACCCCCACCTCGTCGGCGGGATCCGACCGCAGCAGACCGAACTGGTACGACGTCGCCGTCCGGGCGACCGCCGGGGAGAGCGCCACCATGCCGGCGAGCAGCAGCGCCGGCCCGGCCAGCAGCCAGCTCCGTACGCCGCCCGCCCCGGCCGGCGGCGCGGGCCGCGCCTGCCCCGCCAGGAAGAGCCCCGCGACCCCGACGGCCGCCAACCACGCCGGCCAGTCCCCGAAGAACGCCGAGCGGTACGTGTCCAGCACCGTGTGCAGGACGGCCCCGACCGCGAGCCCGAGCGCCAACCCGGGCACGGGGCGGTCGGTGCCGGCGGCGGCACCGGCGAGCCAGACCAGCCCGGCGAGCAGCCCGGCCGTGGCGAGCCAGAGCTGGAGCCGCCCGCCCGGCTGGCCGTTGACGGCGAGCCGCGCCACGACCAGCAGCACGGCGGCGACGAGCGTCACGGGGCGGGCGCCGACGCGACGGATCAGCGCGGGCGCGGCCAGGGCCAGCAGGAACCAGCCGAAAGCGAACGCCCCCAGCAGTTCGGCGGGGGTCGAGGCGGCCTGCCCGAAGATGGTGATGACCGCCGGCAGGAAGACGCGCAGCACGTCGACGAGGAGCACGACGCCCAGGGCGAGGGTGACGGTGGAGAGGTGGCGGTAGCGCACCGGGCTGCCTTTCGCCGACCGGAAGGGGTGCGGCGATTCTGCGGGCGGGGCACGGTCGGGGTCAACGGGTGGGGGTGGACACGGCGAAGGGCGCCCACCGTCGGTGGACGCCCTTGCCGTACCGCCAGGTTCAGCGCTTGGTGGCGGTCTTCTTCGCCGCCGCCTTCTTTGCCGGCGCCTTCTTCGCCGCCGCGCTCTTGCTCGCCGTCGCGGCGGTCTTCTTCGCCGCCGTGGCCTTGCTCGCCGCGGTGGTCTTCTTCGCCGGGGCGGCCTTGGTGGTCGCGGTCTTCTTCGCCGCGGTGGTCTTGGTCGCCTTCGCCGCGGGGGCCTTCTTGGCCGCCGCGGTCGCCTTGGTCCCGGTCGCCTTGGTCCCGGCCGCCTTCGCGCCCGTGGCCTTGGCACCGGTGGCCTTGGTCCCGGTCGCCTTGGCACCCGTGGCCTTCGCCCCGGTGGCCTTGGCACCCGTCGTCTTGGCCGCCGCGGTGGTCTTGGCGGCGGCCGTGGTCTTGGCGGCGGCAGCCGTGGTCTTCTTCGCCGCCGCCGTGGCCTTCGGCACCTTGCCGCTGGCCACCATCTCCTTGAATCCGGCGCCGGGCCGGAAGGTCGGGACGGATGTCTTCTTGACCTTCACCGCCTCGCCGGTCCGTGGGTTGCGCGCTGTTCGGGCGCCCCGGACGCGCTTTTCGAACGCTCCGAATCCGGTGATCGCCACCTTCTCGCCCTTGGTGACCGCCGCCTGGACCTCAGCGAGGACCGCGTCGAGCGCGGCCGTCGCCGTCTTCCGGTCCCCCAGGCGAACGGCGAGCGCCTCGATGAGCTCGGCCTTGTTCACGACTTCCTCCCGATTGTGCAACTGACTCGACGCGAGCCATTCTGCGCGCACGGTATGCCCTGTGCTGCCGGGACACAAACATTCGGTCGAAAAAAGCCCTTGTGTCGTAACGGATTCGCCCCCACCGGTGAGACCGGCGGGGGCGGAAACCGCTGTGGGATCGGGCGTACGGCTATGCGACCGAGGGCAGGAACGGCGGCCGGTCGGCCTCGAAGGCGCTGATCTCCGCCTCGTGGCGGAGGGTGAGTCCAATGTCGTCCAAGCCCTCCAGCAGCCGCCAACGGCTGAAGTCGTCCATCGGGAACGACCAGGTGGCCTCGCCGACACGCACCTCGCGGGCGGTCAGGTCCACGGTGACGGGGGTGGTCGGGTCGGCCTCCACCAGGTCCCAGATCTCCTCGACCGCCTTCAATTCCAGCTCGACCGGGAGCAGCCCCTCCTTGAGGGCGTTGCCCCGGAAGATGTCGCCGAAACGGGGCGCGATCACGGCACGGAACCCCCAGTCGCGCAGCGCCCAGACGGCGTGCTCCCGGGAGGAGCCGGTGCCGAACTCCGGACCGGCCACAAGAATCGACGCACCCGAATGGGCGACATCGTTGAGCACGAATTCCGGGTCCTCCCGCCAAGCGCTGAACAAGCCGTCCGCGAAACCGGTCCGGGTCACCCGCTTGAGGTACACGGCGGGGATGATCTGATCGGTGTCCACGTTGGATCGCCGCAGCGGCACGGCGGTGCCCGTGTGGGTGGTGAACCTCTCCATCTGGGTGCCCTTCTACAGGTCGGCGGGAGCGGCCAGCCGGCCGGCCACGGCGGTGGCGGCGGCGACCGGCGGGGAGACCAGGTGGGTGCGTCCGCCCCGGCCCTGGCGGCCCTCGAAGTTGCGGTTGGAGGTGGAGGCGGAGCGCTGGCCCGGCGAGAGCGTGTCCGGGTTCATCCCCAGGCACATGGAGCAGCCGGCGAAGCGCCACTCGGCGCCGGCGTCGGTGAAGACCTTGTCCAGCCCTTCCGACTCGGCCGCCTCGCGCACGGCGGCGGAACCGGGCACCACCAGCATCCGCACCCCGTCGGCGACCCGCTGCCCGCGCAGCACGTCGGCGGCGGCCCGGAGGTCCTCCAGCCGGCCGTTGGTGCAGGACCCGACGAAGACCACGTCGACGGCGAGGTCGCGCAGCGGGGTGCCCGGGCGCAGGTCCATGTACTCAAGCGCGCGCCGGGCGGCGGTCCGCTCGGCCTCGGTGACGAACTCCTCCGGGGTCGGCACCACGGCGCCCAGCGGCGCGCCCTGGCCCGGGTTGGTGCCCCAGGTCACGAACGGGGTGACCGCGCCGGCGTCGAGGGTCACCTCGGCGTCGAAGGTGGCGCCCTCGTCCGTGGGCAGGGTCCGCCACCAGGCCAGCGCCGCGTCCCAGTCGGCGCCCTTGGGGGCGTTCGGCCGCCCCTTCAGGTACGCGAAGGTGGTCTCGTCCGGCGCGATCATGCCGGCCTTGGCGCCCCACTCGATGGACATGTTGGCGATCGTCATCCGTCCCTCCATGGACAGCGACCGGATCGCCTCGCCGCGGTACTCGACGATGTGCCCGCGGCCGCCGCCCGTACCCACCTGGGCGATCAGCGCGAGCACCAGGTCCTTGGCGGTGACCCCCGGGGCGAGCCGCCCGGTCACGTTCACCGCCATCGTCTTCGGCCGGCTCTGCGGCAGCGTCTGGGTGGCCAGCACGTGTTCGACCTCACTCGTGCCGATGCCGAACGCGAGCGCGCCGAACGCGCCGTGGGTGGCGGTGTGCGAGTCCCCGCAGACGATGGTCATGCCGGGCTGGGTGACGCCGAGCTGTGGGCCGATGACGTGCACGATGCCCTGGTTCTCGTCGCCCAGCGGGTGCAGCCGCACCCCGAACTCGGCGCAGTTGCGGCGCAGCGTCTCGATCTGCGTACGCGAGGTGGGGTCGGCGATGGTGAGCAGATCGCCGCGCCGCAGGCGGAACGACGGGTCGGCGTACCCCGTCGGGGTGTTGTGGTCCTCCGTCGCGAGCGTGAGGTCGGTGCGGCGCACCCGGCGCCCGGCGAGGCGCAGCCCGTCGAAGGCCTGCGGGCTCGTCACCTCGTGCAGCAGGTGCAGGTCGATGAAGAGCAGATCGGGCTCGCCCTCGGCGGACCGTACGACGTGCGCGTCCCAGACCTTCTCGGCCAGGGTCCTCGGCTCGGTAGTAGTGACTCCCACCATCTGGACATCCTAAATTCTGGGAGGTAAGTTTCGGCTTGTGGGACACAGTATGAGCGGTGTCGGCGTTCTCGACAAGGCGGTGGTCATCCTGGCCGCCTGCGTCGACGGCGCCAGCCTGGCCGAACTCGTTGAACGCACCAAGCTGCCCCGGGCCACCGCGCACCGGCTGGCGCAGGCGCTGGAGATCCACCGGATGCTGGTCCGGGACACCCAGGGTCGCTGGCGTCCCGGCCCGCGCCTGGGTGAGCTCGCCAATGCCGCCCCGGACGTGCTCCTGACGGCGGCAGAGCCGCTGCTGGCGGCGCTGCGGGACGCGACGGGCGAAAGCGCCCAGCTCTACCTGCGCCGCGCCGACGAGCGCATCTGCGTGGCCGCCGCCGAGCGGGCCAGCGGCCTGCGGGACACCGTGCCGGTCGGCTCGGTGCTGCCGATGACGGCGGGCTCCGCGGCGCAGATCCTGCTCGCCTGGGAGCCGCCTGAGGCCGTGATGCCGCTGCTCCCCCGGTCGAAGTTCACCGGCCGCACCCTGGCCGAGGTACGCCGCCGGGGCTGGGCGCAGAGCGTCGCCGAACGCGAGGCCGGTGTGGCGAGCGTCTCGGCGCCGATCCGCGACCGCACCGGTCGGGTCATCGCCGCGATCAGCATCTCCGGGCCCATCGAGCGCCTGGGACGTCGCCCCGGCGAACGCCACGCGATGGCCGTGGTCCGCGCCGGCCAACGCCTCTCCGGCCTCTGACCCCCTCCACCCACCCCCCCCACCCATCGGCCCCGCGTCGATCAAGAAGTTTGCGCCCGGGTTCGACCCCGGGCCGAGCGAGAACTTCTTGATCGACACGACCGGCAGCGGCGTGGTCCGGGCCGGGGTGCAGCCGGGGCGGGACAGGACGGAAGGGTGGAATGCCGAACGGCCCGTTCCACCGGAGTGGAACGGGCCGTTCTGGGATGTAGCCCCGACCGGATTCGAACCGGCGCTACCGCCTTGAGAGGGCGGCGTCCTGGGCCGCTAGACGACGGGGCCAAGACTTCACTGCTTCCACCGCCCTTGCGAGCGGTGCCGCTGTAGTCTAGCGGCGTCCCATCCGGAGACGGAAATCGGGGCGACCGGACGGTCGTCCCGGCACTCCACCACCCGGACGACCAGGATCGGACCACCGGAGACCAGGCTTCGGCCGATGCCACGACCGGGCGGGGCGGAAACCGGTCGACCAGCAGAGGCGGACCGAGCCGCACACGGCGGGGCGCAGCCGTCGGCGTGGCCACCCGTGTCGCGGCGGCGGGCAACCACGCGGCAACGAGGAGCGTCGGCGCGGGACATGCGAAACGGCCCGCCCCACCGGAGTGGAACGGGCCGTTCTGAGATGTAGCCCCGACCGGATTCGAACCGGCGCTACCGCCTTGAGAGGGCGGCGTCCTGGGCCGCTAGACGACGGGGCCAGAACCTGACTTGCGGCACCGCTCTGCCGAGCGGCGCCGCTGGACTCTATCAGAGAGAACCCCGATCCCCTGAACGGGAACCGGAGTCGTCTCCTACGAGATCCAGCGCTCGAAGCTCTTGCGAACCTCGGCTGCGCTGGGGTACCAGGACTCGAACCTAGACTAACTGAACCAGAATCAGTCGGGCTGCCAATTACCCCATACCCCATTGGCCCCTTGCGGTGCCGGGATCAAACTTTACCCTCCCGGTGCCAGCAGGCCAAATCGAGTCCCCCAAACCGCCCCTGAACTGCGGAAACGGGGCCTCGACGCGGATCAGGCGACGGGCACCACCGGGTTGGTGAGGTCTCCGATCCCCTCGATCCGCACGGTGACCGTATCCCCGTCCAGCAGCGGGCTAACCCCCGCCGGGGTGCCCGTGAGCACCACGTCGCCGGGGAGCAGCGTCATCACGTGCGAGACGTACGACACCAGGGCCGGCACGTCGAAGACCATGTCGCGGGTCCGGCCGAGCTGGCGGACCTCCATCTCCTCCGGATTGCGACCCACCTCACAGCGGATCTCCAGGTCGCGGACGTCGAGCCCGGTGGTGATCCACGGCCCGATCGGGCAGAACGAGTCGAAGCCCTTGGCGCGGGTCCACTGGCCGTCGGAACGCTGGAGGTCCCGGGCGGTGACGTCGTTGGCGCAGGTGTAGCCGAAGATGGCCCGCTCCGCGGCGGCCCGGTCGGCCCGGCGGGCGCCCGGCGCGCCGATCACCACGGCCAGTTCGGCCTCGTGCTCGACCTGCTTCGAGAAGATCGGCAGCCGGATCGCGTCGCGGGGCCCGATCACGGAGGTGGACGGTTTGAGGAAGAGCAGCGGCTCCTTCGGCACCTCGCTGCCGTGCTCGGCGGCGTGCTCGGCGTAGTTGCGGCCGACGCAGACGACCTTGCTGGGCAGGATCGGCGAGAGCAGGCGGACGTCCGACAGCGCCCAGCGGGCACCGCTGAAGGTGATCTGGCCGAACGGGTGGCCCTCGATCTCGGCGATGGTCAGGCCCTGCGGGCCCGCCTCCGCTTCGCCCTCGACGACCCCGAACGACATTCCCTTGGCATGAGCAAAACGAGCGATACGCACCAGGCCAATCTAGCCCCGGCGACCCGCGGCCCGGCCGAGGCCGCAGTCAGGCGCGCCCCGGGACGCCGGGAGGGCGCACCCTACGACACCGTCCGCTCGCGGGGGCGGAGTTCACGACTTCGTACCCGCCCGGTGTCGTCGCGCCCCTAGCGTCGGCTCCGGAGGTTCGTTCGTATGCCTGCATCGACACGACACCACAGGGCCCTCGCAGTGTTCGTACACTGCCTCGGCATTCTCTCCGCCGTGCCGGCACTGCCGGCGGCGGCGCCACCCGCGGCGGCCGCGCCACCACCGGTGGTCGCGCCTACCCCGGAGCCGGCGATGCCGTCGGCGCCGCCGGCCGTGCCCACCCCGACCCGGGCCGCCCCGCCGGTGGCGAAGCCGCCGGTCACGGTCGCGGTGGTGCCGGAGAGCACGCCGGCGCCGCGCTACCGGATCCAGGTCCGCAACAGCGGTGGCACGCCGGTGGACACCACCGTCCGGCAGGAGCTGCCGCCCGGGGCCTCGGCGACCGCCATCACCGCCGGGGGCCGGGCCACCCGGGGCACCGGGCAGTCGGCCACCGAGGTGACCTGGCAGCTGAAGCTGCCCGCCCGCAGCACCACCACCCTGGGCACGGCGCTCACCGCCGCCGCCCCGGCCCGGCCGCTGACCGCGCCGGCCTGCGCCTACGCCCGCGACGGCAGCCGGCCGTACGACTGCGCGACAGCGACCTGGAACGCGGGCGTACCGGCCGCCGCGCCCGAGCGTTCCGAGGCGCCGCCGTGGCGCCGGACGCCGGTGCTGCTGGCCGGGCTCGGCACGGTGACGGCGCTCGCGGTGGGCGGGGTCTGGACCTGGCGCCGGCGCCGCCGACCGGTCGCCGCGGCCCTCTCCGGCCAGCATCCGGGGACGGTCTACCCGCGCCCGGCCGCCCCGCGACCGGAACAGCTCCGCCGCAAGCCGTCCGTCTGGTTGATCGTCCCGGTGGCCGCCGTCGTGCTCGCCGGCACGGTGGGCACCGCCGCCTGGACGGCCACCCGGCAGGTCGCCGCCGTCGACACCGACAGCCAGCCGACCGGCGGCGCGTGGCTGGGCCAGGGGGTCAACGGCGCCGTCGGCGAACCGCTGCGCGAGTCGGCGTTCGAGTTCACCGTGTACCGAGTCGCGTGCGAGCCCGGCGCCGCGGCCCGGCAGTGCGAGGCGACGGTCGGGGTGCGCAACCTCACCCCGGAGCAGCAGAGCTGGCACGGCCGGCTGCAACGGGCGTACCTGCCCGACGGCAACTTCGTCAGCACCGACGAGCAGGCGACCCGGGCGGCCAACCAGGGCCGGGACGTCTTCGCCCAGCCGATGGCGGCCGGCAGCCGGACGGTGCTGCCGCTGGTCTTCACCGTCGCCGGGAAGGCGCCGCCGGAGCAGCTCGAGCTGCGCAGCGGGGTGTTCTCCGCCGGGGTCCGGGTGGACGTGCCCTGACCGGGCGCCGGGCGGCGGTCGTACCCTTGGCTTCGTGACCGCCGCCCTCGCCCCGCCGACCTGGGTTGCCCTCCTGGAGGCGCACGAGAGGCGTGCGGACGCCCTCACCGCGGGCCACCGCGCCCGCAGGGCCACGGGGGAACGCCACGCGATCGACGACTTCCTGTACGACTACTACGGCACCCGGCCCTCCGTGCTCCGCCGGTGGCACCCGGGCGTGGGCGTCTCCCTGGCGCCGGGGCCGGACGGCTCCGCCCCGCACCGGCAGTGGCGTTGGTACGCGACGGCGGCGGACGGCTCGGTGAGCTTCGACGTCGCGGCGTTCCTCGTCGACCGGGCCGAGTCGGTGCGCTTCATCCACCGCCTGTTGTCCGCGATCGCGTCGCGACCGGCCTTCACCGGCTGCTTCGGCCTGCACGAATGGGCGATGGTGTACCGCCAACGGGAGCATCGACACCTGCTCCCCCTGCGACTCGGGCAGGAGGGCACCGACGCGGTCGTCGAGTCGCACCAGATCCGCTGCACGCACTTCGACGCGTACCGCTTCTTCACCCCGGACGCGGTCGGCCTCAACCGGCTCCGACCCACGAGGGAGAGCCAGGTGGAACTCGACCAGCCGGGCTGCCTGCACGCATCGATGGACTGCCACAAGTGGGCGACCAAGTTGGGCCCCGCGGTTCCGGGGGACCTGGCGCTCGACTGCTTCGAGCTGGCGAGGGACATCCGGCTACTCGACATGCAGGCGTCCCCGTACGACTTCTCCTCCTACGGGCAGCCCGCGGTGGCCATCGAGACGCCGGAGGGCAAGGCCGAGTACGCGGCGCGGCAACGCGAGTTCGCACAGCGTGCCGGCCAGCTACGCGCCCGGCTCATCGGTGTCTGCGCGACACTGCTCCCGGGCTAGTCGCCGTCGACGCGGCGGTCGCGCTTGCGCTGTGACCGGCGCTTCTTGTCGGCCAGCCGGCGCTCCTTCGCGCCCCGCGACGGGCGGGTGGGCCGGCGGGGCGGGGGCGGCGGGGCGGCGGCCTCGCGCAGCAGCGCGGCCAGCCGTTCGCGGGCGGCCTCCCGGTTGGCCAGCTGCGCCCGGTGCTCGCTGGCGGCCACGGTGAGCACGCCGTCGACCAGCCGGCCGGCGAGTCGCTCCAGCGCCCGCGCCCGCAGCGGCTCGGGCACGCCGGGCGAGGCGGCCAGGTCGTAGCTCAGCTCGACGCGCGAGTCGGTGGTGTTGACGCCCTGACCACCGGGCCCGGACGACCGGGAGAACCGTTCCCGCAGCTCGGCGGCGGGAACGGTCCACCGGTCGTTCACCCGCAGTCCGTCGTCCACCCCCCGAGGCTAGCGCCCCTGCCGGACGCTCGGGGTCGCGGACGGTCCCGGGGTCTGCGCGGGTGGGTCGGGACTGTCGTCGGGGTCGGCGGCGGCATAGGCGACCGCCCCCACCAGCAGCAGGGCGATCACCCCGATCTTCGTGGTGGCCACCTTGATCAGCAGCCACGCGGCGCTCCGGGCGCCGGGCACGGTCTTCTTGACGGTCTGGTAGTCGGCCCACCCGCGTCGTGCCCGGGCGTACGCCGACCCCACACCGGTACCGATCAACAGGCCCACCAGCAGGAGGACCACGATTCCAGGACGCTCCACCCGAGCCAGTTATCCATACTCAGCGTGATATTTCCATTGGCCGATCATTCCGCGCCGGGTATCCGACAGTTTTCACATTCCCGGGCCGCCCCGGACGGCGGGCCCGCAGCTCAGCCACCCTTCCCGATGATCGTGTCGGCGGTCTGCTGCACCTGTTCGATGGGAATGGCGAAGCCGATGCCGATCGAGCCGTTCCCGTCGATCGTGGCGATGGCCGTGTTCACCCCGACCACCTCGCCGCGCGCGTTGACCAGTGGGCCGCCCGAGTTGCCCGGGTTGATCGAGGCGTCGGTCTGCACGGCGGTGTGCCGGTTGTCGCCGAGGCGCACCTGCCGGTCGAGGGCGCTGACGATGCCGGCGGTGACGGTGCCGGACAGCCCGAGCGGCGAGCCGACCGCCAGCACCGGCTCCCCCACCCGGGTGGATCCCGGCTTCGCCAGGGGCAACGCCGCCAGGCCGGCCGACGGCGGCACCCGCAGCACGGCGAGGTCGCTGCGCGGCTCCCGCCCGACGACCTCGGCGGCGAACCGCCGCCCGTCGGGCAGTTCCACCGTCACCGAGCCGCCGCGCCCCTTGGCCAGGATGTGGTCGTTGGTGATGATGTGCTGCTGGTCGTCGACGGCGAAGCCGGAGCCGGAGGCCGAGGCGCCGCCGGCCCCGCCGACCAGCACCGAGACCACCCCCGGCACGGTCTTCCCGGCGGCGGTCACCAGTTCCGCCGGGACGGGGGCCGCCGAGGCCGCAGCCGGGCCCGGGGCGTCGTCGCGGCCGGCCACGATGCCGCCGGCCACCGCCCCGGAGGCGGTCGACAGGGCCACCACCGCAAGCGCCGCCAGCACCCGCCCGCGCGGGCCGCGGCCAGCCGGGCCACCGTCGGGGTCGGACCCGCCCCACCGGGTCCGCCCGTCCGGATCCAGCTCCGGGGAGATGAACCAGGGGCCGCGCGGTTCGCCCAGCCCGGTCTGCACTGCCATGCGTACGCTCCTCACGTGTCCTTCTCGGCGGCGGCCGTACGGGGTCAGGGCAGCCGGGCGAACCAGCGCATCGAGCCGGCCGCCGCGCCCATGGCGAACACCAGCCCGAGACCGATGAACCGGGCCGAGACGTCCTGCCGTTCGATGCGGTAGCCGACCGAGGTGCCGATGTCGTCGTAGACGGCGCGCAGCTCGTCGCTGGTGCTGGCCTCGTGGAACACGCCCCCGGTCTCCTCGGCGACCGCGCGCAGGGTCTGCCCGTCGACGGGCACCTGGATCGGCCGGCCGCCCCGGTCCACCGTGCCACTCGGGGTGCCGAAGGAGATGGTGTGCACCGGCACCTTCATGTCGATCGCCTCGGACGCGGCCTCCATCGGGTCGATGCCGGAGGTGTTCGCCCCGTCGGAGAGCAGGATGATCCGGGCCGGCGGTGGGTCCTTCGCCGCCTGGCTGTCGAAGCCCTTCACCGCGCCGAGCGAGGTGCTGATCGCCTCTCCGATGGCGGTGCCCTGCACCCCGGTGGCCCCCTCGACCAGCCGCTCGACGCCCTCGTGCAGCGCCTCCCGGTCGGTGCTCGGCGGCACCAGCACCGCCGCGCTACCGGCGAAGGCGACCAACCCGACGTTGAACTCGTCCGGCAGGCCGTCGACGAAGCGCCGGGCGGACTCCTTGGCGGCGCTGAGCCGGTCCGGTTCCACGTCGCCGGCGAGCATCGAGGTGGAGACGTCCACGGCGACCATCACCGTGGCCCGTTCGCGGGGCACCCGGACCTCCGCCGTGGGCCGGGCGAAGCCGACCACCAGCAGCGCCAGCATGGCCACGAAGAGCCCGGCCGGCACGTGCCGCCGCCAGGCCGGGCGGTGCGGCGCGACCCGGTCGAGCAGCCGCAGGTTGGTGAAGCGGACGGCGTACCGGCTGCGGCGGCGCTGCATGAGCAGGTAGCCGACGGCCAGGGCGAGCACCCCGAGCAGGAGCCAGAGCCGGGCGGGCGACTGCCAGATCACGCCGCACCTCCCCGGGCCGTCCGCGCCGGGGCGGCGGCGAGGCGCCGTTGGGCGTGCACGTGCCGCACGATGTCGGCGCCCCAGTCCCGGTCGGTGCGCAGCGGCAGGTGCGTGGCGCCGCTGCGGCGCAGCGCCTGGCGTACCTGCTCGCGTTGGGCGGTCGCGGCGGCGGCGTAGCGCTCGCGCAGCGCGCGGTCGCCGGTCCACACCTCGCGCCGCCGCCCGGTCTCCGGGTCGACGAGGGTGACCAGGCCGACGTCGGGCAGCTCCAGCTCCCGGGGGTCGGTGACCTGCACGGCGAGCACCTGGTGCCGCGTGGCGAGGCGGCGCAGGGGCACCTCCCAGGACGGCGCCTGCCGTGGGTCGTCGGGCAGTCCGTCGAGGAAGTCCGAGACCACCACGACGAGGCCGCGGCGCAGCGCCACCCGGTGCACGGCGGCCAGCCCGTCGGCCAGGTCGGGGCCCGCCGGCGTTGGCTCGTCCCGGTCGTGGCCGCCGACGCGCGGGGCGGTCAGCAGGGCCCGGAGCAGCCCGAGCAGATGGGTACGTCCGCTGCGGGGCGGGAACCGGCGCAGCCCGTCCGGGCCGAGCACCTGCGCGCCGAGGCGGTTGCCCACGCCGCCGGTGAGGAAGCCGACCGCCGCGACCGCCGCCACGGCCAACTCCCGCTTGTCCAGCTCGGCGGTGCCGTACTCCATGCTGGGGCTCGCGTCGACCAGCAGCCAGGTGGTCAGCTCCCGGTCTGCGTCGACCTCGCGCACGTGCGGGACCGTGGTGCGGGCGGTCACCGCCCAGTCCATCCGGCGCACCTCGTCCTCACCCGGCCGGTACTCCCGGCTGCCGGCGGTCTCGCTGCCGGGCCCGGGCAGCAGGCCGCGGTACCGGCCGTGCAGCAGCCCGTCGAGCCGGCGCGTGACGGTCAGCTCCAGCCGGCGCAGCCGCCGGTCCCCGGTGAGGTCGGCCAGTCCCGGGTCGGCCGGCCCGGGGGCCGGCGCGGTGGCCCCGCGCCACCTCATGCCGCCGCCAGGTCGGCCGCGGGTTCCGGGTGGGCGGTGGCGACGCGCGGCGGCGGCACGACCTCCACCAGCCGCCGGACCACCGCCTCGGCGGCCACCCCGTCGGCGACCGCGTCGAAGGAGAGCACCAGCCGGTGGGCGAGCACGTCGACGGCGAGTTCGCGGACGTCCTCGGGCAGCACGTACCCGCGACCGCGCAGCAGCGCCTGGGCCCGCGCGGCGCGGACCAGGCCGAGGGTGGCCCGGGGGCTGGCCCCGTACGCGAGCAGCGGGGCGATCTCGGGCAGGCCGAACCGGCCGGGGTCCCGGGTGGCGAAGATCAGCCGGACCACGTACTCGGCGATCGCGTGGTGCACGAAGACGTGGGCGGCGCGGGCCTGGAGGTCCCGCAGCCGCTGCGGGTCGAGCACCCGCCGGGCGACGGGCCGGTCGGCGCTCATCCGGTAGAGGATGGCGAGTTCGTCGGCGTCGCTCGGGTAGTCGACTACGACCTTCATCATGAACCGGTCGCGCTGCGCCTCCGGCAGTTGGTAGACCCCCTCCGACTCGATGGGGTTCTGGGTGGCCAGCACCAGGAACGGCTCGGGCACGGGAAAGCTGCGCCCGCCGATGGATACCTGCCGCTCGGCCATCGCCTCCAGCAGGGCGGACTGCACCTTGGCCGGGGCCCGGTTGATCTCGTCGGCGAGCACCAGGTTCGCCATGATCGGGCCCAGCTCGATGTCGAAGTCCTCGCGCGACGCGCGGTAGATCCTGGTGCCGACGATGTCGGAGGGGACCAGGTCCGGGGTGAACTGGATCCGGGAGAAGGTGCCGCCGACCACGGTGGCCAGGGTCTGCGCGGCGAGCGTCTTGGCCACCCCGGGCACGCCCTCCAGGAGGCAGTGCCCGTCCGCGATGAGGGCGGTGAGCAGGCGCTCGACGAGCCGATCCTGCCCGACGATCACGCGTTTGACCTCGAAGAGCGTCTGTTCCAGCTCGGCCGGGGTCGCATCGGGATCGGCCGGGCTGGGCACGCTGGCCAGGGTGTCCGAGATGTCCGTCACGGTGCTTGCTTCCCGTGCCGACCGTCGGACAAACGTCGGATTATCGGCGCGGGGGCGGCCCTTAGCGGCCCGAACCGGGACAACCCTCCCGACCCGGCACCCACCCCCCGAGCCCGCGCCGCCCACGCCCCTGAGAGCCCCGCGTCGGCGGGCGACGGCGGCGCGGCGGCGCCGGCCCCCGCACCCAGGTGAGGGGGCCGGCGTCGTCAGGCGGTGCTCAGTTGGCGATGACCAGGTGGAACGGCCGGTCGGACGCGTTCCCCGACGAGCTGCGGGTCTGGACGAAGACCGCGTTCGGCGTCTGGAGCCGCGGCGCGACGGAGATCTCGCCACCCGGGGGAACGTTGTACGGGTCGGTGGTCCCGATGGTGGCGTGGAACGCCTTCAGCGAGACGTTGTAGTTGAACAGCACCTGGTACTGCCCGGGGCCGTAACGGGTGGCGGAGACCACCTCGGGCGAGCCGCGGAGCAGTGTGCCGTTGCTGGCGACGACGGCGGAGGCGACGGTGCCCGGCGCGCTCGCCAGCGCGGACGGGCCCTGCGCCAGCGCGGCCTTGGCCTTGCGCGCCTCGGCGGGGGTCACCGCCGGCTGGCCGCCGGAGCCGGGCTGACGGGCGGCCGGCTGGGCGACCTCGGCGGGCGCCTGCGCCGCCGGCTGGGCGACGGCGATGCCGCCTCCGGTCAGGGCGAGCGCCAGCGCGGCGAACGCCACCGCCACCGCCTTGCGTCGGAAGAGTGTGGTCATGACAGGTCTCCCTTTTGTTGACCGTGCGGATTCGACCGGACCCACAGAACGCGGGACGGTCGACTTCCATTCTTTCGGGCCGGGAAATAGCGACAACCGCCTGGAGCCCACGCCTTCAGGCCGCACCTAGATGTTGCCGCTTCAACGATTTTCACCGGCTCTGAGCTGGTGTTACTACTCAGAGTTTCGACGTCTCAACCCACTGGAAGGTAGCACCACAAAATGCCGTGGGTCAATAGTCGATCACGCCCCGTCAATTACTCGAATCGGGATCACATAATTGTGAGAAGCGAACGCTGGGCCATTCACGAGCGTGCCACGCGAACTGCTCCGGGGCCGCCGCGTGGGCGCGTTCGGGACCGCCGGCCGGGCGCTCGGGCGCTATCCTCCGGCCGTGATCATCGAGACCGCGGAGCCGGCGACGGGCCGCCGGACGGCGCGGCTGCGCACCGCGCTCTGCTGGGCCGCCGTCGCGCCCGGGGTCGCCTGGGCGGCGGTACGACTGGGCGGTCTCGACCGGGGGCCGCTGGTGCAGCTGCTCGCCTTCACCCCGTACGCCGCCGCCGGGAGCCTCCTGCCGCTGGTGCTCGCGCTCGCCCTGCGGCGCCGGTGGCCCGCGGTGGTCGCGGCTCTGGTCACGGCGACCCTGGTGGCCGTGGTGGTGCCCCGGGCACTGCCGTCCGGCCAGCCCCCGGCCGGCGGGCCGACGGTGCGGCTGCTGACCGCCAACCTGCTCGCCGGGGCCGGCGACGCGCGGGCACTGGTCGACCTGGTCCGGCGGCACCGGGTCGACGTGCTCTCCGTTCAGGAGTTCACCCCGGACGCCGAGGCGGAGCTGGACCGGCTCGGCCTGTCCGGCCTGCTCCCCCACCGGCAGCTCCACCCGCAGACCGGCACCGTCGGCTCCGGCCTCTACGCGCGGTTCCCGATCAGCGACGGCGGCGTCCGGCACAACCGCGGCGGCTGGGGCTTCGACCAGGCCTACGGCACGGTGGCGGTCCCCGGGGCGCCGGCGGTCCGGGTCGAGTCGGCGCACCCGTCGGCCCCGTACGCGGTGGACCAGGTCGGCCACTGGCGCGCCGACCTGGCGGCGCAGCCGCCCGCCACCCCGGACGGGCCGCTGCGGATCCTCGCCGGCGACTTCAACGCCACCCTCGACCACGCCCCGCTGCGCGCCCTGCTGGACACCGGCTACGTCGACGCCGCCGACCAGGTCGGCGCGGGCCTGGTCGGCACGTGGGGCCCGTACGACGGGGACCCGATCCCGCCGGTGACCATCGACCACGTGCTTGTCGACCGGCGGATCGCGGTGCGCGCGGTCACCGTGCACCCCCTGCGGGGCAGCGACCACCGCGCCGTCCTCGCCGAGCTGCGCCTCCCGGTCGGGTGAGGCCCCCGGCTGCCGGTGCGCGGGGGCCGGGGCGGCTCAGACCCGGGCGCGGTCGAGGCCGTAGGTGAGCGCGTCGACGAGGGCGTGCCAGGACGCCTCGACGACGTTGGGGTGCACGCCGACCGTGGTCCAGTCGCGGTTGCTGCCGTCGACCGTCTCCAGCAGCACCCGGGTCACCGCGCCGGTGCCGTGGGTGCCCTCCAGGATCCGCACCTTGTAGTCGGCCAGCTCGAAGTCGCGCAGCTCCGGGTAGTGCCGGGCCAGCCCGACCCGCAGCGCCTCGTCCAGGGCGTTGACCGGACCGTTGCCCTCGGCGGTGGCAATCACCCGCTCACCGCGTACGCGGATCTTGACGGTCGCCTCCGAGACCACCGCGCCGTCCTCCCGGTGCTCGACCAGCACCCGGTACGACTCCAGCGCGAACGGCCTGGCGGGGGCGGTGTCCAGCTCCGAGCGGACCAGCAGCTCGAACGACGCGTCGGCGGCCTCGAACGACCAGCCGTCGGCCTCCAACTCCTTGACCCGCCGGGTGACCCGCGACAGCGCCTCCGGATGGCCGGCCAGGTCCAGGCCGAGCTCACGGCTCTTGAGCTCGACGCTGGCCCGGCCGGCCATCTCGGTGACGAGGATCCGCATGTCGTTGCCCACCACCTGTGGGTCCACGTGGTTGTAGAGCAGCGGATCCACCTTGATCGCGCTCGCGTGCAGCCCCGCCTTGTGGGCGAAGGCCGCGGCCCCGACGTACGCCTGGTGGGTGTCGGGGGCGATGTTGGCGATCCCGGCGATGGCGTGGGAGACCCGCACCATCTGCCCCAGGCAGCCCTCCGGTAGGACGGGCAGCCCGAGCTTGAGCTGGAGGTTGGCGACCACGGCGAAGATGTCGGCGTTGCCGGGGCGCTCGCCGTAGCCGTTGGCGGTGCCCTGGAAGTGGCGCACCCCCGCCTCCACGGCGGCGACGGTGTTGGCCACCGCGCAGGCCGTGTCGTTCTGGCAGTGGATGCCGAGCAGTTCCGGGCCGACCCCGAGCCGCGCGGTCAGGTCGGCGATGGCGGCGGTCACCTGGGAGGGCAGCATCCCGCCGTTGGTGTCGCAGAGCACCACCCGCTCGGCGCCTGCGGCGAGGGCGGTCTCCACGACGGCGGCCGTGTACGCCGGGTCGGAGCGGTAGCCGTCGAAGAAGTGCTCCCCGTCGACGAAGACCCGGCGCCCCTCGGCCACCAGGTGCGCCACCGTGTCGCGGACCATCGCCAGGTTCTCGGATCCGGTGGTGCGCAGCGCCCGCTCGACGTGCCGCAGGTCCGCCTTGGCGACCAGGGCGATCGCCGGCGTCTGCGCGTCGAGCAGGCCGCGGACCTGCGGATCCTCGCCGACGGGCACCCCGGCCCGCCGGGTGGCCCCGAACGCGACCAGCAGCGCGTGCTTCAGGTCGAGTTCGGCGCGCGCCCGACGGAAGAACTCCGTGTCCTTCGGCACCGCGCCCGGCCAGCCTCCCTCGATGAAGCCGACCCCGAACTCGTCGAGCAGGCGGGCCACCGCGAGCTTGTCGACCACCGAGTAACTGAGCCCCTCGCGCTGGGCGCCGTCGCGCAGCGTGGTGTCGTACACCTGGAACGTCATCAGGGAGTCCTTTCGGGGAGCAACAAAAAGACCCCCCGCGGATGCGGGAGGTCTGCGCGCTCGGCGGAGGGGAGGCCGGCGCGCTAGGTGCGAATAATCAGGTCGGTGCTGGTCACGATCGCCACTCTGCCATCCGGGACCCGGTTTTGGGAGGCGTAATCCACATGGCGGGACGGTGACGGAGGGTCCCGATACCGCACGGGTGACCGGCCCGCCGGCACGACCCGCCGCCGGTGATCGACTTCACAAGTCACCCGGCCGCCGACCGGCGGAAACAGAGCTGCGGAAGTATCTGGAACCGATCCAGTTACCGGCCTCGTGCCGCTGTCAAGGAGGACCTGTGCTCACTGTCGGTGACCGCTTCCCCGAGTACGAACTCACCGCCTGCGTGTCGCTGGACGCCGACAAGGCGTTCGAGTCGATCGACCACAAGTCGCACCAGGGGAAGTGGCGCGTCGTCTTCTTCTGGCCGAAGGACTTCACCTTCGTCTGCCCGACCGAGATCGCGGAGTTCGGCCGGCTGAACGAGGAGTTCGCCGACCGGGACGCCCAGGTCCTCGGCGTGTCGGTGGACAACGAGTTCGTCCACTACGCGTGGCGCAAGGACCACCCGGACCTGCGCGAGCTGCCGTTCCCGATGCTGAGCGACGTCAAGCGTGAGCTGACCGCCGCCTGCGGCGTGCTCGGCGAGGACGGCGTGGCCCAGCGGGCGACCTTCATCGTCGACCCGGACAACGAGATCCAGTTCGTCATGGTGACCGCCGGCTCGGTCGGCCGCAACGTCTCCGAGGTGCTGCGGGTGCTCGACGCCCTCCAGACCGACGAGCTCTGCCCGTGCAACTGGAACAAGGGCGGCGAGACCCTGGACGCCACCAAGCTCCTCGCCGGCGCCGGGGCCTGACCATGGGTCTGGACGCGGTCAAGGCGGCTCTGCCCGAGTACGCCAAGGACATCAAGCTCAACCTCGGTTCCACCATCGCCACCAGCACGCTGAAGCCGGAGCAGGCGTGGGGCACCGCCCTGGCCTGTGCCGTCGCGGCGCGCAACCCGGTGGTGCTGCGCGAGATCGCGGCCGAGGCGGCCACCCACCTCGGGCCGGAGGCGGTCGAGGCCGCCAAGGGCGCCGCCGCGATCATGGCGATGAACAACGTCTACTACCGGGCCAAGCACCTGATCGGCGACGAGCAGTACCAGTCGATCCCGGCGCGGCTGCGGATGCAGATCATCGCCAAGCCGGGCGTGGACAAGGCCGACTTCGAGCTCTGGTGCCTGGCGGTCTCGGCGATCACCGGCTGCGGGGTGTGCCTGGAGTCGCACGAGAAGACCCTGCGCAACGCGGGCTTCAGCCGCGAGCAGGTGCACGAGGGACTGCGCATCGCCGCCGTCGTGCACGCCGCCGCGGTGACCCTGGACGCCCAGGCCGCGCTCGCCTGACGGGTACCACACGCAGGGCCGGTGCCGCGATGCGGCGCCGGCCCTGCGCCGTCCCCGGCACCGGCCCCGCGTCGGCTCCGGCACCGGCCCCGCGTCGTCCCCGGCGCCCGCCCCGCCGTTTCCGGTGGCGACGGCCCGGGTAGCTCCTCGGGAGCAGACGAGAGACACCCGGACCGGCGAGACGACTGGCGACAGTCGGGGCAGGAGTTGTCAGATGGACAGGCTCGACCCGCACAGCACCCACGGCAGCCCGGACCCGCTGCGCGGCGGCGGCCAGGGCGAGTTCGCCGGCGGCGCCCCGGCCGGCACGTTCGACCCGTGGCGCTACCGCGACACCGCGAGGGTCGCCGACGCCGACCTGGTCGGCTACAAGGTCGAGGCCACCGACGGCGGCATCGGCAAGATCGACAGCGCCAGTCACGAGGTCAACGACAGCTACCTCGTGGTGGACACCGGGCCGTGGATCTTCGGCCGGAAGGTCATGATCCCGGCCGGCACCGTCAACCACGTCGACCACGACGAGCGCAAGGTGCACGTCGACCGGAGCAAGGACCAGATCAAGGCCGCCCCGGAGTACGACGAGACCGCCGACACCGACCCCACCTACCGGGACCGCCTCGGCGGCTACTACGACGAGACGTACTCGGCCATCCCGCCCGGCACCGCCCGCTGACCGGCACGGCGCGCGACGGCCTCCCGCAGATCGTGGGAGGCCGTTACCGTGTCAGCGTGGACTCCATCGAGGTCGGTCGCCGGATCCCCTTCTCCACGACGTTCAACTTCCGCGACGTGGGCGGCCACGTCGGCCACGACGGTCGCACGGTGCGCCCGGGGCGGCTCTACCGCTCCGACTCCCTGCACCGCATCGACGACACCGACCGGGAGGCGTTCGCCGCCCTCGGCGTCCGCACGGTCATCGACCTGCGCCGCCCGTACGAGGTGGAGCGCGACGGCCGCGTCCCCCACTTCGACGGCCTGACCTGGCGCAACATCCACCCGGAGCACGCGGAGTGGGGCGAGCGGCCCTACCGTCCCGGCACCGACCTGGCCCGTTACCTGGCCGACCGGTACGCCGACCTCGCCGGGACGGGCACCGCCGGGCTCGCCGAGGCGATCGGGCTGATCGCCGACGACGCCAGCGCCCCCGTGGTCGTGCACTGCGTCGCCGGGAAGGACCGCACGGGCATCGTCTGCGGGCTCACCCTCGCGGTGCTCGGCGTCGCCGACGACGAGATCGCCGCCGACTACGCCCTGAGCACCGAGGCCGGCGAGCGGTACCGCGCCTGGTTCGAGGCCACCGGCCAGCGGGCGGGGCACACCCTGCCGGCGCTGACCTGCCCCGCCGAGGCCATGACGCTCTTCCTCGCCGAGCTGCGGGAGGCCCACGGCTCGGTGGAGGGCTACCTGCGCCACGCCGGCGTCACCGACGCCCAGCTCGCCGCGCTGCGCGACCACCTGCTGGCCTGACCCCACCCTCCTGCGAGACGGCGCCGCCCCCACGCCGGGCGGCGCGGGGGCGGGACGGTGCCGTCGGGGGGCGGATCAGAGGATGCGGCGGACCCAGCCGTGCGGGTCGTCGACCTTGCCCCGCTGGAGGTCGACGAGCTGCTGGCGCAGGGCCGTCGTGACCCGGCCGGGCTCGCCGCCGCCCACCAGGAACTCGCCGTCGGGGAAGCGCACCCGCCCGATCGGGGTGACGACGGCGGCGGTACCGCAGGCGAACACCTCGCGGAGCCGGCCGCTCGCGGCGTCCGCCTGCCAGTCGGCGAAGCTCACCGGCCGCTCCTCGATCCGGTGCCCGGCGTCGGCGGCCAGGGTGAGCACCGACTCCCGGGTGATGCCGGGCAGGATCGTGCCGGTCAGCGGCGGGGTGACCACGGTGTCGTCGTCGTAGACGAAGAACACGTTCATGCCGCCCAGCTCGTCGACGTGGCGACGCTCCACCGCGTCCAGGAAGACCACCTGGTCGCAGCCGTGCTCGATCGCCTCGGCCTGCGCCACCAGCGAGGCGGCGTAGTTGCCGCCGCACTTCGCGGCGCCGGTGCCGCCCGGGGCGGCCCGGGTGTAGTCCGGGGAGACCCAGACCGTCACCGGCTTCACCCCGCCGGAGAAGTACGCCCCGACCGGCGAGGCGATCACCACGTAGAGGTATTCGTTGGCGGGCCGGACGCCGAGGAACACCTCGCTGGCGAACATGAACGGCCGCAGGTAGAGGCTGCCGTCCTCGCCTTCGGGGATCCAGCCCTGGTCGGCGTCCACGAGCTGACGCAGCGAGTCGACGAACGTCTCCTCGGGCAGCGGCGGCATCGCCATGCGCCGGGCGGAGGCGGCGAACCGGGCGGCGTTGGCCTCCGGGCGGAACATGGTGACCCCGCCGTCGGCCGTCCGGTAGGCCTTCAGCCCCTCGAAGATCTCCTGCGCGTAGTGCAGCACCGCGGCGGCCGGGTCCATCGGGATCGGCGCCCGCGCCTCGACCCGGGCGTCGTACCAGCCCTTGCCGTCGGCGTAGCGGATGGTGACCATGTGGTCGGTGAAGACCCGCCCGAACCCCGGGTTGGCCAGCAGGGCGGCCCGGTCGGCGACGGATACCGGCGCGGGATTCGGACGGATCTCGAAGTCGAGCTTGTCACCACCGCTCATCGCGCTGACCTCCCTGCGGGACTACGGCACACGGGTCCGCATGCCGAGAAAACTGGTGCGAGAAACTTACCCCGAACGGTCGTTCAGCGGGTAGCGCCGCCCGGCGTACCGGCAGCGCCGGGCGGGTGCGCGCCGCCGGACCAAGGTGCGGCCGGGCGGCGTCGCCGGACCGGGGTGCGGCCGGCGGCGTCGTCGGGACCTCGGGGTGGGTGGCCGGCGGCCTCAGGAGGTGGCGTACCCGGCCAGCCGGTCGCCGACCTCCTCGGTGCGCAGTGCCGCGCCCGGGGTCCGGGCGGCCAGCTCCACGCCCACCGCGGCGGTGACCCGGGCGGCGGCGTCGGCGTGCCCGAGCTGGTCGAGCAGCAGGGCCGCCGAGAGTACGGCCGCCACCGGGTCGGCCACGCCGCGCCCGGCGATGTCCGGCGCGGAGCCGTGTACCGGCTCGAACATCGAGGGGTACGCCCCCTCGGGGTTGATGCTGCCGCTGGCGGCCAGCCCGATCCCGCCGGTGACGGCGGCGGCGATGTCGGTGAGGATGTCGCCGAACAGGTTGTCGGTGACCACCACGTCGTAGCGCTGCGGCTGGGTGACCAGGAACATCGCGGCGGCGTCGACGTGCTGGTACTCCGTGGTCACGTCGGGGTGCTCGGCCGCCACGGCCTCGAACGCGCGCGCCCACAGCGAACCGGCGTGGGTGAGCACGTTGGTCTTGTGCACGAGGGTGACCTTGCGCCGCTCCCGGCGCGTGGCGCGGGCGAAGGCGTCGCGGATCACCCGCTCCACGCCGTGCCGGGTGTTCAGGCTCTCCTCGGTGGCGACTTCCGCCGGGGTGCCCCGGTGCAGCGCGCCGCCGGCGCCGGCGTAGAGGCCCTCGGTGCCCTCGCGGACCACCACCAGGTCGACCTCGCCGGGCTTGACGCTGGCCAGCGGCCCGGGCACGCCGGGCCAGAGCCGCGACGGGCGCAGGTTGACGTACTGGTCGAAGGCGAAGCGCAGCTTGAGCAGCAGGCCCCGCTCCAGCACGCCCGGCGGCACGGTCGGGTCGCCGACGGCGCCGAGCAGGATCGCGTCGTGCCCGGCCAGCTCGGTGAGCACCGAGTCGGGCAGCACCTCGCCGGTGCGGTGCCAGCGGGCGGCGCCGAGGTCGTACTCGGTGGCGTCCACCCCCGGCAGCACGGCGTCGATGACCTTGCGGGCCTGCGCGACCACCTCGGGTCCGATCCCGTCCCCGGCCACCACCGCGATCCGTGCCACGTCCCTGTGCTCCCTCGCCTAGCCGTTTCGTCCGACCGTACGCCGCCGTCCCGCCTCCCGGTACGGACCTTCCAGAATGCGGGAAAGGAGGATGCACAGGATCCTCCCAGGTGGCATTCATGGGGAGGTCATCTCCGCTGCCTAGCGTGATGACGAGCGGGTCAACGGGGGCCCGTGACGGAGGCCGCGAGGACGCGGCCGGCGTCAGCGAGGGAGCAGTGTCATGCGGATCGACCAGCAGCCACGGACCCGATGGGTGGACCAGTCGGCCTTCCAGCCGCGCCGGCCGGACCTGCGGCTGGGCGCCCGCAGTCACCGCGTGGACCGCTCCGGCACGGTCGGCGAGGACCGCATCGCCGTCCAGCACACCGTGCGGACCTCCACGGCGGAATACTCGCTGCTGCTCAACGCCCCCGAGTGGCTGGGCCGTCGCGGTGTCGGGGAGGCGCTGCGGGACGCGGTGGCGGAACTGCGGGCCATCGACCTCACCTACGGCCCGAGCCGGCCGGAGAGCCTGGTCTCCCGGCTACGCCGGGGCGAGATCAGCCCCGACTCGTACCCGCCGCTGGCCGACCTGGTGGACCGCTGCGCGGCGATGCGGGCGGCCACCGACGGCTGGTTCGACGCCTGGGCGGTGCCCGGCGGCTTCGACCCCGGCGGCCTGCTCGGCGGGTGGGCGGTGGAGCGGGCCGCCGCCCGGCTGCGCGCCGCCGGCATCCACGACTACGCCGTGCTCAGCGGCGCCGACCTGGTCGTCCGCGGGCACGCGGCGCACGGCGGCCCGTGGCGGGTGGCGGTGCACCACCCGACGGACCAGCACCGGGCGCCGCTCGTGCTGGAGATGACCGCGGGCGCGGTCGGCACCTCGGGGGTGAGCGGCCGGCAGGGCCACGTGGTGGACCCGCACACCGGGGAGCCCGCCGACCAGCTGGCCGCCGCGACGGTCGTCGGGCCGGACCTCGCCGTCGCCGACGCCTACGCCACCGCGCTCTACGCCGCCGGGCCGGCCGGGCTGGACTGGTTCCGCGACGGGTCGGACTACCGCGTGCTCTTCGCCCACCGCCGCTGAGCCGGTCCCGCGTCGGCCCGGCGGGTGGGCCGGGCGCGCGATCGGCCCCCACGGTCTCGGCAACGACCGTGAGGGCCGGTCAGCGACGAGTGCGCGTGGCTCGCGCAATCGAGGGGTGCGGGCCGGTCAGCCGGACGTCGACCTCGTCACCCGAAGACGGGCCCACGCCGCGAGCTCGGCCAGTGACCGCACAGATACGCTAGCGAATCGACGCAACTCAACGCAAGGGTCTCCACAGCGGACCGTCGTGACTGGAGCGTGCCGATCCGGGCCGGCGGGCCGATTTCGACGCGGAGATCGTCGGATGGCACGCTGTCCGCCGTGAGTTTCGACCTGAGCGTGTGGGCCCTGGCGGACGGGGCGACACCCGAGGACGTACGGGCGGCGGTGCTGCGGTGCCGGCAGGGACAGCACGTCGACCGGTACCCGGACCCGCGGGTGGTGGCCTTCTACCGCGCCATCACCGGCAGCTACCCGGACCGGCCGGCCGGCCCCGGCACCCCGTGGGCGGTGGCGCCGCTGCACGCGGCCAGCGACCACGTCGAGCTGAACCTGCACCCGACCTGCGAGGACCAGGTGCTGCTCGACATCGAACGGCTGGCCGGCGCGTACGACCTGATGCTCTTCGACGCGCAGGACGGCTCGGTCTACCCGCCGCCGGCGCGGCTGCCCGGCTGACCACTTCCCGGAGACGACGAGGGGCCCGGCGGATCGCCGGGCCCCTGCTGTCGCACGCTCAGGTCACTCGTCGCGCAGGTCCGCCGCGCTGGCCGCGCCCGCGCCGATCGACTCCGCCGCCGAGGTGAGCAGGTCCGCGCCGAGCGCCTGGTCGACCGTGAGGGTCATCAGGGTCTCGCCGCCGGCCTCGCGCCGGGCCACCTGCATCGCCGCGATGTTGACGCCGGCCTCGCCGAGCAGCGTCCCGACCGTGCCGACCACGCCCGGGCGGTCGACGTAGCGCAGGAAGACCAGGATGCCCTCCGCGCCGATCTCCACGTCGAAGCCGTCGACCTCGGTGAGCTTGAGGACGTCGCGGCCGCCGGCGGTGGTCACCGTGCCGGAGACGCTGACCGTACGGCCGTCGGGCAGCGCGCCGCGGACGGTGACCAGGCTGGGGTGGTCGACCGAGTCGGACTGGGCGACCAGCGTGACCTCGACGCCGCGCTCGGCGGCCAGGTGCGGCGCGTTGACGTAGGTGACCTGCTCCTCGACCACCGAGCTGAACAGCCCCTTGGTGGCGGCGAGCTTCAGCACCGACACGTCGTGGTTGACGATCTCGCCGCGCACCTCGACGGTGACGCTGGCGGCCACCCCGCCCGCGACGGCGGTGAAGGCCCGGCCGAGCTTCTCGGCCAGCGGCAGCAGCGGGCGCACGTCCTCGGCGACCACGCCGCCGGCCTGCACGTTCACGGCGTCCGGCACGAACTCGCCCTGCAACGCCAGCTTCACGCTCTTGGCCACGGCCAGGCCGGCCTTGTCCTGCGCCTCACCGGTGGAGGCGCCCAGGTGCGGGGTGGCGACCACGTTGTCGAACGCGAACAGCGGCGAGGAGGTGCAGGGCTCCTTGGCGTAGACGTCCACGCCCGCGCCGGCGACCCGGCCCTCGGCGATCGCGTCGGCCAGGGCCTGCTCGTCGACGAGCCCGCCCCGGGCGGCGTTGACGATCCGGACGCCGGGCTTGACGACGGCCAGCTCCTTCTCGCCGATCAGGCCCACGGTCTCCGGGGTCTTCGGCAGGTGGATCGAGATGAAGTCGCTCTCCCGCAGCAGCTCCTCCAGGCCCACCAGGCGGACGCCGAGCTGGGCCGCGCGGGCCGGCTGGATGTAGGGGTCGTACGCGATCAGCCGGGTGCCGAAGGCGGCGATCCGCTGGGCGAAGAGCACGCCGATGCGGCCGAGGCCGACCACGCCGACGGTCTTGCCCTGGATCTCGACGCCTGTGTACTTCGACCGCTTCCACTCCCCCGCCTTCAGCGCCGCGCTGGCGCTGGCGGTGTTGCGGGCCACGGCGAGCAGCAGCGCGAGGGCCTGCTCGGCGGCGGAGACGATGTTGGAGGTGGGGGCGTTGACGACCATGACGCCCCGCGCGGTGGCGGCCGGCACCTCGACGTTGTCCAGACCCACGCCCGCCCGGGCGACGACCTTCAGCCGGGGCGCGGCGGCGATCGCCTCGGCGTCGATCTGGGTGGCGCTGCGCACGATCACGGCGTCGGCCTCGGAGAGCGCCGAGAGCAGGGCCGGACGGTCGGTGCCGTCGACGTGACGGACGTCGAAGTCGTGGGCGAGCACCTCGATGGCGGCGGGGGCGAGTTCTTCGGCGATCAGTACGACAGGAGTCATTGGTCCTCGTAGTTGTCGTCAGAGGTGGGCCGGGCTGCGGGACGCCGCGCTGCGCCCTGCGCTGATCCAGGCCATGGCCGTCAGGTGCCGGCTACGCACCTACCCCGCGATCGTAGGGGGCCGGCCGGCCGGCATGTCCCGGACTACGGGGTGAGTGCCCTCACAACGGGTGACGACGCGCCGGTGGACGACGCGCGGCGTGGCGGTGCGCACAGGGAGCGGCCCGGTCCGGGCGCCGGGGAGAGCGCCCGGGCCGGGCCGCCGGGGGTGTGCGTCAGGCGGTCTCGGTGATCGGGCGGTCGACCCAGCTCATCATGCCGCGCAGCTTGCTGCCGGTCTCCTCGATCGGGTGCGCCGCGCCCTCGGCCTGCCACTTGCTGAAGTTGGGCCGGCCGGCCTCGTCCTCGGCCACCCACTCCCGGGCGAACTCGCCGGACTGGACCTCGCTGAGGATCTTGCGCATCTCCTCCTTGACCCGGGCGTCGATGACGCGCGGGCCGCGGGAGAGGTCGCCGTACTCGGCCGTGTCGGAGATGCTGTACCGCATCTTCGCGATGCCGCCCTCGTACATGAGGTCGACGATCAGCTTCAGCTCGTGCAGGCACTCGAAGTAGGCCACCTCGGGGGCGTAGCCCGCCTCGGTGAGCACCTCGAAGCCGGTCTGCACGAGCGCCGCCGCGCCGCCGCAGAGCACCGCCTGCTCGCCGAAGAGGTCGGTCTCGGTCTCCTCGGTGAAGGTGGTCCGGATGACGCCGGCCCGGGTGCCGCCGATGCCCTTGGCGTACGACAGGGCCAGCGCGAGGGCGCTGCCGCTGGCGTCCTGCTCGACGGCGACCAGGCAGGGCACGCCCTTGCCGTCGGCGTACTGGCGGCGGACCAGGTGGCCCGGGCCCTTCGGCGCGACCATCGCCACGTCGACGTCGGCCGGCGGCTTGATCAGGCCGTAGCGGATGTTGAAGCCGTGGCCGAAGAAGAGCGCCTTGCCCGGGGCCAGGTTCGGCGCGATCGACTCGGCGTAGATGCTGCGCTGGGCGGTGTCCGGCGCGAGGATCATGATGACGTCGGCCTCGGCCGCCGCGTCGGCCGGCGTGAGCACCCGCAGGCCCTGCTCCTCGGCCTTGGCCCGGCTCTTGGAGGCCTCCGGCAGACCGATCACCACGTCGACCCCGGAGTCGCGCAGCGACAGCGCGTGGGCGTGGCCCTGGCTGCCGTACCCGATCACCGCCACCTTGCGGCCCTGGATCAGGCCCAGGTCGGCATCGTCGTCGTAGTACACCTCAACGCTCATGATTTCCCTTTCGTACGGCGGCCCGGGCGGCCCGTCGTGGATCTGTGCGGTGTCGGTCCCAGGCGGCGCCACGCGCCGGCACTGGTCGGGCGGTCCCGGCCGGCGCGGGCGCCGGCCGGGTCGGGGTCAGGCGGCCCGGAGCGAGGGTCCGGCGGTGATGGAGCGCGAGCCGCGCCCGATCGCCACCAGCCCGGACTGGACCATCTCCTTGATCCCGAACGGTTCGAGGTCGCGCAGCAGCGCGTCGAGCTTGTCCGGGGTGCCGGTGGCCTCGATGGTCAGCGTGTCCGGCGCCACGTCGACCACCCGGGCCCGGAACAGGCCCACCGTCTCCAGCACCTGGGCCCGGGCCGCGCGGTCGGCGCGCACCTTGACCAGGAGCAGCTCGCGGGCGACCGAGACCTGCGGGTCCAGCTCGACGATCTTGAGCACGTTGACCAGCTTGTTGAGCTGCTTGGTGACCTGCTCCAGCGGGGACGACTCGGCGTTGACCACGATGGTGATCCGCGAGACGTCCGGGTTCTCGGTCTCCCCGACGGCGAGACTGTCGATGTTGAAGCCGCGCCGGGAGAACAGCCCGGAGACCCGGGCCAGGACGCCCGGCTTGTTCTCCACCAGGACGCTCAGGGTGTGCATGGTCATCAGATGTCATCCTCGTCGAAGGCCGGGCGGACGCCCCGGGCGAACATGATCTCGTCGTTGCTGGTGCCGGCGGCGACCATCGGCCACACCATGGCGTCCTTGCCGACGACGAAGTCGATGACCACCGGGGCGTCGTCGATCGCCATCGCGGCGGCGATGGTCGCGTCGACGTCCTCGGCGTTCTCGCAGCGCAGGCCCACGCAGCCGAGCGCCTCCGCGAGCTTTAGGAAGTCGGGGATGCGGTGCTTGTGGGTGCCGAGGTCGGTGTTGGAGTAGCGCTCCCCGTAGAACAGGGTCTGCCACTGCCGCACCATGCCGAGGTTGCCGTTGTTGATCACGGCGATCTTGACCGGGATGCCCTCCAGCGCGCAGGTGGCCAGCTCCTGGTTGGTCATCTGGAAGCAGCCGTCGCCGTCGATCGCCCACACCACCGTGTCGGGCTTGCCGACCTTGGCGCCCATCGCCGCCGGCACCGCGTAGCCCATCGTGCCGAGGCCGCCGGAGTTCAGCCAGGTGTACGGCTTCTCGTAGGAGATGAACTGCGAGGCCCACATCTGGTGCTGGCCGACCCCCGCGACGTAGATCGCGTCCGGGCCGACGAGCTCGCCGAGCCGCTTGATCACGTACTGCGGGGAGAGGGTGCCGTCGGCCGGCTCCTCGTAGCCCAGCGGGTACCGCTTGCGCAGGTCGTCGAGCTGGGTCCACCAGTCGGCGAGATCGGCACGCCGGCCGGCCGCCTGCTCGTTGGTCACCGCCGCGATCAGCTCGTCGATGACGTGCCGGGCGTCGCCGACGATCGGGACGTCCGCGTGCCGGTTCTTGCCGATCTCGGCCGGGTCGATGTCGGCGTGCACCACCGCCGCGTCCGGGGCGAACGAGTCCAGCTTGCCGGTGACCCGGTCGTCGAAGCGGGCGCCCAGGGCCACGATCAGGTCGGCCTTCTGCAGGCCGTAGACCGCGGAGACCGTGCCGTGCATGCCGGGCATGCCCAGGTGCTGCGGGTGCGAGTCGGGGAACGCGCCGAGGGCCATCAGCGTGGTGACCACCGGGATCCCGGTCAGCTCGGCCAGCCGGCGCAGCCCCTCCGTGGCGCCGGCCTTGAGCACGCCGCCACCGACGTAGAGCACCGGGCGCCGGGCGGTGGCCATCAGCCGGGCCGCCTCGCGGATCTGCTTGCCGTGCGGGTGCAGGGTCGGGCGGTAGCCGGGCAGGTCCAGCGTCGGCGGCCAGGTGAAGGTGGTGGGCGCCTGGAGGACGTCCTTGGGGATGTCGACCAGGACCGGCCCGGGCCGGCCGGTGGCGGCCAGGTGGAACGCCTCGGCCAGCACCCGGGGGATCTCCTCGGCCTCCTGCACCAGGAAGTTGTGCTTGGTGACCGGCAGGGTGATGCCCTGGATGTCCGCCTCCTGGAAGGCGTCCGTGCCGATCGAGGGCCGCGCGACCTGACCGGTGATCGCCACGATCGGCACCGAGTCCATGTACGCGTCGGCGATCGGGGTGACCAGGTTCGTCGCGCCGGGACCGGAGGTGGCCATGCAGACCCCCACCCGGCCGGTCGCCTGGGCGTAGCCCGTCGCCGCGTGCCCGGCGCCCTGCTCGTGGCGGACCAGGATGTGCCGGACGGTGGAGTCGTAGAGCGGGTCGTACGCCGGCAGGATGGCGCCGCCCGGGATGCCGAAGACGACGTCGACGCCGAGCGCCTCGAGGGACCGCACGAGCGAACCGGCGCCGCTGACCTGGGCCGGAGCGGGTGTGCGTACTCCCGGGACGGCCGGGGTGGCCGCGGTGCGGGCGGCGCCGGCGTGCTCGGCGTCGCTCGCGGGCTCGGCGATCGTGCGGGCCCGCCGGGCGGAGTGGGCGAGTGTCTCTGGCGTGGGTCTCGTCATGGCGGTTCAGGCCTTCGGCTGGAGTGGGTGCGGCTGTTCGAGCGGGTGACGCGGGCGACGCCCGGCGTCGATGGGTCCGACGGCAACAAAAAAGCCCTCGTGCAGGTTGCACGGGGCCAGCGCACTCTCGACATGGAGAGTGCGCTCAGGTAAGTACTCGCAGCGACCGGTACGACGACATGCGGCAAGCCTGACGCATCTCACGCGATGAGTCAACTGATCCCACATGTTGGTTCACGGACCGCCGGCTTTCACCCGTCCGGGGCGCTAGGAACCCTGCTCCACCTGCGCGGACCCCGGCCCGGAGGAGCGCGGGGCGGGCAGCGTCGGCAGCCGCCGGGGCGGCGGCGCCGCGGGCGGGCCGGCCGGGGCGGGCGTCGGGGCCGGGCGGGCCCCCGGGGACGTGGCCGCCTCCAGCATCGCCTCCAGGTGCTCGGCCGGCACGCCCCAGCCGAAGAGCGCTCCCTGGCCGAACCGGCAGCCGGCGGCGACCACGGCGGCCAGCTCCGTCGGCGTGGTCACCCCCTCGGCGATGACCTCCAGGCCGAGCTGGTGGCCGAGGCGCATGACGATGTCGACCATCGGCGCGAACGCCGGGCCGTCCCGGCCCACCGGACGCACCGGCTCGTGCTCCGCGACCAGCCCGTGGTCGATCTTGAGGATGTCGATCGGCAGACGGCGCAACTGGCCGAGCGAGGAGTATCCGGCGCCGAAGTCGTCCAGCGCGATCCGGACACCCGTCAGCCGCAGCGCCGTCAGCCGCCGGATCAGCTCGTCCAGGTCCGTCGCGACGGCGTGCTCGGTGACCTCCAGCACCAGCCGCTGCGGCGGCACCCGGTGGGCACGCAGCGCCTCGGCGACCTGGACCACGTATTCCGGGGCGTGCAGCTCGCGGGGGGACACGTTGACCGAGACCCAGACGTCGTGGCCGTCGGCCAGCCAGCGGGAGAGCTGGTGGCACGCCTGGTGCAGCACCCAGGCGCCCAGCTTGGCGATCATCCCGCACTCCTCGGCCAGCGGGATGAACTCGTCCGGGCCGACCTTGCCCAGCACCGGGTGCCGCCAACGCAGCAGCGCCTCCGCGCCGACCGGGCGGACCGAGGGCAGCGAGGCGACCGGCTGGAACACCAGGCGCAGCTCGTCGCGCTCGATCGCGCCGCGCAGCTCGTGCTCCAGCGTGGTACGCCGGCGCAGCAGCTGGTCGTACGCGGCGTCGTAGCGCTCGATCCGGTTCTTGCCGCGCTGCTTGGCGTAGCGCAGTGCCAGGTCGGCGTGGCGCAGCAGCAGCTCCACGTCGGGCTCGCCCGTCCAGCCGGCCACCCCGATGCTCACCGACAGGAAGACCGGCCCCTCCGGCTGCTCGTAGGCGCGCCCGAGCACCCCGAGCAGGCGCTCGGCGACCCGGTCCGCGTCGGCCGGCTGGCCGTGCATCAGCACCGCGAACTCGTCGCCGCCGAGCCGGGCCGCCACGTCGCCGGGGCGCAGGTTGGCGCGCAGCCGCTCGCCGACCTCGGCCAGCACCGCGTCGCCCACGTCGTGGCCGCGCATGTCGTTGACGTGCTTGAAGCCGTCGAGGTCGAGCCCGAGCAGCACGCAGGGGGCGCCGGCCTCGGCACACCGGTGCAGCGCCTGCAACAGCCCCCGCCGGTTGGCCAGCCCGGTGAGCTGGTCGGTGTGTGCCAGCTCGCGGAAGTGCGCCTCCCGCTCGGCCAGCCGCCGGGCATAGCCGCGCACGTCGTGCAGCGTGAGGTACTGCCGGGTCACCAGGGCGAAGCCCTCCACGCTGCCGGCGACGATGCCGAGCGCGTCGAACCGGCCGTCCTGGAGCAGGTGGTACATCGCCGAGGCGGCCATGGCGAACATCGGGACGAACGCGTACGCGCCGTCGCGGCGGATCAGGTCGGGGGGCGGCCGGTCCGCCGCGTCCGGGCGGCGGGCGGCCGACGCGGCGGCGACCAGGCCGGCGGCGAGCACTCCCGCCCCGACCAGCGCCATGCCCGGCCCGGCCTGGCAGAGACCGGTGGCGATGCCGAGCCCGCCGCAGGTCACGGCGGTGGCCCCGGCGCCGACCCAGGCGGCGCGACCGCGCGGCGGCGGGGCACGGAAGGCCACGATCAGGGCGAGCCCGGCCGTCAGGACCGCGCTGACCGTGGCGAGCAGGATCGGCACGCAGGCCACCGGGGTGGCGTCGCCGAGCAGCCGGGTGGGCTCGGAGAAGACCACCCAGCCGACGAACCAGAACGCCGTCGCCATCACCAGGCCGTCGAGCGCCAGCCGGACGGTGGCCGCCGCCGTGGCGGCCACGCCCGGCAGCTGGAGCAGCCCGGCGGAGAAGAGCAGCCCGCTGGTCGCCGTGCCGATCGCCACGACGCCGGCCCAGCCGGTGTGCCCGTCCGGGGCGTGCCCCGCGTGCCCGGCGGTGGCGAGCGCCACGGCCGCCCCGACCAGCAGGGTGACCAGCGCCACCCCGGACGCGGCGGCGAGCAGCGCGTACGCCTGCCGGTGCGGCCCGGCGCTGCGCCGGGCGCCGACGGCCGACAGCGCGGCGGCCGCCGCGGCGACCAGCCCGCACAGCACCGCGACCGCGACCATGCCCGGGGGGAACTGCACGTCCCAACTGTGCCGGATGCGCGCGCGGCGTGGGGGCCCGGGTGTGCAACCTTTGGGACACGTCGCGCACGGCGGCCGGGCGTCCCGGCGGCGGTGTAACACTTGTGGGCATGCCTGAGCTGCGGTCGAAGACCTCCACGCACGGTCGGACGATGGCCGGCGCCCGGGCCCTCTGGCGGGCCACCGGGATGACCGACGACGACTTCGGCAAGCCGATCGTCGCCATCGCCAACAGCTTCACCCAGTTCGTACCCGGTCACGTGCACCTCAAGGACATGGGTGGGCTGGTCGCCGAGGCGGTGGCGGAGGCCGGCGGGGTGGGCCGCGAGTTCAACACGATCGCCGTGGACGACGGCATCGCCATGGGCCACGGCGGCATGCTCTACTCCCTGCCCAGCCGGGAGCTGATCGCCGACGCGGTGGAGTACATGGTCAACGCGCACTGCGCCGACGCCCTGGTCTGCATCTCGAACTGCGACAAGATCACCCCGGGCATGCTGCTGGCCGCCCTGCGGCTGAACATCCCGGCCGTCTTCGTCTCCGGCGGGCCGATGGAGGCCGGCAAGACCGTGGCGATCGAGGGTGTCGTGCACTCCAAGATCGACCTGATCGACGCGATGATCGCCTCCTCCAACGAGGCCGTCACCGACGACCAGCTCGGCGAGATCGAGCGGTCGGCCTGCCCGACCTGCGGCTCCTGCTCCGGCATGTTCACCGCCAACTCGATGAACTGCCTCACCGAGGCGATCGGCCTGGCGCTGCCGGGCAACGGCTCGACGCTGGCGACCCACGCCGCGCGCCGGTCGCTCTTCGTCGAGGCCGGCCGCACCGCCGTGGAGATCGCCAAGCGGTGGTACGACGGCGACGACGCCTCCGTGCTGCCCCGCGCGGTGGCCAGCCGGGCCGCGTTCGAGAACGCCGTCGCGCTCGACGTGGCGATGGGCGGCTCGACCAACACGATCCTGCACCTGCTCGCCGCCGCCCGCGAGGCCGAGCTGGACTTCGGCGTCGCCGACATCGACGCCGTCTCCCGCCGGGTGCCCTGCCTGGCCAAGGTCGCCCCGAACTCCCCGAACTACCACATGGAGGACGTGCACCGGGCCGGCGGCATCCCGGCCATCCTCGGCGAACTGGACCGGGCCGGCCTGCTGCACCGGGACGTGCACGCGGTGCACTCCCCCAACCTGGAGCGCTGGCTGGCCGACTGGGACGTCCGGGGCGGTTCGCCGACGCCGGAGGCGGTCGAGCTGTTCCACGCCGCCCCGGGCGGGGTGCGCACCGTCGAGCCGTTCTCCACCACCAACCGCTGGTCGTCGCTGGACACCGACGCCGCCGAGGGCTGCGTGCGGGACCTCGCGCACGCCTACAGCGCCGACGGCGGGCTGGCGATCCTGCACGGCAACCTGGCGCCGGACGGCTGCGTGGTGAAGACCGCCGGGGTGCCCGAGGAGTGCCTGACCTTCCGCGGCCCGGCCAAGGTCTACGAGTCCCAGGACGACGCCGTCGAGGCGATCCTCAACAAGCGGATCGTCGCCGGCGACGTGGTGGTGATCCGCTACGAGGGCCCGAAGGGTGGCCCCGGCATGCAGGAGATGCTCTACCCCACCTCGTTCCTCAAGGGCCGGGGGCTGGGCCGCTCCTGCGCGCTGCTCACCGACGGCCGCTTCTCCGGCGGCACCTCCGGGCTCTCCATCGGGCACGTCTCCCCGGAGGCGGCCTCCGGCGGGCTGATCGCCCTCGTCGAGTCCGGCGACGAGATCGTCATCGACATCCCGGGCCGTTCGATCGCGTTGAACGTGGCCCCGGACGTGCTGGAGGCCCGGCGCATCGCGCAGGAGAAGCGCGACAGGCCGTACACGCCGGTCGACCGGCAGCGGCCGGTGTCCGCGGCGCTGCGCGCGTACGCCTCGATGGCCACCTCGGCCAGCGACGGCGCCTACCGCCGCGTCCCGGAGTAGCCGCCGCGGCGGGCCGTCTTCGTGAGCGGGTGTCCGTGCTCCCGGGACGGTGACGCCGTACGGCCCTTCGCCGGGGGCGAAGGGTCGTGCGGACGCTTTCGAGCTGGGTCGTTGGTGACATCAGGCGGGTGACGTCCGGGCCGCGCCGCGCCACCAGCCGGCGGTGAGTCGTCCACGCCGTCAGAAGGACAACGGTGTCGTGCACCGGGTGCGACGCACCTGGGAACGTCGCACCCGTGGCAACCGAAGGCTCAGCCGGCGAACAGCGTTCCGAGGTCCTTGTACGCCTGGTCGAAGCGGGCCATCGCCGCCGCGATGTTGGGCTCTGGCTGCGGATCACCGAGCGCCTTCTGCATCAGTTCGAGCCCGCCAACCAGGTTCTCCCCGCTCGCCACCAGCGACGGCTGCGGATCCGGGTCGCCGTGGAACTTCTCGTTCTTCAGGTCCGCCCAGCCGAGCTGGCGGAGCTTGACCTCTGAACCCTCCAGCAGTTTCGCCGACGACCAGAAGCTCTCCGTCGCCAACTCCCGCAGGCGCTCCGCCTTGACCGGGTCCGCGGCCTGCGCCGCCTCCCCCAGCAGCGACATGCCTCGACCCAGCAGGTGCAGATATTCGAATCGCTTCTCCGGGTCGATCCGGTCCCACAACTCGTAGACCGGCGGGCAACTCAGACACTCGATCGGCCCGATCGGTCTCGGTTCGAACTCCGGCAGCACGATCTCATGACAGTCGAAGATCGGCCGACCGCCGAACTCACCAACCTGGAAACAGATCTTCACCGGTTGGCCAGCGGCACTGGCTGGTGTGGCCGGTACCAGCAGCGCCGCAGTGACGACGAGCGCCATCGTGAGCAGTATGCGACGAAAACGACTCATGTAATACCTCCCGAGAGAGACGTCGATACCTCGTCATTGTTGACTGTCGATGCAATGAGACGCAGCAAGGATGTTTGTCCATCCCGTGACCGCGCCCCGAGCAGGACTGTCGGATGGGCAACACTCCCTGGCTCCACTGAGGAGTGCGGCGTCGAATGGAGCCATGTCCCCCGATCTTTGCCCCGGCACCGGTGAGCGACCCGGAGCGGCGCGGTGAACCAGCCGAGTCCACCACCTTCGGACAGACGGGTCGTGCTGGTGTCGACGGCTGCCGGCGTGGTGGGCGCGGTGGCGGGCGTCATGCAGTGGCTGACCAGCGCCGGCGCCTGGGCCGTGGTGGCGGTCGGGCTCGCCGGCCTCGCCGCGGCCTGCTGGGCGCTGGGGTGGCTCTGGATGCAGCGCCGCCCCGTACTCGCCACCGTGGTGGTGCTGATCCTGGTGGTCCTGTCGGCGGTGACCGGCGCGGCCACCGACCGCATCGTGGGCCGGAGCACGGGTAAACCCACGACGGTCGCGGCGACCCCCACCCCCGACGACCGACCGACCAGCGCTGTCCCGACGTCCCCCACCTCAGCGCCGACCTCCCCGGCGACACCGACCGGCCGTCCCACCGACCCGACCGAGGCCCCCGATCCGAGCACCACCGCGAGCCCGACCTCCGACGGCGTGAAGCCTCCGAGTCGCACCGAAAAGGGGGTCACCCTCTCGATGAGCTACTCCCTCGACCTCGACTCCACGGTCACGAACTGGAAAGTCCAGTACGGTTATTCGCTCGGCCAGGGCCTGGACGTGTATCTGAACCGCGGGTCCCCACCGGTGCGGACCCCTGGCGACGTCGTCGTGGTCGACGGGACGCCGTCCGAAAGCGCCTGCGAGACGTCCGTCACCCGGCAGAACGACATCCTCAGCGAACAACTCCGGACAGACCAGTCCTTCTGTGTGCGGACAACAGAGAAACGTTGGGCGTGGTTGACCGTCAAGCGCTACGAACCAGGGAAGACGCTCACCTTCGACGTGATCGTCTGGTAGCGGCGGGCACGGGCCGCCGGTCACCACCCCGAACTCGTCGCCTCCGCTCGCACTTTCCTCCTCAGCCGGAGCGTGCCGACGCTGCTCACCCAGCCCTGGCCGCCTCCTGAGCGTCGTCGCCGGCCAGGCCTTCCCTGCCGGGCAGCACGACGGTGCGGGCGTACCGGATCGCGGCCGGGGTGTCGGGGAAGACCAGGCCGTCGCGGCGCAGCTGGTCGGCCACGCCGAGAGTGGCCAACACCTGGTCGTGGCCGGGGACGATGCCGGAGAGCAGGACGGTGATGCCGCGTTCCTGGAGCCGGAGGATGGCGTCGCCGAGCACCTGCGCGCCGGTCGCGTCGAGGGTGCTCACGCGCGACATCCGCAGGATGACCACGCGGACGTCGGCCACGTCGGAGAGTTGGAGCAGGAAGTTGTGCGCGGCGGCGAAGAAGAGCGGGCCGTCCAGCCGGTAGGCCACGATGTGGTCGGCGAGCAGGGCCTGTTCCTCGGCGCTGTGCTCGCCGGGGTCGAGGGGAACCTGTTCCACGCGGGCCGTACGGGCCACCGCGCGCAGCGCGATCACGATCGCCACACCCACCCCGACCGCCACGGCGGTGACCAGGTCCAGCGCCACCGTGACCGCGAAGGTGAGCACCAGCACGAGGGCGTCGCCCCGGGTGGCACGGGCCAGCGCCCACAGGACCCCGGCCTCGACCATCCGGACCGTGGTGGCCAGTAGGACACCGGCCAGCGCGGCGAGCGGGATCCGGCCCACCAGGGGCGCGGCGGCCAGCACGATCCCGGCGAGGGCGACGGCGTGGGTGAGCGAGGCCAACTTCGAACTCGCGCCGGCGCGCACGTTCACCGCCGTACGGGCGATGGCGGCGGTGGCCGGGATCCCGCCGAACACGGGGGCGGCGAGATTGGCCAGCCCCTGGCCGAAGAGTTCGCGATCGGGGTCGTGGCGCTGGCCCACGGTCATCTGGTCGGCCACGGTGGCGGAGAGCAAACTCTCCAACGCGGCCAGCGCCGCGACCGCGAGGGCGGAGGGCAGCAGGACCCCGACGGCGTCGAGGTCGAGAAAGCCCAGCGAGGGCGCGGGCAGGCCGGAGGGCAGGGTGCCGATGCGGACCAGGTCGACCGGAGCGGTCTCGGCCAGTACGGTCGCGGCGGCCACCCCGAGCAGGGAGAACGGCAAGCCGGGACGCCATCGGGCACCGAGCAGCATCATCGCCGCCACGCCGAGGGCCACCGCGACAGGGACCGGCCGTGGATCCGCGACGAACCGGACGACCGCGTCGGCGGCGACGGCCCAGACGCGGTCGCCGTGCGCATCGGTGACCCCGAGCGCGGCTGGCACCTGTTGCAGGGCGATGACCACCGCGATACCGGCGGTGAACCCCTCGATCACGGGGACGGGCAGGTAGTGGACGTACCGGCCGAGGCGGGCGAGGGCCAGTGCGATCAGCACCAGCCCGGCCAGTACCCCGACCATCAGCACCCCGGTGGGGCCGAACTGCTGGACCACCGGCACCAGCACCACGGTCATCGCCCCGGTCGGCCCGGAGACCTGGAGGTGGGAGCCGCCGAAGACGGCGGCGACGGCGCCGGCCACCACCGCCGTGACCAGCCCGGCCTGGGCCCCGAGCCCGGAGGTGACGCCGAAGGCCAGGGCCAGCGGCAGCGCCACCACGGCCACGGTCAGCCCGGCGAGCAGGTCGCGCCGGGGCGCGCGGCGCACCGCCAGCCAGTCGGCGCGTGGTGGCAGCAGCCCGACGAACCGGTCACGCACCGACAGTGTGCTCACCGGTCCCGCCCGTCGGCCCGAAGCTGGTCCAACAGCGCGTCGCGGTCGGTGAGGACGGCGCCGAGGATGCGGCGACCGGCGGCCAGCAGGTCCGCCACGTCCGGGGTGCTGAGGGCGTAGACGACGAGGGCGCCGTCGCGGCTGGAGGTGACCATGCCGGCCCGGCGCAGCACCGCGAGCTGCTGGGACAGGTTGGACGCCTCCACGTCGATCGCCGCCAGCAGGTCGCGGACCGGCTTCGGCCCGTCCTGGAGCAGCTCCAGCACCCGGATCCGCACCGGGTGGCCGAGGGTGCGGAACAGCTCCGCCTTCGCCTGGTAGAGCGGTACCGACACGTCAGCCTCCGTCACGCGACGCCACATCCGATTGCCGACTTTAGCACTTGCACAAATCTTCAACTCGCAACGTCGACCGTGCCCGCCCCATCCGGGGCGACGAGGGTCGGCAAGGGCGGCTACCGCTGCGGGCACCGCCGCCAGCGCCGCCAGCGCCGCCGCTGTCACCAGGGAGGCGACCACGTGGACCAGCGGATAGTCGATCAGCGCTCCCCAGACACCGGGCCGCCTGCCCCCGGGGGTGCGCACGACGGAGATCTTGGTACGGAACGGCCCCTCCGGTGGCCGGATCTTGCCAAGATCTCCGTCGTGCGCACCGGCGCCGGGTCAGCCGGCGAGGTCGTTGACGCAGCGTAGGACGGGGCGGGTGGTCAGGGCCGCCGGGTCCAGCGGGGCGTCCGCGCGCACCGTGAACGTGGCCGACTCACCCGGCAGGAGGGTGACAAGCGCCCCGTCGGCCTCGGCCGCCGGGTCGAGGCGGTCCGGGAAGAGCGTCAGGTCCCGCAGGACCGTGCGGGCGGTGACCCGGACCCGCTGGCCGCCGTCGACCGGCTCGACCGCCGCGTCGTACCGGGCCGCCGGCCAGTCGGCGTCGCGGTCCTCGGCGAAGAACCACAGCGCCCGCTCCGCCGTCCCGCCCGCCTCGGCCACCAGCAGCTCACGCCGGGCCTCCTCCGGCCGCGCCAGCTCCGCCGGCAGCGCCAGCTCCAGCCTGGCGTACGCGGGGACGTCCAGCTCCAGCGTGGACTTCGCCCGTGGCTCGCCGGCCAGGGTCAGCCGGGTCACCGATGCCGTCGCCCGCCACGGGGTCGCCCCGTCGTTGACCCCGACCAGGGCCAGGCCGCCCTCGCGGGGCTGGACGGTCAGCAGCCGGTCGGCGTACGCCCGGCGCAGCGCGTACCACAGGGGCTTGCGGCGGCCGTCGCCGTCGACGGCCGACCAGGAGGTCACCGGCCAGCAGTCGTTGAGCTGCCAGACGATCGTGCCCGCGCAGACGTCCCGGTGGGAGCGGAAGTGCTCGACGGCGAGCTGGATCGCGCGCGCCTGGTTGAGCTGGGTCAGCCAGTGCCAGTCGTCGAAGTCCGCCGGGGCCGGCAGGTGCGCGTCGAGCCCGCGCCGGAGCTTGGCGTCGCCGTCGATGGCCTTCTGGTGGTGCGCCATCCCGGGCGAGTCGGGTGCGAGGGGCTCGTCCGAGAGTGCCCGGCGCAGCGTCGCGTACGCGGGTGGGGCCTGGTAGCCGAACTCGGCGACGAAGCGCGGCACGTACTCGCGGTACTTCGTGTAGTCGTCGGTGTTCCAGACGTCCCAGATGTGCGTGGTGCCGTGCGCCGGGTCGTTGGGGTGGATCTCCTCGCGGCCGGACCACGGGCTGCCGGGCCAGTACGGCCGCGTCGGGTCCAGCTCGGCCACGATCCGGGGCAGCAGTTCCAGGTAGTAGCCGCGTCCCCAGGTGCGCCCCGCGAGGGGCTCCTGCCAGTCCCAGTCGTGCCAGCCCCAGATGTTCTCGTTGTTGCCGGTCCAGAGCACCAGCGACGGGTGCGGGGCGAGCCGGAGCACCTGCTCGGTGGCCTCGGCGGCCACCTCGGCGCGCAGCGGCTCCTCCTCCGGGTAGGCGGCGCAGGCGAAGAGAAAGTCCTGCTGCACGAGCAGGCCCAGCTCGTCGGCGAGGTCGTAGAAGTCGTCCGACTCGTACCGGCCGCCGCCCCAGACGCGCAGCAGGTTGACGTTCGCGTCGGCGGCCTGCCGGAACCGGTGCGCCAGCCGGTCCCGGGTGATCCGGGTGGGGAAGGCGTCGTCGGGGATCCAGTTGACCCCCCGGACGAAGACCGGGGTGTCGTTTACGTGCAGGGCGAACGGGGTGCCGTGCGCGTCGGGGGTGGTGTCGAGGCGTACGGAGCGGAAGCCGATCCGCCGCGACCAGGTGTCGAGCGGGTGGTCGTCGGCGTCGTGCAGGGTCACGTCCAGCGGGTGCAGCGGCTGGTCGCCGTACCCCCTGGGCCACCAGAGCGCCGGGTCGCGGACGGTGAGGGTCAGCACGGCCGTGCGCTCCCCCGCCGGGATCGTCGCCTCGGCCGCCGCGCCGGCGACGGTCGCCCGCACGGTGAGCGGCGCGTCCCCGGCCCGCTCGACCTCGACGTGCAGCTCCACCCGGCCGTGGCCGGCCTCGACGGTCACCAGGGGACGTACGACGGCCAGCCGCGCCGTGGACCAGGCGTGCAGCCCGATCTCCTGCCAGATGCCGGCGGTGACCAGGGTCGGCCCCCAGTCCCAGCCGAAGTTGCAGGCCATCTTGCGGATGAACGGGAAGGGCTCCGGGTAGGCGTTCGGCCGGTCCCCGAGCCGGTCCCGCTGCGCCTCGGCGTAGCCGTAGGCGGAGTCGAAGCGTACGACCAGGGTGTTGGACCCGGCGACCAACCGCGACCGGACGTCGAAGCGGTGGCCGCGGTGCATGTTCTCGGCGCGGCCGACCTCGGTGCCGTTGAGGGTGAGCGTGGCGACGGTGTCGAGGCCGGCGCAGACGAGGTCGACCCGCTCGTCGCCGCCCGGCCGATGGGTGAAGGTGGTCTCGTAGACCCAGTCGGTGCGGCCGATCCAGGCGAGCTGCTTCTCGTTGTCGTCCAGGTACGGGTCGGGGATCAGGCCGGCGGCCAGCAGGTCGGTGTGCACGCAGCCGGGAACGGTGGCCGGCACCGCGCGGCCCGCGATCCCTGCCGGCACCTGCGGCCCCTCCACCGCCCGCAGGGTCCAGCCCTCGTGCAACGCTTGCCGGGTCACGACTTCACCGCACCTTCCATGATTCCGCGGACGATCTGACGGCCACCGATGAAGAGCATCACCAGCAGCGGGAGGGTGGCGACCAGGGCGCCGGCCAGCACCCGCCGGTACAGCACGTAGTTGCCGCTCGCGAGGTCGGAGAGCGCGACCATCGAGGTCGGGTAGTCGGTGCCGCCGAGGGTGATCAGCGGCCACTGGAACTCGTTCCAGGTGGCGACGAAGGTCAGCAGGCCGAGCACCGCCATGGCGGGCCGGACCGCCGGCACCACCACGCTCCAGAAGATCCGCATGGTGCTCGCGCCGTCCATCCGCGCGGCCTCGACCAGCTCGTCGGGGACCGCGTCGAGGATGAACTGCCGCATGTAGAAGACGCCGAACGCAGTGACCAGGCCGGGCACGATCACCGCGAGGAGGGTGCCGTTCCAACCGCCCTCGCCGGGCATCCGGCCCATCAGGATGTAGAGGGCGACGACGCCGAGCTGGTTCGGCACCGTCATGGTCAGGACGACCATGACCATCAGCGCGTTGCGCCCCTTGAACCGCAGCTTGGCGAAGGCGAAGCCGGCCAGCGCGCAGAAGAAGAGCACCGACGCCGTCACCACCGACGACACGATCACGCTGTTGCCGAGCGACTGGAGGAAGAACACGTCCTGCATGGAGAAGACCTCCCGCAGGTTCGTGACGAGCTGACCGCCGGGCAGCACCTGCGGCGGGATCTGCGCCAGCGCCTCGTCGGTGTTCGTGGCGATGACGAACATCCAGTAGAGCGGAAACGCCGAGAACGCGATCACGACGCTCAGGAACAGGTAGGTCCAGACGCTGCCGGGCATGTGCTGCGGCGCCCGACCCGTCAGCGCCCCCCGCCGGGAAGTCGAGGCGCTCATTTCTTCCCACCTCCCAGGCGGTTGGTGATGATGGCGTTGATCGCCGCGACGATCAGGATGACCAGGAAGAGGGCCCAGGACATGGCGGCGGCGTAGCCGAGGTTGAGGTCCCGCCACCCGACCTTGTAGATGAGCTGCGCGACGGTCTGCCACTGCCCGTCGTCGCCGCCGAGGCCCAGGGCCGGATTGGCGTCGAAGAGCATCGGCTCGGTGAACAGTTGCAGGCCGCCGATGGTGGAGAGCACGACGGTGAAGATGACCACGGGCCGGATCATCGGCACGGTGATCCGCCACAGCTGGCGCCACGGCCCGGCCCCGTCGACGGCGGCGGCCTCGTAGACGTCGCGCGGGATGGACTGCATGGCGGCCAGGTAGAGCAGCGCGTTGTAGCCGATCCACTTCCAGTTGACCATGGTGGCGATGGCGATCCACGAGGACCACTTCGCGGACCGCCAGTCGATCGGCTCGGTCTCGCCGATGCCGAGCAGCGACAGCGCCCAGTTGGCGATGCCGGTGTCCCGGGCGAAGACCACGGAGAAGATCAGCGTGGAGGCCGTCACCGGGGTGATGTACGGCAGCAGCACCCCGACCCGGAACCAGGTCTGGGCCCGCAGCTTCCGGTTGAGCAGCGACGCGACGATCAGCGCCAGCAGCAGCTGCGGCACCGTGGAGAGCAGGAAGATGCCGAAGGTGTTGGCGAGCGCGTTGAAGAAGTCGTCGTCGGTGAAGAGGCGGCGGAAGTTCTCCAGCCCGGCCCAGCCGGTGAGCATCGGGTCGTCGAGCCGCCAGTGGCGCAGGGCGACGACGCCGTTGAAGACGATCGGGAAGAGCCCGAAGACGGCGAAGAGCAGGAAGAACGGGGCGATCAGCAGGTACGGCACGTAGCGCACGTCGAAGCGGTACAACCGGGTACGCCAGCCGCCCGGCTCTGGTCGGCGGCCCCGGCGTTCGGCCGTCGCGCCGGGCTTCTGGCCGGGCCGGGGCGCCGTGGGGGCGGCGCGGGTGGTGGACATCGGGGCACCTCCAGGCACCGAAGGGAGGGCCGGTCGGGGCGCGGCACGAACCCCGCCCCGACCGGCGGGCGGTCAGGACCTGGCGGCCTTCTCGGCTTCCTTGACCGCCTCGGTCCACGCCTGGTCGGGCTTGCCCTTCAGGTTTCCGGTGGCCAGCCGGTTCAGCACGTTCTCCACCGCCACCCGGGTCGGGCCGTTGCGCTTGCCGAGGTACTGCGGGGTCAGGCTCTCCGCCGTCTTGGAGAAGATCTGGCCGACCGGGGCGTTGTTGAAGAAGGGGTTGGTGAAGTCCCTGATCGCCGGGTCCTGGTAGAGCGCCGGCTGGGACGGCAGGTTGCCGACCTTCTTGAAGATCTCGATCTGCTGCTCGGGCTGGATCAGCCACTCGACGAACTTGTACGCCTCGTCGACGTTCCTGCCCTGCTTGGGGATGGTCAGGAACGAGCCACCCCAGTTGCCGCCCCCGCCGGGGATCGCGGCCACGTCCCACTTGCCGCTGGTGCCGGGGGCGGTGTTCTTGATGTGCCCCTGCATCCAGGCCGGGCAGGCGAGCACGGCGAAGTTGCCCTTGACGAAGCCGCTGTTCCACTCGGGGGAGAACGCGGTGAGGTTGGCCGAGAGGTCCGCGGCGATGGTCCGGGCCGCCACGTCGAAGGCGACCTTCGGGCCGCCGTCCATCTTGAGCGCCTCGCTCTCGTCGTAGAAGCCGACCGGCTGCTGCCCGAGGACGGGGTTGAAGATGTTGGTGCCGGCGTCGATGAACTTCTTGCCACTGCGGGCCGTGTACTGCTGGCCGACCTCGATGAACCTGTCCCAGGTGGGCCAGAGCGCGGAGACCTGGTCGCGCCCGGTGGGCAGGCCGGCGGCCTTGAACAGGTCGGTGCGGTAGCACATGGCCAGGCCGCCCACGTCGGTGCCGAGGCCGATCTGGGTCTTCCCGTCGGGCGTCAGGGTCTGCTTCCACTTCCACGGCAGGTACTTCTGCTCGTACGTGCCGGCGCCCTTGTCGAGCAGGTTGACGAACTTGTCGGCCTGGCCGCGGAACTGGACGACGAAGCCCTCGTCGACGGCGGCGATGTCCGGCGCGCCGGAGCCGGCGACGAGCTTCTTCTGGAGGTCCTCGTGCTGGGCGTTGTACTCGCCGGTGTTCAGGCTGATCTTGACGTTCGGGTTCGCGTCCTCGTACTTCGTCTTGAGCTCGTCGAGCCCGAAGTCGCCCCAGAAGTTGATTTTCAGGGTGACCTGGCCGCCCGCCTGGGAGTCGCCGCCACCTCCGCTGTTGCCACTGCACGCCGCGACCATGACCAGGCTGACCGCGCCGACGGCGGCCGCCGTGGCCCAGTGCGTCAAGGACCGTCTCATGTCATCCTCCGCGCCAGATGGGAACGCTCCCGACATCGAGAGTCGTTGACTGAACCGGATAAGTTCCGCCACCGTACGGTCCGGTTTCGGCGCTGTCAACGGGCAGTCACGATCGGTGCATCGCGGTAATCTGCACCTGCCGTGGGAGCGCGATCATGAGAGGTGGAGGCATTCCTGCGAGACACCGGGGCGCGGTCCTGCGGCACGGTCCGGGACCGAGCCGAGCCACACCAGATCACTTAACCGGGAAAGCCGGCGACCGGCCCGATGCCGCGCACCGGTCGTGCCGACCCTTTCCGGGGCCGGTGCAGTAGCGTGGACCGCCGCCGGTCGCCCCGGCCTCGTGGTGACACCCGCCCGGGCGGGAGAGTGGAGGAGTACGCCGGTGAAGCGGCCCACGATCGCCGACGTCGCCCGGCGCGCCGGGGTGTCCAAGGGGGCGGTCTCCTACGCGCTGAACGGCCAGCCCGGGGTCTCCGAGGCCACCCGGCAGCGGATCCTCGCCATCGCCGCCGAGATCGGCTTCAACCCGAGCCGCGCCGCCCGCTCCCTCTCCGGGGCCACCGCCGACGCGGTCGGCCTCGCCCTCTGCCGCCCCGCCCGCACGCTCGGCATCGAGCCGTTCTTCATGGAGCTGATCAGCGGCGTCGAGGCCGAACTCTCCGCCCGGTCGTACGCGCTCACCCTCCAGGTGGTGGCCGACCAGGAGGCGGAGGTCGCGGTCTACCGCCGGTGGTGGGGTGAGCGCCGCGTCGACGGCGTCCTCGTCTGCGACCTGCGCGCCGACGACCGCCGGGTGCCGGTGCTGGAGGAGCTGGGCCTGCCCGCGGTGGTGATCGGCGGCCCGGGCGGCACCGGCGGGCTGGCCAGCGTCTGGTCCGACGACGCGGCGGCGCTGGTGGAGACCGTGGAGTACCTGGTCGCCCTCGGCCACCGCCGGATCGCCCGCGTCGGCGGCCTGCCCGCCCTGCTGCACACCGAGATCCGCACCGAGGCGTTCACCCAGGTGTGCCGCCGGCTCGGCCTGGCCGACGCGGTCACGGTGCCGTCGGACTACACCGGCGAGGAGGGGGCGCGCGCCACCCGGCGGCTGCTCAGCTCGGCCGGCCGCCCCACCGCCGTGATCTACGACAACGACGTGATGGCGATAGCGGGGCTGTCGGTGGCCCAGGAGATGGGCCTCGCCGTGCCGGGCGAGGTGTCCATCGTGGCCTGGGACGACTCGCCGCTCTGCCAGCTGGTGCACCCGCCGCTGACCGCGCTCGGCCGGGACATCCCGGCGTACGGCGCGCACGCCGCCCGGGAGCTGCTGGCGGTGATCGGCGGCGCGCCGGCCCGGCAGGTGCAGGACGGGACCGCCCACCTCACGCCCCGGGGCAGCACGGCCCCGCCGCGCGCGGGCTGAGCCGGACCGCGCCGACCCGGGCGCCCCGCCCGCCGGCCTCCCGGCCGGGGCGACGGCAGGAGCCGTAGGCACCGGCCCACCTTAACCGGTTGATCGATCCCTCCGGGCCGCGCTGCGGCGCCCCGGGCCACCCGCCCGCCCGGCTCGGCACGTCCGGGGCCGGCGGGGCTTCGTCCGATCAGTGTGAACGTCTGGTGTCGAGACGTTGATGGTGGTAACTTTCTCGCCACTTGCAAGACCTTGCAGAAACATTCGTCATCCTGTGACGCAATCCGTCACGTCACTGTCCGGTCCGGGCAATCCCCCACAGTCAACGACTGTCACGCAAGGCACCCCGTCCCCTCGGCCCCCGCCGACAACCACCCCCGAGGAGCTCCGATGCATCCCAGCACCGGACGAAGACGACGGACGATCGCGGCCGCGCTGGCCGCCGGGATCGCCGTCGGGCTGGCCCCGCTCAGCACGGCCTCCGCCGCGAACTCCGTGACCGTCTACTACCGACCCGCCGCCAGCTGGACCGGCCAGGTCAACGTCCACTACGCGCCGGACGGCGGCGCGTGGACGGCCGTGCCCGGGGTGGCGATGGAGGCGGCGTGCGCCGGCTGGCGCAAACGCACCATCGACGCCGGTAGCGCCACCGGCCTCCAGGTGGTGTTCAACCACAACGGCGTCACCTGGGACAACAACCGGGGCGCGAACTACCGCACCGGCACCGGGACGGTGACCGTCGCGGACGGCGTGGTCGGCACGGGCGACCCCTGCGCCGGCACCCCCTCGCCCACGCCCACCCCGTCGGACCCGCCGACCGGCCGGACGGCCGACGTGTGGTACCACGTCGGGACCAGGGGCTGGGCCGCCGCGAACATCCACTACCAGCCCGCGGGCGGGGCCTGGACCACCGTCCCCGGCGTGCCGATGCAGGCGGGCTGCGCCGGATGGGCCCGCCGGGTGGTCGACCTCGGCACCGCCGCCACGCTCCGGGCGGCCTTCAACAACGGCGCCGGCGCCTGGGACAACAACAACGGCGCGGACTACACCCTGGGCTCCGGGGTGAGCACCGTCAAGGCGGGGGTGGTGACCGCCGGCGCAGCCGCACCGTGCCAGCCCGACACGCCGGACACCACCGCGCCGTCCACTCCCACGGGACTGGGCGCGACCGCGAACGGGCTGCGCGTCGCGGTCTCCTGGGCCGCGGCCACCGACGACCGCGGGGTCACCGGCTACCGGCTCACCCGCACCGGTGGGTCGCAGGGCACCGTCACGGTGACCACCGCCGGCACCGGCCACGTCGACGACGCGCTGAGCCCGCAGACCCGCTACGAGTACACCGTCCGGGCGTACGACGCGGCCGGCAACACCTCCCCGGCCAGTGCCCCCGTGGCGGTCACCACCGGCACCACCACGCCCCCGCCCGCGGCCGGCACCCCGCTCGGCGGCGACCCCCGCGAGGACAGCATCTACTTCGTCATGACCGCCCGGTTCGCCGACGGCGACGCCACCAACAACCGGGGCGGCAGCCAGCACGTCAAGTCGGGCAACGCGGCCAACGACGACCCGATGTTCCGCGGCGACTTCAAGGGCCTGATCGACAAGCTCGACTACGTCAAGGGGCTCGGCTTCTCCGCCCTCTGGATCACCCCTGTCGTGCTGAACCGGTCCGACTACGACTTCCACGGCTACCACGGCTGGGACTTCCAGCGGGTCGACCCGCGGCTGGAGAGCCCCGGCGCGAGCTACCAGGACCTGATCAACGCCGCGCACGCCAAGGGCATCAAGGTCTTCCAGGACGTGGTCTACAACCACAGCTCCCGCTGGGGCGCCAAGGGCCTGTTCACCCCCACGGTGTACGGCACCCGCGACGAGCAGTGGAAGTGGATGTACAGCAAGCAGGAGCCGGGCCGCGCGTACGACCCCATGGTCGAGCACCCCGGCACCGACCCGGAGCTGACCCCGGCGCAGAACGCCCTCGCCAAGGGGCGGCCCTACAACGGCGACGTCTGGTCGACCACGGCGCCGACCGGCAACCAGTGCCCGCGCTGGGGCGCCCCGGCCGGCACCAGCCCCGAGGGCTTCCGCCTCTACGAGTGCCAGTGGCCGACCCCGACCAGCAAGCTCTTCCCGGCCGACCTGTACCACCAGTGCTGGATCGGCAACTGGGAGGGCGAGGACTCACGCAGCTGCTGGCTGCACGAGGACCTGGCCGACTTCAACACCGAGAACGCCACCGTGCAGAAGTACCTGATCGACACGTACAACAAGTTCATCGACATGGGGGTCGACGGCTTCCGCATCGACACGGCCGTGCACATCCCCCGGGTCACCTGGAACCGGCGCTTCCTGCCGGCGATCCAGCAGCACGCGCTGGCCAGGCACGGCGAGAAGGGCCGGGACTTCTACGTCTTCGGCGAGGTCGCCGCGTTCGTCAACGACAAGTGGAACCGGGGCTCGGTGAACCACTCGGCGCAGTTCTTCACCTGGAAGGAGCGCAAGGAGTACAGCCCCGACGACGTGCGCGCCGCCATCGAGCAGTACGACCACGAGCAGCTGCTCGGCCCGAACGGGCAGCCGACCAGCGACAACGCGTTCCTGCGCGGGAACACCTACCACGCGCCGGACCACTCGAAGTTCTCCGGCATGAACGTCATCGACATGCGCATGCACATGAACTTCGGCGACGCGAACAACGCCTTCGGCAACGGCAAGGACTCCGACGACAGCTACAACGACGCGACCTACAACGTCGTGTACGTCGACAGCCACGACTACGGCCCGAACAAGTCGAACACCCGCTACACCGGGGGCACCGGCGCCTGGGCGGAGAACATGAGCCTCATGTGGACGTTCCGGGGCATCCCGACGCTCTACTACGGCTCCGAGATCGAGTTCCAGAAGGGCGCGAAGATCGACTGCGGGCCGACCTGCCCGCTGGCCACCACCGGCCGGGCCTACTACGGCGGCCACCTCCAGGGCACGGTCACCGCGGCCGACTTCGGCCGGGTCAGTGCCGCCACCGGGCCGGTCGCCAGCACCCTGGACAAGCCGCTGGTCAAGCACGTGCAGCGGCTCAACCAGATCCGCCGGGCGGTGCCGGCCCTGCAGAAGGGGCAGTACTCGACCGAGGGGATCAGCGGCGCCATGGCGTACAAGCGGCGCTTCACCGCCGGCGGCGTGGACAGCTTCGCGCTGGTCACGGTCTCCGGGAGCGCGACGTTCACCGGCGTGCCCAACGGCCGGTACGTCGACGCGGTCACCGGCGACGTCCGGACGGTCACCAACGGGACCCTGACGGCGACGGTCAGCGGGCAGGGCAACCTGCGGGTGTACGTGCTGGACCTGCCGGGCAACCCGGCGCCGGGCAAGGTCGGCGACACCGGCCCCTACCTGCGGTGACGCCGGCGTGGGGGGGGGGCCGGCCCCCCCCCCCCCCCCCCCCCCCCCGGGCGCGGCCCCCCCCCCCGCCGGGGGCCCCCGCCCCCCCCCCCCCCCCCCCCCCCCCGGGGGGGGGGGCGCGCGCCCGGGCGGGGCGGGGGGGCCCGCCCCCCCCGCGGGGGGGGGCGCGGGGGGGGGGGGGGGCCCCCGCCCCGCCCCCCCCCCCCACCGCCGGCGGCCCGACCCGCACCCGGGTCGGGCCGCCGCTCACGCCGCGACCACCGGCAACTGGAGTTCGGTGACGCCCTTCTCGGGCTCGTCCGGGCAGTAGTCCAGGTACAACTCGCGGGTGTACCCGTCGGCCCGCCAGCCGTTCGCCTCGATCCAGGTGGCGAGCGCCTGGATGCTGCCCCCCACCTCGTCCATCGGCCCGTGGTGGATGATCGTCGCCGCGGTGGGCACCGCGGGCAGGTCGACGACGCCGAAGTCCCGGGCCGCCGAGGGGTCGACGGCCACCGTCACCCCGGCGTGCACCACGACGGACTCGCCCTCCCCCGTCGCCTCGTACCAGGCCAGCCCCGGGCCGGAGGGCACGACGCCCGCCGCGGCGAGGCGCCGGAACAGCTCCGGGTAGAGCGGCTGGATCACGGTGGAGATGTCCGGCGTCTCGTAGCTGCGGGCCATCCCGGTCAGCTCCGCCACCCGGACCGCGGGCAGTTCCTTGAGTACGATGTCCTGGCTGGTCATCCGACCCTCCGTCTCGATCATGCGGAGCCTCGCCTCGACCCCGGCCAGGCGGGCGGTGTCGGCCGCCAGTTGAGCCTCCAGCTGGGACCGGCGCAGCCGCAGCATGCCGCGCAGTTCGGCGACCTCGACGGCGTCGTCGATGATCGCCCGCACCTGCCCGAGGGTGAGTCCCAGTTCCTTGAGGGCGATCACCCGGTTGAGCCGGCGGAGCTGCTCGGCCCGGTAGGACCGGTACCCGGTGTGCGGGTCGACGGCGGCCGGGCGGAGCAGCCCGATGCTGTCGTAGTGACGCAGCATGCGGACCGACACGCGGCCGAGCCTGGCGAAGTCTCCGATGGTGAACATGGCCCCTCACACGTTCGGCCCTGACACGGTGTCAGAGTCAACCAGGCGAGGGCGGGGAATGCCGGCCCGCTCAGCGCGAGGCCGACGGGAACTCCTCGAAGTACGCCTCGACCCGCTCGGCGGTGGCCGGGCGGGCCAGCGCGAAGCCCTGCCCGTACCGGCAGCCGGCCCGCCGCGCGCCGTCGACCAGGCTCGCCGACTCCAGCTCCTCGGCCACGATGTCCAGCCCCAGCCGGTCCCCCACGTTCACCACCACGTCGATCAGCGGGCGCTGCGGGTCCGCCGGGTCCACCAGCTGCGGGCCGACCTTGAGCAGGTCGATCGGCAACCGCCGGAGCTGGGCCAGCGAGGCGTGCTCGGCCCGAAAGTCGTCCAGCGCGGTGCGCACGCCCAGCGAGCGCAGCCCGGCCAGCCGGGCCACCACCGTCGGCAACTCGGCGCCCACCCGGGGCTCCGCCACCTCGACCACCAGCCGGTCCGGCGACAACCCGTACGCGTCGAGCACGGCCGCCGTCCGCGGTACGAAGTCGGGGGAGGCCAGCTCCCGGACGGTCACGTTCACCGCCATCCAGAGCTGCCGGCTGCCCGCCGACCAGGCGGCGAGCTGCCGGCAGGCCCGGTCCAGCACCCAGCAGCCCAGCTCGCCCACGACGTCGAGGTCCTCGGCCACCGGCAGGAACTCGGCGGGAAGCACCGTGCCGAGCACCGGGCTGCGCCAGCGCAGCAGCGCCTCCGTGCCGACCGGCTGCCGGTCGGCCAGGTCGAGCACCGGCTGGTAGACGAGGTCCAGCTCGCCCCGGGCGACCGCCCCGGGCAGCTCCCGTTCCAGGTCGAGCCGGCGGACGAGCTGCTCCTCCAGGTAGGCGTCGTACCACTCGACCCGGTCCCGGCCGAGCTGCACGGCCCGCCGCCGGGCCAGGTCCGCCTGGCGCAGCACGTCCTCCGGGCCGCCGTTGCCGATCTCGGCGAGCCCGATGCCGGCCCGCAGCCGCAGCGAGCCGCCCGCCGCGGGGTAGGGCTCGGTGAGCGCGGCGAGCAGCCGGGTGCCCAGCGCGTACGCCAGCACCGGCCCGACCTCGGTGACCACGGCGAAGCCGGTGGCGGTGACGTCCGCGAGCAGGTCCCGGGGGCCGACCACCGCGCGGGCCCGGCGGAGCACCTCGGCCAGCACGTCCTCGCGGCCCTGGTGCCCGTCGGGGGCGGGGCCGGGTCCGTCGAGGTCGACGACGAGCAGCGCGCCGGCGGGGGCCGGCGCGTCCCGGAGGGCGGCGAGGGCCCGCAGCAGCGCCGGCCGGTCCACGGGCACGCCGGACCGGTCCGGGTCCGCCGGGCGCTGCCCGGCCGGCGGGTCGCCGGGAGCGGTCGGCCGCGCCGGGTCGTCCGCCCGGAGCAGGTCGCGCAGCACCAGCGGCGGGGCCAGCGCGAGCGCGAGCAGGACCGCGGTGAGGTCCGGCGGCGCGCCGTCGCGGAGCTGCCAACCGACGGCCGCCACGGCCGCGGCGGTCGGGACCACGGCCCGGGGCCACACCCTGGTCGGCGGGGCCGGCGGGGCCGGCTCGGGGCGGGTCGCCCGCCGCGCCCCCGCCGCCGTCAGCAGCACCCCACCCACCAGCGGGGGTACGGACACCAGCGCCGCCCGCTCCGGTGCCGTGCCCGTCTGCAGGGCGGCCAGCACCACCAGCCCGGACAGGGTGAGCGCCGCCCCGCCCCGGCAGCGGGCCGCGCCGGTCCGCCGGTGCGGCCCGGTCAGCACCGTGAGCGCGGCGAGCGCGAGCCCGCCCAGGGCCACGGCCACGGCGAACCGCACCGGCGGGTCGAGGGGGTCGCGGGGCAGCAGCAGCCAGCCTGCGAGGACCAGCCCCAGGCCGGCGGCGGTCGCGTCGGCGACCCCACGGAGCCGGACCCGGGTGGACGGGCGGGGCTGCCGCGCCGCCGGAGGCAGACCCGCGACGAACAACGCGGCGGAGGCGGCCAGCCCCGACACGACGACGGCGGAGCGTCGGCCCGGCTCGGCGAGCGGGAGCACGGCGGCGGTGAGCCCCGCCGTCACCACCGCGGCGTCGAGCAGCACGGCGACGCGTCGGGGCGGCGCCGCACGCCGGCGGGCGGCGCGGGACCGGGTGGCAACCGGCGCGGGGGTCGGCGGCGGCGCGGCGGTGAGCCGGGAGAGCCGCGCGCCGGCCAGGGCGCAGCTGGCCGCGCCGGCCAGCGCCACGACGGCCAGGGCGGGCACCCGACCGGCCGCGCCGGCGAGCAGGAGCAGCGCGACGGCGGCGAGGACGAGGGTGTCCGGCAGTGCGGGACGGGGGATGGACGCGCGTTGCGGGTACGCGAGGGGCACGGCGGTCGCCTTCGTGAGGGGGCACGGGCGGTGCGACGGTGCGGGGCCGCGGACCCGGGGTTGGTCCACTGCCCATCAGTCGCCAACGAGCGGACCACGAAGTCGGTGACGCCGAGTCGACAGTGATCCCCGTCACCGACGCTCGGGTCCACGCCGGTGCCGCCCGGCGCGTACCGGGGCCGGCGGGGGTGGGATCATCGGGGGGTGAGCAGTTCCGACACCGTCCACTTCCGGCACAACCAGGCCATCCTGGCCGCCGCGATCGTCGCCTTCTTCGGCGCCCTGCCGGTGGCCGGCGCCCGGTGGTACCTGCTGCCGGTGCTGCTCGTCCCGCTCGCCGTCACGGTGTGGGCGTGGCGGGCCGGCACCGACGCGGACGCCCGCGAGCTGCGCCTGCGGGCGCTGGTCGGGCAGCGCCGGATCAGCTGGGACCGGGTCGTCGAGCTGGCCGCCGACCCGCGCGGCCGAGCGGTCGCCCGGCTCGACGACGGCCAGCGCGTCACGCTGCCGGCCGTACGCGGCACCGACCTGCCCAGGCTGATCTCGGCCACCGGCCAGAGCCTGCCCGGCGCGACCGGCTGAGCACCGTCGCGCCGGCACCGCTCAGTAGCCGTCCACCACCGTGTTGATCAGCGGCTCGCCGGCGGCGAACCGGCGGACCTGGTCGCCGACCAGCCGGTACGCGCGCGGCAGCAGGCCGCGCACCGATCCGGCCACGTGCGGGGTGAGCAGCACGTTCGGCATCGTCCACAGCTCGTGGTCGGCGGGCAGCGGCTCGGGGTCGGTGACGTCCAGCGCGGCCGAGATCCGGCCGGTACGCAGCTCGGCGACCAGCGCCTCGGTCCGGGCCACCGGCCCACGGGCGGCGTTGACCAGCAGCGCGCCGTCCCGCATGGCGGCGAGGAACTTCTCGTCCACCAGCCCCCGGGTGTGCTCGGTCAGCGGCACCAGCAGCACCACCACGTCGGCCTCGGGGAGCAGCCCCGGCAGCTCCGCCACGCCGTGCACGCCCTGCTCCGGGCGGGCCGTCCGGGCCACCAGCGTGAAGCTCACCTCGAACGGCGCGAGCCGGTCGCGTACCGCCGTGCCGATCGAGCCCGCCCCGACGATCAGCACCCGCTTGCCGGTCAGCTCGTCGGTGGGGGCCACCTCGTCGTACGCCCAGTCGCGCCGGGCCTGCGCCCGGGCGAGGGCGGGGAAGGCGCGCAGCTGGGAGAGGATCGCCGCGACCACCCACTCGGCGGTGGACGGGTCGTGCACCCCCCTGGCGTCGCAGAGCGTCACGCCGGGCGTGACCCGGCCGGCCCACGCGTCCGCCCCGGCGGAGAGGAGCTGCACCACCGCCAGGTCGGGCAGCTCGCCCAGCAGGGCGGTGGCGTCCCCGCCGGCGAGGAAGGGCGGCACCCAGAACCGGACGCCGGCAGTCTCCGAGGGGAGCCGGGAGACGTCCTCGGCCACCTCGACCGTGACCTCCGGCGGCAGCTCACCGAGGAGCGTCCGGCCGGCCTGGTGCGGGATCCATACCTTCACGCCCGCCGACGATAGCCCCCGGCGGTGGCGTACGCCGGGCGGGGCGGCTCCCGACACCCGGACGGCCCCCGCCCGACGCGGGCGAGTGACCAGGGCGACGGTCCGGCGACCGCGTCGATTCCGGTCCGGAGGGGGTATAAGGGAGGACCGGAGTGCCGGTCGGCCTCCATCGGCACGGACAGGTGGTCGATGACCGAAGGCTCCCGCGACGACGCCCCGGAGCGTGCCGACCCGATCTCGGCGCTCCGCGATCCCGATCGGCTGCGCTCCCTCGCCGAGACCCGGCTGTCGGCCGCCCCCGACGAGGCGTTCGACCGGTTCGCCCGGCTGGTCGGGGACCTGCTCGACGTGCCGGTCGCGCTGGTCTCCCTGGTCGACGCCGAGCGCCAGTTCTTCCCCGGCGAGGTGGGCCTGGCCCCACCGTGGGCCGACCGGCGGCAGACCCCGCTGAGCCACTCGTTCTGCCAGCACGTCGTCGGCCTCGGCACCCCGATGGTGCTGCCGGACGCCCGGCTCCACCCCGCCCTGCGGGACAACCTCGCCGTGCCCGAGCTGGGCGTGGTGGCGTACGCCGGGATGCCGCTGACCGACCTGGAGGGACACGTCCTCGGGTCGCTCTGCGCGATCGACGACAAGCCGCGCGACTGGACCGCCGAGCAGCTACGGACGCTCGCCGACCTGGCCGCCGCCTGCTCCTCGGAGCTGCGGCTGCGGATCGCGCTGGAGGGCGCCGAGCAGGCCCGGCGGCGCGCGGAGGAGGCCAACGGGCGGCTGGAGCTGCTGGCCGGGCTGGCGGGGACCCTGGCCGGGACGCTCGACGTGGCCACCGCGCTGCGCCACCTGCGCGACACGATGGTGCCGCTGCTGGCCGACTGGTCGCTGGTGACCCTGGTCGGGCCCGACGGGGCGCCACGCGACGTGACCGCCGCGCACCGCGACCCGTCCCGCGCCCCGGACGTCGCCCGCTTCGCCGAGCTGATGCGCACGGGGCTGAGCCCCGACTCGATCACCCGGGCGGTGCTGCGCACCGGCCGGCCCGTACTGGCCGCCGCGGCCACCCTCGACGACGTGCGCCGGGGCGCGATCGGCCCGGAGATGCCGGAACTCGCCGCCCGCCTCGGCTTCTCCTCGCACCTCAGCGTGCCGATCACCGACGCCGGGCGGGTGCTGGGCTGCATCACCCTGATCAACGGCCGGCAGCGGCGCGACTTCGACGACAGCGACCTGCTCATCGCGGAGGACATCGGCCGCCGGGCCGGTCAGGCGATCGGCAACAGCCGGATGTACGGCGAACAGCGGCACGTCGCGCACGTGCTGCAACACAGCATGCTGCCGGAACTGCCGGTCACCCGGGACCTCGAACTGGCCGCCCGCTACCAGCCGGCGGCGGACCGGGTCGAGGTCGGCGGCGACTGGTACGACGCCTTCCGTCAGCCCGGCGGGGAGTTGATCGCGGCGATCGGCGACGTGGCCGGGCACGACATCGAGGCCGCCGCGACCATGGGACAGCTGCGCAACCTCGTCCGGGGCAACGCGTACGGCCGGCCCGACGCGGTCGGCGAGCTGATGAGCCGCCTGGACGAGACGATCCGCGGGCTGCGCATCCCCGCCGCGGCCACCGCGACCCTGGTGCGGCTGCACGCCGACGACGCCGGCGGCCAGCGGGTCACCTGGTGCAACGCGGGCCACCCCGCGCCGCTCGTGGTCCGGGCCGGCGGCACGGTGGAGGTGCTCGCCGGGACGCCGGAGCCGCTGCTCGGGCTGAACCGTCCGGTGCGGCGGACCAGCCGGCACGCCCACCTGGCCGCCGGGGACACCCTGCTGCTCTACACCGACGGCCTCATCGAGCGACGGGACCGGTCCATCGACGAGGGGATGGCCGAGCTGGTCGCCCGGCTGGGCGGTACGGACCGGCTGCCGCTGGGCGAGTTCTGCGACCTGCTGCTGACCGCCGCGCCCCACCGGGAGGACGACGTCGCGCTGCTGGCCGTCCGGGCGATCTGACCACCCCACGGAGTCGGTCCGATCCGTCGACCCCGGTGGGACGTTCCGGCGGGCTACCCTGGGCCGGGTGAGCGCCCGTCCCCCGTACCCCCGCACCCACCGTCTCCGGACGGCCCTGGCGGCCTCGTGCGCGGCGCTGCTGCTGGCGACCGCCGGTTGCAGCCTCGGCGAGCCGGAGCCCGACCCGGCCGGTGAGCCGCCTACCTTCCCGACACCGTCGGCGACGGCGAGCCCCGGCGGCGCCGGCCAGGAGGTCGTCACCACCGTGCTGGCCAAGGGCCTGCGGGTGCCGTGGGGGATCGCCTTCCTGCCCGACGGCGCCGCGCTGGTCACCGAGCGCGACAACGGCCGGATCCTGCGGGTCGGCCCCGAGTCGGGGCCCGACGGGCTGAAGGTCACCCCGGTGCAGACCATCGCCGACGTGGCGGCCTCCGGCGAGGGCGGGCTGATGGGCATCGCCGTCTCGCCCGACTACCAGCGCGACAAGTCGGTCTTCGTCTACTACACGACCGAGCGGGACAACCGGATCGCCCGGCTGGAGCTGGGCGGCACGCCGGCCCCGATCCTCACCGGCATCCCCAAGGCCGGCATCCACAACGGCGGCGGCCTGGCCTTCGGCCCGGACGGCCTGCTCTACGCGAGCACCGGCGACGCCGGCGACCGGCCGCAGGCGCAGGACGCCAAGCGCCTCGGCGGCAAGATCCTGCGGATCACGAAGGACGGCAAGCCGGCGCCCGGCAACCCGTTCCCGAACTCCCCCGTGTGGTCGCTGGGCCACCGCAACGTCCAGGGCATCGCCTGGGACGCCGGCAAGCGGATGTACGCCGTGGAGTTCGGCCAGAACACCTGGGACGAGATCAACCAGGTCACCAAGGGGCGCAACTACGGATGGCCGACGGTCGAGGGGCGCGGCGACGACAAGCGCTTCGTCAACCCCGTCGCCCAGTGGCCGACGTCGGACGCGTCCTGCTCCGGGCTGACCGCCGTGGACCGGCTGCTCGTCACCGCGTGCCTGCGCGGCAAGCGACTCTGGCTGGTCGAGCTGACCGACACCGGCACCGTGCTCGGCCAGCCGCGCGAGCTGCTGACCGACCGCTTCGGGCGGCTGCGTGCCGTGGCCGCCGCTCCCGACGGCTCGATCTGGGTGAGCACCTCCAACCACGACGGGCGGGGCCAGCCGCAACCCGAGGACGACCGGCTGCTGCGGCTGGTCTTCGCGGGCGGCGGAGCCGGCCGGAGCTGACGCACCGGCTCGTCCGGGTTTCCCAAGATCCTTCAGTGGGCAGGTCAGAATCTCACCATGGACGGCCAGGAGAACGAACAGCACGCGAACCGGGGCGAGGACGCCCCGGCGACCGGTCCCGCCCCGCGCCCGGCGCTGCGGCGGGGTGGCGCCGACCGGACCGGCCGGCGAGCCCTCCGCGCGACCGGGTGGACCCTGGCGGTCCTCGTCGTCGCCCTGGTCGGCGTGGTGATCGGCGTGCTCGCCGGCGGCCGGGTCAGCACGGACATCGGCCCGTTCCAGGCCGACCTCACGGTCGCGCCGGCGCTGGGCGGCGGCACCACCGTCGACATCCCGCCGCTGGGCGCGCTGCTGCTCGACAGCCACGACGGGCCGACCCACCTGACGGTGGAGCTGGGCGCGCTGGACCAGAGCCGCACGGAGGCGCTGCTCGACGATCCGGCGAGCATCAACCGGGCCAGCCAGTCGGCCGTCGACGACGTCCGCGAGGGCGTGCTGCGCCTCGGCCTGCGGACGCTCGCCTCGACGGTGCTGGTCACCCTGCTGCTGGCGCTGCTGCTCTTCCGCGACACCCGCCGGGCGGCCTGGGCGGGCGGGTTGGCGCTGGTGATCACCGCGACCAGCCTCGGCACCGCCGCGACCACCATCCGGCCGGAGTCGATCGAGGAGCCGCGCTATGAGGGGCTGCTGGTCAACGCCCCCGCGATCGTCGGTGACGCCCGGCGGATCGCGAACGACTACACCCGGTACGCCGAGCAGCTCCAGCGCATCGTCGGCAACGTCAGCCAGCTCTACACCACCGTGTCGTCGCTGCCGGTCTACGAGCCCGCCCCCGGCACGACCCGCGTGCTGCACGTCTCCGACATGCACCTCAACCCGACCGGCTGGCAGCTCATCCGCACCGTCGTCGAGCAGTTCGGCATCGACGTGGTGATCGACACCGGGGACATCACCGACTGGGGCTCCGAGCCGGAGGCTTCGTACGTCGGCTCGATCGGCCTGCTCAGAAAGCCGTACGTCTACATCCGGGGCAACCACGACTCGGGGCGTACCGCGGCGGCCGTGGCCCGCCAGCCGAACGCGATCGTGCTGAGCAACACGACCACCACGGTCGCGGGGCTGACCATCGCCGGCATCGGCGACCCGCGCTTCACCCCCGACAAGAACACCTCGCCGGCGGGCAGCGGGCTCACCCAGCAGACCGCGGACCAGCTCATCGGCGTCGGCGACCAGCTCGCGGCCACCGTACGCAGCTCGCCGCGCCTGGTGAACATCGCGCTGGTGCACGACCCGGCCTCCGCCGGACCCCTGTCGGGCGCGTGCCCGCTGGTGCTCGCCGGGCACACCCACTCCCGGCAGGTCTCGAAGCTGCCCGAGGTGCCCGGGAAGGGGCCCACCCAGCTGATGGTGCAGGGGTCCACGGGCGGCGCCGGCCTGCGCGGCCTCGAGGGCGAGAAGCCCACCCCGCTGTCGATGACGGTGCTCTACTTCGACAAGGACAAGCTGCTCCAGGCGTACGACGACATCACCGTCGGCGGCACGGGGCAGGCGCAGGTGAACCTGGAGCGGCACGTCGTGGAGGACCCGAAGGCCGGCGCTCCCGTCCCGGTCACCCCCACCCCGACCCGCTGACCGCCGCCGTGTCGACCCGGCACGCCCTGAACGCCGCGCGTGGGATCGCACCCGCCTGACCGCCGCGGCTCCGGCTGCCCTGCCCTGCCCTGCTCGCCCGGCCTTGGTCCCCGAGTCGTCGCGCACGCCGACGTGGCCGCGGTCGTGATGCTGGCCATCGACGGCATCGAGCGGTTGTTCCTGGCCGTCACCGCGCCGCCGCCCGCCACCTGCGGCCGTCACCCTCAGTAAGCGACCTCGTTCGGGGCCAACCACGCCCTCGGACGCTTTGCTCTGCAGCCACGGATGCACCAGTGACTGACAGCAACGATCCGCTGTCGGCATTCGCCGGGCGTGATTTGCACCGTAGCTGGTCAGAGGCATGGTGCATCCGTGGCTGCAGAGCAAAGGGCGCAAGGCGGCACTGCCGCACCTCTCGCTCGCCGTCACACTCCGTCACACGGAGCCTGAATTACTGTCGGTAATCAGCTCCGCGATCGTCGGCTGGCCCTGCGCCGGATGACCGTAGGAGGCCTTGACGCTCCTCGGCAATGGATCGAGCGTCTCGCAGCACAAGGTTGGGGACCGGGTCCCGGCCGCCCTCCTGCACCCACGCCGCAGGCCCGCCCAGCCGCCGCCGTCCACCCGCAACCGCGCCCAGCAGCCGCAACCGCCGCCCTGCCGGCCATGCGGAAGCAACGGACGACCCTCCGTGCCAGTCCCCGTGGTGCCGGACGCCCGCGCGGCGGGTGACGGGCCGCGACAGGCTCCTGCGGGTCAGCGCAGGGACAGCGCAGGCTCAGCGCAGGGACAGGGCCGCGAGGGCGGCGTTGACGATGCTGCCGGGCAGCAGGTCGTGCAGGTCGTACAGCTCGTGGACGCTGCCGGACTGGCCGAACTCGTCCACGCCCAGCGGCACCGCCGGGGCGGCGAGCGCCGACCCGAGCCAGGCCATGGCGTGCGAGGCGGCGTCGTGCACCGTCACCACCGGCACCCGGTCCACGAACGCCGAGCGCAGCGCGCCCGGCACGCTCGGCACGGTCGCCGTGCGGACGCCCTGGCGCAGGGTGCGCTGCCAGGCCCGGTAGAGCCGGTCCAGCGAGGTGACGTCGACGACGTGCGCGGCGATGCCCTCCTCGGCCAGTTCCGCCGCCGCGGCGAGCACCTCGGGCAGCACCGCGCCGGAGGCGGCGAGCTGCACCACGGGGGCGTCGGCCAGGTGCGGGTACGCCTCGTGGGCGTCCACCAGCCGGTACGCCCCGGCGACCGCCTGCCGGCGCAGCACCGCGTCGCCGAGGCGGGCCCGCGCCGCCTCGAACGGCGCCTGGTCGATCGGGCGGGTGCTGAGCCGGAAGTAGTACGCCCCGTCCTCGGCCGGAGCGGCGGTCGCCGACGGGGCGGCCCCGCCGGCGATCTGCCCCAGGGCGTCGCAGAGCAGCCAGTCCAGGGTGGCCGCGTACGCGGGTTCGAGGAACGTCACCCCGGGCAGTTCCAGGCCCACCGAGGCGGTGATGGTCGACTGGTGGGCGCCGCCCTCCGGGGCGAGCGTGATGCCCGACGGGGTGCCGGCGACCACGAACCGGGAGCCGGAGTAGGTGCCGTAGAGGAACGCGTCCAGGCCACGCAGCACGAACGGGTCGTAGACCGTGCCGACCGGCAGCAGCGGCTGCGCCGACAGGTCCCAGGCGAGGCCGAGCTGCCCGAGCAGCAGGAACAGGTTCATCTCCGAGATGCCCAGCTCGATGTGCTGCCCGGCGGGGCTCTCCGTCCAGCGCAGCATCCGGTCCTCGGTCCAGGAGCGCTGCTCGGTCGGGGCGAAGACACCGGTCTTGTTGATGAACCCGGCCAGGTTGGTGGAGGTCGCCACGTCCGGCGCGGTGGTCACCAGGTAGCGGCCCACCTCCGGGTTGCGGGCCAGCTCGACCAGCACCCGGCCGAAGACCTCCTGCGTCGAGATCGGCTTGTTCGCGCGTACCCGCGTCGTGTCCGGAACGGTGACGCCCAGCGCCCGCTCGCGGGGCGCGCGGGACAGCGCCTCCCGGCGCTCGCCGGCCCAGATGCCGGCCTCCGACGCCGGGTCCAGGCGGTCCCACTCGGTCTCGCGCGTCAGCCCGTGCGCGGTGCGCAGCGCGTCGACCTGCTCGGCGGTGAGCAGCGCCGAGTGGTTGCGCGGATTGCCGGCGATCGGCAGACCCCACCCCTTGACGGTGTACGCGAAGACCACGCTGGGCCGGTCGGTGACCGCGTCGCACTGGGCGTACGCGTCGAGCATCGCCGCCATGTCGTGCCCGCCCAGGTCGGTGACGAGCGGCCCCAGCTCGTCGTCGCCGACGTCGGCGATGAACGCCTCGATGCCGTCGGGCGCGCCGTCGAGGAACTGCTTGCGCAGCGCCGCGCCGGTGAGCCCGAACAGCGACTGGTACTGCTCGTTGGGCATCGCGTCGATCCAGTCGCGCAGCGCCTCGCCGCCCGGCCGGGCGTACGCCTCGGCGAGCCGGCGGCCGTACTTGACCTCCACCACGTGCCAGCCGGCGGCCTCGAACTGGCCCCGCCACTGGTTGATCCGCACCCCGGGCACCACCCGGTCCAGCGACTGCCGGTTGAAGTCGACCAGCCACGTCACGTTGCCCAGGCCGGTGGTGGCCGGGTCGGCGACGGCCTCCCAGATGTTGCCCTCGTCCAGCTCGGCGTCGCCGATCAGCGCGACGAACCGGGAGTGCGGGCGGGCGCCGAAGTGCGCGTCGACGTAACGGCGGGTCGCGGCGGCGAAGAGCGGCGCCGCCGCGCCGAGCCCGACGGAGCCGGTGGAGAAGTCGACCTCGTCGGGGTCCTTCGTGCGCGACGGGTACGACTGGAGCCCGCCCCGGGCGCGCAGCGTCGTCAGGTAGGAGCGGTCGAGGTTGCCCAGCAGGTACTGGATGGCGTGGAAGACCGGCGAGGCGTGCGGCTTGACCGCCACCCGGTCCTCGGCGTCGAGGTGCGCGAACCACAGCGCCGTCATGGCGGTGACCAGCGAGGCGCTGGACGCCTGGTGCCCGCCGACCTTCACCCCGTCGCCGGTGTCCCGGTCGTGGTTGGCCGCGTCCACGATCCGGGTCGCGAGCCAGAGCACCCGCTGCTGGATCTCGTCGAGGACGTCGAGGTCGGTACGGTTCACGGTCGACTCCAGGGGTCCGGCAGTCACCGTTGACGGCCGGTCGGGGGCGGGCGGGCTGCGCGGCGTGCGCAGCCGCCGCGCACGACGGACGCACGCGGCGGCTCAGGTTGTCAGGAAGGGCACCTTCCGATACGGAAAACGTCAGAAAGGTGCCCTTCCTCACCGGTCAGGCGGAGAGGCGCGCCAGGATCAGCTCGCGGACGGTCTTGGCGTCGGCCTGGCCACGGGTGGTCTTCATGACCGCGCCGACCAGGGCTCCCGCCGCGGCGACCTTGCCGCTGCGGATCTTCTCGGCGATGTCGGGGTTGGCGGCGATCGCCTCGTCCACGGCGGCGGTGAGCGCGCCCGTGTCGGAGACGACCTCCAGGCCCCGGTTGGTCATGATCTGCGTCGGCGAGCCCTCACCGGCCACCACGCCCTCCAGGACGGTACGGGCCAGCTTGTCGTTGAGCTTGCCGGCGTCGACCAGGCCCTGGAGCTCGGCGACCTGGCTCGGGGTGGCCCCGATGTCGGCCAGTTCCACGCCGGTCTCGTTGGCCCGCCGCGACAGCTCGCCCAGCCACCACTTGCGGGCGGCGGCCGGGGTGGCGCCGGCGGCGACCGTGGCCTCGATCAGCTCGACGGCGCCGGCGTTGAGCACCGACTGCATGTCCGCGTCGGAGAGGCCCCACTGTTCCTGGAGCCGCCGGCGGTGCAGCCGGGGCAGCTCGGGCAGGGCGGCCTTCAGCTCGGCGACCCAGGCGGTGTCCGGCGCCAGCGGCACCAGGTCGGGCTCCGGGAAGTACCGGTAGTCGGTTGCGGTCTCCTTGGACCGGCCCGGCGTGGTGTCGCCGGTGTCCTCGTGGAAGTGCCGGGTCTCCTGGGTGATCCGGCCGCCCGCGTCGAGGACGGACGCCTGCCGGATGATCTCCGACCGGACCGCCCGCTCGACCGAGCGCAGCGAGTTGACGTTCTTGGTCTCCGTCCGGGTGCCCCACTCCTCGCCGGGCAGGTTGAGGGAGGTGTTCACGTCGCAGCGCAGCGACCCCTCCTCCATCCGCACGTCGGAGACGCCCAGCGAGCGGATCACGTCGCGCAGCTCGGTGACGTACGCGCGGGCCACCTCGGGGGCGAGCGCACCGGTGCCGGGGACCGGCTTGGTGACGATCTCCACCAGCGGGATGCCGGCCCGGTTGTAGTCGACAAGCGACTCGGTGGCGCCGTGGATGCGACCGGTGGCGCCGCCGACGTGCAGCGTCTTGCCGGTGTCCTCCTCCAGGTGCACCCGCTCGATGCCGATGCGCACCAGCTCGCCGTTGACCTCGACGTCCAGGTAGCCCTCGAAGCACAGCGGCTCGTCGTACTGGCTGATCTGGAAGTCCTTCGGCATGTCCGGGTAGAAGTAGTTCTTCCGGGCGAAGCGGCACCACTCGGCGATCGAGCAGTTCAGCGCCAGGCCGATCCGGATGGTCGCCTCGATGGCGGCCCGGTTGGCGACCGGCAGCGAGCCGGGCAGGCCCAGGCAGACCGGGCAGACCCGGGTGTTCGGCTCGCCGCCGAAGTCCGTCGGGCAGCCGCAGAACATCTTGGTGTTCGTGCCCAGCTCGACGTGGGTCTCCAGGCCGATCACCGGTTCGTAGCGCGCGACTACCTCGTCGTACGCGGGCAGTGTCGTCGTCATCTGAGCTCCTGCCTCACAGTGCCGGTGGGGTGAAGGTGCCGACGGCGCTCTCCAGCGCGGCGGCGACCCGGTACATCCGGTCGTCGGCCATCGTCGGGGCCATGATCTGGAAGCCGACCGGCAGCCCGTCGGAGAGCCCGCACGGCACCGAGATGCCCGGCCCGCCGTACAGGTTCGTCGGGATGGTGAACAGGTCGGCCAGGTACATCTGGTACGGGTCGGCGGTGCGCGCCCCGAGCGGGAACGCGACGAACGGGGTGGTCGGCGAGATCAGCGCGTCGACCTGCTCGAACGCCGAGGTGAAATCCCGGGTGATGAGGGTACGGACCTTCTGCGCCTGCCCGTAGTAGGCGTCGTAGTAGCCCGACGAGAGCGCGTACGTCCCGATCATGATCCGGCGCTTGACCTCGGCGCCGAAGCCGGCCTCCCGGGTCAGCGACATGACCTCCTCCAGCGACCGGTTGCCGTCGTCGCCGACCCGCAGGCCGAAGCGGACGCCGTCGAACCGGGCCAGGTTGGAGGAGGCCTCGCTCGGGGCGATCAGGTAGTACGCCGGCAGCGCGTAGCGGAAGTGGGGGCAGGACACCTCGACGATCTCGGCGCCCAGCTTGGCCAGCGCGTCGACCGACTCGCGGAACGCCGCCATCACGCCCGGCTCGGCGCCCTCGGCGGCGAACTCGGTGACGATGCCGAGCTTCACGCCCGTCAGGTCGCCGGTCGCGCCGAGCCTGGCGGCGGCCACCACGTCCGGCACGGGCTGCGGGATCGAGGTGGAGTCGCGCGGGTCGTGCCCGCCGATCACCTCGTGCAGCAGCGCGGCGTCCAGCACCGTACGGGCGCAGGGGCCGGGGGTGTCCAGGGAGGACGAGAACGCCACCAGGCCGTAGCGGGAGGTGCCCCCGTAGGTGGGCTTCGCGCCGACGGTGCCGGTGACCGCGCCGGGCTGCCGGATCGAGCCGCCGGTGTCGGAGCCGATCGCCAGCGGCGCCTCGTACGCGGCCAGCGCTGCGGAGCTGCCGCCGCCCGAGCCGCCCGGGATGCGACTCAGGTCCCACGGGTTGTGCGTCGGCCCGTACGCCGAGTACTCCGTGGAGGAGCCCATCGCGAACTCGTCCATGTTGGTCTTGCCGAGCATCACCGTGCCGGCGGCGCGCAGCCGCTGCACGATCGTCGAGTCGTACGGCGGGCGCCAGCCCTCCAGGATCTTCGACCCGACGGTGGTCGGCACGCCCTTGGTGGTCAGCACGTCCTTGACGGCGACCGGCACGCCGGCCAGCGGGCCCAGCTCCTCGCCTGCGGCGCGGCGGGCGTCGACCTCGGCGGCGGCGGCGAGCGCGCCCTCGGAGTCGACGTGCAGGAACGCGTTCACCCGGTCGTCGACGGCGGCGATCCGGTCCAGGTGCGCCCGGGTCACCTCGACGGCGGAGGCCTCACCGGAGGCGACGAGCCCGGCGATCTCCGTCGCGGTCAGTCTGGTCACATCGCTCATGACGCCACATCCTCGTCCAGGATCCGCGGTACGCGGAACCGCTGCTCCTCGGCGTCGGGCGCACCCGACAGCGCCTCCTGCGGGGTCAACCCGGGCACCACGACGTCGTCGCGCAGGACGTTGGTCAGCGGCACCGAGTGCGACGTCGGCGGGATGTCCGCCGCGGTGACCTCGCCGACCTGCGCGACCGCCTGGAGGATCACGTCGAGCTGGCCGGCGAAGGTGTCCAGCTCCTCCTCCGTGACGGCTAGCCGCGACAGTCGCGCCAGGTGCGCGACCTCCTCGCGGGAGATGGCGGCCATCGGTGCCCCCTTCGTGACGGTGCTGCGGGTCGGACCGGGTGTCGGCCGCGCGGCCGAGATGCGTGACGCGCGGTGACCGGAGCGAGTCTATTGTTCCGCCCCGGCGGCGCGTCCCCGACTCCCCCTCCGGCGCGGCGGGGCGCCTCCAACTTCCCTCCGCGCCCGCGCCACCGGACCGCCGGCCGGGACACGACGCGACCGACGCGGCGGGGCGTCGTGTGCCGACGGCCGCGCCGCGCGGGGCGGTGGCTCAGCGGGCGTGCCGGCGGGGGATCTCCGCGTCGGGGCTGGGCGTCGGGCGGACCGGCCGGTAGCGGGCCAGCCAGCCGACCAGCTCCTCGGCCGGCATCGGGCGGGCGTAGAACCAGCCCTGTGCCGCGTCGCAGCCCGCCGCGTGCAGCATGCGCCAGGTGCGCTCGTCCTCGACGCCCTCGGCGACCACTCGCAGCCCGAGCGCCTTCGCCAGCTCGATCGTCGACTTGACGATCGCCGCGTCGTCGGCGTCCTCGACCATCCCCAGCACGAAGGAGCGGTCCACCTTCACCTCGGACAGTGGCAGCCGCCGCAGGTGCTGGAGGGAGGAGTAGCCGGTGCCGAAGTCGTCCAGCGAGATGCCCACGCCGATCCGGTGCAGCCGGGTGATGGTGGCCAGCACCCGCCGAGGGTCGGCCATCAGGGCGCCCTCGGTGATCTCCAGTTGCAGCCGCTGCGGCGGCACGCCGTAGCGGGCGAGCCGGTCGGCGATCTGGTCGGCGATCTCCCCGGTGTGCAGGTCCCGCACGCTGACGTTGAGCGCCGCCGGCAGGCCCATCCCGGCGGCCGACCACTTGGCGAGCTGTTCCACCACGTCGTCCACCACCCGGCGGGTGAGCAGCCGCATCACCGCGCTCTGCTCGGCGACCCGGATCAGCTCCTCCGGGTCCACCATCCCCCGGCGGGGGTGCCGCCAGCGCAGCAGCGCCTCCACGCCGACCACCTCGCCGGTCGCGATGGCGACCTGCGGCTGGTAGTACATGGTGATCTCGCCCGCGTCGACGGCCGCAGCGGTGTCCGCGTCCCGCCGGCCGGCCGCGTCGTGCCGGGCACCACGCCGGCCGGTCGGGGCCCGGTCGCCGCCGCGATCCCCCGCGCCGTCGTCGACGGGCGGTCCCTGCCGGCGTACGACCGCGCCGCCCTGCCCGCCGGGGTGCCCGGCGCCGTTGCGGCGGCCGGGACCGTCGCCCCGGTCGGGGCCGGTCTCCCCCGCCGCCATCGTCCGGCGGCGGATCGGGTCCGCGGCGGTCACGATCCGGTTGATCAGCTCGTCGCCGGGCGGCGGACCGGGCCGCTCCCGGCGACGGCGCAGCCGCCAGCGGCCGGAGCTGGGCGTGAGGCCGGAGCCGGGCATGGGGCCGGAGCCGGGCGTGAGGCCGGCGACGTCGGCCGGGAGTTCGGCCCCGTCCCCGCCCCGCGCGCCGCCGGCCCGCCCGTCACCCCGCAGCCGGCCGCCCGGCGTCGCCGGGACGGCCACCGCCCCGTCGCCCGGGGCGCCGGCACCGTCCCCGGCGGGCGGGGCGGTCTCGGGACGGCCCGCCTCCAGCACCCGGCGCAGGTCCGCGAGCAGGCCGAGCCGCTCGGCGGAGTTGTGGTCGGACTCGGCCGCGTAGATCGCCACGGTGTCGTTGCGGTGCTTGGCGTCGTACATCGCCACGTCGGCGTGGCGCATCAGGGTCGCGAAGTCCTCGCCGTGCTCCGGGAAGAGCGCGATGCCGATCGAGCCGCCCACGTCGAGCGGCAACCCGTCCAGCGACACCGGCTCGGCCAGCGCCCGCACCACCCGGCCGGCGAGCTCCCGGGCCTCGTCGACATCGGCCAGGCCGGTCTTCACGATGGCGAACTCGTCCCCGCCCAGCCGGGCGACCATGCCCTCGCCGACCACGTCGGTCAGCCGCGCGCTCACCTCGACCAGCAGCCGGTCCCCCACCGCGTGCCCGAGCGCGTCGTTGACGTTCTTGAAGCGGTCGAGGTCGATCAGGAGCAGGGCCAGCCGGGCGGCGGGCTCGCCGCGGGCCGCCCGTTCGGAGTGCACGTGCACCTGCTCGCCGACCTCGGCCAGCAACGCCTTGCGGTTGGGCAGGCCGGTGAGCGGGTCCAGCGAGGCGAGCTGCTGCTGCTCGACGCTGAGCCGGGCCATCCGGTAGACGGCGAACAGCGGCACCAGCACCAGCGGGATCAGCGCCGCGCTGGCCCGCGCCGCCGCGACCAGCACCGGAGCGAGCAGCAGCAACGAGCCGGTGGAGAGCAGCTCGAAGCCCAGCCCCTGCCGCAGGCTGGGCCACCACCGGTCGCCGAAGCGCAGCCGGACGGCCGCGCTGACCAGCGCGTAGTTGACGGCGAACCAGGCCACCGTCGCGCCGCCCACCGCCAGCACGTCCGTGCCGCGCAGCCGGCCGCCGTCGAAGATGCTCCCGGGCCCCAGCCAGGTGACCGCGTACGCGGCGCCGAGGGCTGCCGCGTACTGGGCGGCGTTGAAGGCGGTCCGCCACGGGGCGTGGCCCATCCGCCAGCCGGAGACGACGACTGCCACCGCCTGCACCAGGACCGCCGGGCCGAACCCCCAGCCGAGCAGGATGGCGAAGGTGAAGCAGGTGGACGGGAAGACCGCGGAGGTCTGCCGGCGCCCGGGCGGGACGAACGGGCGCGCGTCGCAGCCGACGGCCAGGGCCGCCATCACCCAGAACGCCACAGGCAGCCGCGGCAGTTCGGCGGGGAGGTCGAGCAGCGGGCGTACGCAGAGCACCGCCGCCAGCGCGGACACCGACCAGACGAAGGCGAAGAACGGGCGTGCCCGGCCAGGCGGAACGGAGTTTCGCGAGTCCGCGGACTCCATCACACCTCCCGAGGGCTCGGTCCACGGGCGTGACCGGTCGCACGCCGTGCCACCAATGAAACGCCCTCCGTGTCGTAATGCCCGGCACGACAGTCGCGAATCGGTCGTAGTCGTAATTAAGTTGGTATCTCGACCGGGCGCCCCCGCGTCGCAGCCCGGTCAGTCGGCCCCCGTCCGGCCTGCCCCGCCGGGTCGGTGGCCGCCTCCGCCTGGTCGTCACTCCTCGGTGCGGGCGACCTCCCGGGCGGCCTCCGGGCCGGCGTCGAGCAGCACCCGGAAGCCGTCCTCGTCCAGGACCGGCACCTTCAGGCTGGCCGCCTTGTCGGCCTTCGAGCCGGGATTCTCGCCCACCACGACGAAGGAGGTCTTCTTGGAGACGGACCCGCTGACCTTGCCGCCCCGGCTCTGGATCGCCTCGGACGCCTGGTCGCGGCTGAACCCGGGCAACGTGCCGGTCACCACGACGGTGAGCCCCTCCAGGGGACGCGGCCCCTCGTCGACCGCCTCCTCCGCCATCCGTACGCCGGCCTCGCGCCACTTGCGGACCACCTCGCGGTGCCAGTCGACGGCAAACCACTCCCGGATGCTCGCCGCGATCGTCGGCCCGACGCCGTCGACCGAGGAGAGCTCCTCCTCGCCGGCCCGGTCGATCGCCTCGATGGAGCGGAAGTGCCGGGCGAGCGCCTGCGCGGCGGTGGGGCCGACGTGCCGGATGGACAGGCCCACAAGCACCCGCCACAGGTCGCGTTCCCTGGCCACGGCCAGGTTGTCGAGCAGCTTGACGGCGTTGCTGCCGAGCGTGCCGTCCTTGTTGACGAAGAAGGGCGAGCGGGACAGCTGCTTCTCGTCCAACGAGAACAGGTCGCCCTCGTCGGTGATGACCTGGGCGTCGAGCAGCGCCGCCGCGCCCTTGTGGCCGAGCGCCTCGATGTCGAACACCTTGCGGCCGGCGAGGTGGTAGACCCGCTCGCGCAGCTGACCGGGACAGGTGCGCGAGTTGGGGCAGCGGATGTCGACGTCCGCCTCCTTCGCCGGCGCGAGCGGCGTGCCGCAGGCCGGGCAGGTGGTGGGCATGACGAACGGCCGGGCGTCGGCGGGACGCAGGTCGACCACCGGGCCGAGCACCTCGGGGATCACGTCGCCGGCCTTGCGCAGCACCACGGTGTCGCCGATCAGGACGCCCTTGCGTTCGACCTCCCGGGCGTTGTGCAGGGTGGCGTAGGCGACGGTGGAGCCGGCCACCTTGACCGGCTGGAGGACGGCGCGCGGCGTGACCCGGCCGGTGCGTCCGACCTCGACGTCGATGTCGAGCAGCTTCGTGTTCACCTCCTCCGGCGGATATTTGAAGGCGATCGCCCAGCGTGGCGCCCGGCTGGTCGAGCCGAGCCGACCCTGGATGGAGACCGGGTCGACCTTGACCACCACGCCGTCGATCTCGTGCTCGACGTCGTGCCGGTGCTCCGCGTAGTGGGCGATGTATTCCGCGACTCCGGCCAGGTCGGGCACCACCCGCCAGCGGTCACTGGTCGGCAGCCCCCACGCCTTCAACGCCGCGTAGGACTCGGACTGCGTGACCGGCTGGAAGCCGCGGCGGGCGCCGATGCCGTGCACCACCAGGCGCAGCGGCCGGGAGGCGGTGACCCGCGGGTCCTTCTGGCGCAGGCTGCCGGCGGCGGCGTTGCGCGGGTTGGCGAACGGCGGCTTGCCCTGCTCGACCAGCCCGGCGTTGAGGTCGGCGAAGGCCGCCACCGGGAAGTAGATCTCGCCCCGGACCTCGACGAACTCGGGCACGTCGCCGAACTCGGCCGACGTGGCGAGCTGGCCCGGCACGTCGCGGATGCTGCGCACGTTGGCGGTGACGTCCTCGCCGGTGCGGCCGTCGCCCCGGGTCGCCGCCCGGACCAGCCGCCCGCGCTCGTAGGTCAGGTTGATGGCGAGCCCGTCGACCTTCAGCTCGCACAGATAGGGAACCGACCCGCCCGCGTCGCGCTCGACCCGCTCGGCCCAGGCCGCCAGCTCCTCGTCGGCGAAGGCGTTGTCGAGCGAGAGCATCCGCTCGGCGTGGGCGACGGGAGTGAAGTCGGTGGAGAAGGTGCCACCGACCCGCTGCGTCGGCGACTCGGGGGTGCGCAGCGCCGGGAACTGCTCCTCCAGCGCCTCCAGCTCCCGCAGCTGCCGGTCGAACTCGGCGTCGGGGATGGTCGGCGCGTCCAGCACGTAGTAGCGGTACTGGTGCTCCGTCAGCTCCTGGCTGAGCGTGGCGTGCCGTTCCCGGGCGTCGGGGGTCGGTTCAGCGCCGGCGGCCGCCTCCTGTGCCGGAGTGACCTGCTGGGCGATGGTTTCCTCGGACACCGTGCGACCTCCCGTGATTCCGCTACCTCGGCACCGTATCGGTCCGGTGGGACAATCCGCCGGCCGCCCGTCGCGCCCGACCGGCGCGGGGGCCCCCGCCGTGCGAGGATCGCCGGACGGCGGGGCCGCAGGGGTCCGATCCGCTCCGCCGTCGAACCCGCGGCGTCCGCGCCGCGCCCACTGACCAGGCGGGGGTACGGATGCCGGAATGGCTGCTCTGGGCGGCGGTGATCGTGCTGGCCGTGGCCGCCGGCTGGGCGTGGAACGACCGGCGGCGGGGCGGCCGTGACGCCGCTCCGCGTCCGCCCCGTCGACCGGGCACCCGGCCCGGCCGCCGGAGGCCGTCGGGCGGTCCCGGCCGGTCCACCGCGCCGCCCCGACCGCGTACCGCCGAGCGGTCCCCCGCCGGGGCGCCGCGTCCCGGCGAGATCTGGTGGGCCGACGTGCCGTACGCCGACGGCACCGGCTCGAAGGTGCGGCCCTGCCTGGTGCTGCGGACCGACGACGGGGGCGCCGACGTCCTGAAGATCACCAGTCAGGACAAGAGCGCCCGCGACGACCACGTCCGCATCCCCACCCGCGAGTGGGACCCCGACGCCGACCACGACAGCTTCGTCGACCTGGCCGAGCCGGCGCACGTCCCGCTCGCCGACTTCTCCCGCCGTGCCGGCGACTGCGACCCCGCCCTGTGGCGTCGCATCCGCCGCCTCCCCCACCTGCCGGGCGCCTGAACCGCGCCGAACGGGCGACCGTGCCGGGTGCCTGACCGCGCCGGAGCGACCCTGCCGGGCGCCTGACCCGCGTTGGAGCGTGGCCGCCGGCGACGGTGACGGCCCGCTATCCCGGGCCGACCGCGCCGCCCGCCAGCCAGCCCGGGAAGCTGCGCGGGTCAGTCCCAGGCGCGGGCCAGGGTGGTGAGCTGGTCGGCGTACTCGATGCGGGCGGCCCACGGGGCGGGCCAGGCCGCCATGCCCAGCGCGGTGCCGACGAAGGCGCCGGCCAGCGCGGCGATCGAGTCGGAGTCGCCGGCGGTGGTGGCGCCCCGGGCCAGCGCCGCCACCGGGTCGTCGGCGTGCCGGATGGCGCAGAACAGGGCCGTGGCCAGCGCCTCCTCGGCGATCCAGCCCTCGCCGGTGTGCCGGCACGGGTCGCCGCCGTCGTCCGGGCCGGCGAGCGCGGCGTCGAGGCGGTCGAGGACCGCGAGGCACTCGTCCCAGCCCCGGGCGATGAAGTCCTCCGGCGCGTCCACGCCGGGGCGCTGCCACAGGTCGCCGAGCCAGTCGGCGCGGTAGACCCGCCGCTGGTCGCGGGCCCGGTCGACGAGCAGCCGGGGCAGCTCCGCCAGCGCCGCGCCGTCGCGCAGCAGCCGCACCGCGTACGCGGTCAGCTCGCTGGCCGCGAGGCCGGTCGGGTGGCCGTGGGTCAGCCCCGCCTGGAGCTGGGCGAGCCCGGCGAGGGTGTCGAGGTCGACGTCGACCAGGCCGACCGGGGTGACCCGCATGTTGGCCCCGCAGCCCTTCGAGCCGGCCACCGTCGCCTCCTGCCAGCGCACCCCGCGCTCCAGTTCGGCGCAGGCCCGCAGGCAGGTCATGCCCGGCGCCCGGTTGTTCTCCGGGCTGGCCGCCCAGTCGAGGAAACGCCTCCGCAGCAGCGGCTCGACCGCCTCCGGGGTCGGCGCCGGCGCGTCGTGCAGCGCCCAGCCGACCGCCAGCGCCATCTGCGTGTCGTCGGTCACCAGCGCCGGATCGCCGGCGAGGTCGCGCGGGCCGGCCGGCCCGTAGCGGCGAACGATCTCGGCGACGGTCAGGAACTCGGTCGGCTTGCCCAGCGCGTCACCGTAGGCGAGGCCGAAGAGGGAGCCGGCGGCCCGCCGGAGCGAGGTGTCGATCATTCCCGCGATCATGCCGCCCGCCCGCAACCCGCACCACTCGGCGCCGTCGCCGGCACCCGCCACCCGGCCGCGAGGGCGTGCGGGACCGCCCGGAGCGTGACGGGTCCGGGTCAGTCGGAGAAGACCAGGCAGAAGGGGTGACCGGCCGGGTCGGCGTAGACCCGGAAGTCGTCTCCCTCGCTGGGCAGCCGCCGCGCGCCGAGCTCCAGCACCCGCTTCTCGGCCGCCTCCACGTCCGCCACCTGCACGTCCAGGTGGAACTGCTGGGGGCGCTCCGGGTCGGGCCACGCTGGCGGGCGCAGGTCGGGTGCCTTCTGGCAAACGTCAGTCCTCGGCGAGCCGCCGACCCGCGTCCCGGCAGGCGGCGAGCACCGCGCGCGCGTACTGCCCGGTGGCGTTGGCGAGGCCGCAGGCCGGGGTCACCACGACCTGCTCGGCGAGCTGGCGGCGGGGGAACCCGAGGCGGTCCCAGAGCTGGCGTACGCGATCGGCGACCTGCGCCGAGGTCGGCGCGCGACCGGCGGCCGACGGTCCGGTGGGCACGGCGCCGGCCAGCAGCCCGAGCCCCGCGTCGATCGCCTCGCCCAGCGGATCCAGGTCGGTGACCAGGCCGAGGTCGAGGGCCACGCCCACGGCTCCGGTCGAGCGGATCAGCTCCAGCGGCACGTCCGGCGCACAGCAGTGCACCACCGTCGGCACCCCGGCCGCCTCGACGACCGTACGCAGCAGCGACGCGGCGACGCTCGGATCCACGGCCCGGTACGCGCCGAGCCCGCTCTCGGTGGGCACCCGCCCGGCGAGCACCGTCGGCAGCGACGGCTCGTCGAGCTGGAGCAGCACGGTGGCGCGCGGCAGCCGGCGGGCGACCGCCGCCACGTGCCCGCGCAGCCCCTCGGCGAGCGAGTTGGTGAGGTCGCGGACCGCGCCGGGGTCGCGCAGCATCCGGCCGCCGATCGGCAGCTCCAGGGACGCGGCCAGGGTCAACGGGCCGCCGACCTGGATCTTGACCGGCCCCGCGTACTCCTCGGCCTGCTCCGCGAGCTGGTCCAGGTCGCGTTCCATCAGGTCGCGGGCGCGGCGGAGGTCCCGTCCCGGGCGCGGCGCGATCCGCCAGCGGGCGGCGTACAGCTCCACCGGCAGCTCGACCAGCAGGCCGGCGGTCCGGCCGATGAGGTCGGCGCCGGGGCCCCGGCCCGGCAGCTCCGGCAGGTGGGGCAGGGCGGGAAGCTCACCGAGGACGATCCGCTGCGCCTCGGCGATGTCGGTGCCGGGAAGCGAACCGATGCCGGTCGCCGCGCCGGCCGGCCAGGGCCACACCTGATCTGTCACGGCCGAAGACTATCCGGTACGCGGACGCCCACCGCCCGGCCGACCGGGACCGGACGGGGGCGACCTGCCGACGCCCGCGCCGGAGGCGCGCTCCCGGTCCCGGGTCAGCCGGCGATGGTGGCGGAGCCGAGCACGACGTCGCCGGCCGGGTCCGGCCGGTACGCCACCACGGCCTGGCCGGCGGCGACGCCACGGACGGGGCGGCGCAGCTCGGCGCGTAGCCCGTCGGCGGTCAGCTCGACCGTCGCCGGCACCACGTCCCCGTGCGCCCGCAGCTGCACCTCGCACTCCAGCGGCGCGTCGGGGCGCGGGGCGCCCGTCCACACCGGACGCTCGGCGCGCACCCGGGAGACCTCCAGCGCCTCGGCCGGGCCCACGGTCACGGTGTTGGTCTTCGGCGTGATGGAGAGCACGTAGCGGGGCCGGCCGTCCGGCGCCGGGCGGTCCAGGTGCAGGCCGCGCCGCTGCCCGACCGTGTACGCGTACGCGCCGGTGTGGCTGCCGACCACCGCGCCGGTGGCGGCGTCCACCACCTCGCCGGGCGCCTCGCCGAGCCGCTGGGCGAGGAAGCCGCGGGTGTCCCCGTCGGCGATGAAGCAGATGTCGTGCGAGTCCGGCTTGTCGGCCACCGCCAGCCCCCGCCGCGCGGCCTCCTCGCGGACCTGCGCCTTCGTCGAGTCCCCGAGCGGGAAGATCGACCGGTCCAGCTGATCGCGGGTGAGCACCGCCAGCACGTACGACTGGTCCTTGGGCAGGTCGACGCTGCGACGCAGCAGGCCGTCCGCGCCGAGCCGGGCATGGTGGCCGGTGACCACGGCGTCGAAGCCCAGGGCCACGGCCCGGTCCAGCACCGCCGCGAACTTGATCTTCTCGTTGCAGCGCAGGCAGGGATTGGGCGTACGGCCGGCCGCGTACTCGGCGACGAAGTCGTCCACCACGTCGGCGTGGAAGCGGTCGGCCATGTCCCAGACGTAGAACGGGATGCCGATGACGTCGGCGGCCCGCCGGGCGTCCCGGGAGTCCTCCAGGGTGCAGCAGCCGCGCGCGCCCGTGCGATAGGTCTGCGGGTTGCGGGCCAGCGCCAGGTGCACGCCGGTCACGTCGTGCCCCGCCTCGACGGCCCGCGCCGCCGCGACCGCCGAGTCGACCCCGCCCGACATCGCCGCCAACACCCTCACCGGCTCACTCCCTTCACCCCACCGACCCTATCCCCGCCCAACCCCCACCCACCCACCCCGCCCTCCGCCACCCCGTCGATCATGGAGGTGTGGCGGTGGGCGGATGCCGCGAAAGGTCATGGTTCGGGCGCCACAACTGCATGATCGGCCCACGGGTGGGGCGGGCGCGAGGCGGGGTGGGAGGGGAGGGGAGGGGGTCAGCGGGGGGTGCGGAGGGCGGCGGCGCGGCGGGCGCGCTCGACGGCGGCCGGGAGGGCGGCGATGAGGGCGTCAACGTCGGCGGAGGTGCTGGTGTGGCCGAGGGTGAAGCGCAGCGAGGAGCGGGCCCGGTCGTCGTCGGCGCCCATGGCGAGCAGCACGTGTGAGGGCTGGGCCACCCCGGCGGAGCAGGCGGAGCCGGTCGAGCAGGCGATGCCCTGCGCGTCCAGCAGGAGCAGCAGGGCGTCGCCCTCGCAGCCGGGGAAGGAGAAGTGCGCGTTGCCCGGCAGCCGGTCGTTCGGGTCGCCGTTGAAGACGACCTCGGGCACCGCGTGCCGGACCCGCTCCACCAGGTCGTCGCGGAGCGCGGCGACGCGGGCCGCGTACTCCTGCTGGCCCTTGACCGCCGCCTCCACCGCGACCGCGAAGGCCACGATGCCGGCGGTGTCGAGGGTGCCGGAGCGCACGTCGCGCTCCTGGCCGCCGCCGTGCAGCAGCGGGGTGGCCGACACGTCGCGGGCGAGCAGCAGGGCGCCGACCCCGGCGGGACCGCCGAGCTTGTGCCCGGTGACGGTAAGCGCGGCGACCCCGGCGGCGGAGAAGTCGACAGGCACCTGCCCGACCGCCTGGATCGCGTCGGTGTGGAACGGCACCCCGTGCTCGGCGGCGACCGCGGCCAACTCGGCGACCGGCTGCACGGTGCCGACCTCGTTGTTGGCCCACATCGCGGTCACCACGGCGACCCGGTCGCCGTGGGCGGCCAGCTCGGCGCGCAGCTCGTCGGTGCTGAGCCGGCCGGCGGCGTCGACGGAGAGCCAGCCCACGCCGGCCCCCTCGTGGTCGACGAGCCAGTCCACCACGTCGAGCACGGCGTGGTGCTCGACGGCGCTGGAGACCACCCGGTCCCGCCGGGGGTCGGCGGACCGGCGGGCCCAGAAGATGCCCTTCACCGCGAGGTTGTCGCTCTCGGTCCCGCCGCCGGTGAAGACGACCTCGGAGGGCCGGGCGCCCAGCGCGGCGGCCACCCGCTCCCGCGACTCCTCCACCCGTCGCCGGGCACGGCGGCCCGCCGCGTGCAGTGAGGACGCGTTGCCGACCTCGCGGGCGGTGGCGACGTACGCCTCCAGTGCCTCGTCGAGCATCGGAGTGGTCGCCGCGTGATCCAGGTAAGCCATCACGGTTCAGCCTACGACCGCAGCCGGACCCGGCGGAGGCCGGAGTACGCCGTGCGGGGCCGGGGCGGGAGGCGTGCGCTTCCCGTCCCGGCCCGCGCCCGCGTGGAACCGGGGATCCGGTCAGGCCGGCACGGCGGTGACCACGATGTTGTCGCGGTACCGGCGTGCCTCGGCGTCGAACGGCCCGCCGCAGGTGATCAGGGTCAGCCGGGGCTTGCCGTCCCGGGCGAAGTAGCGGTCGAGGGGGATCTTCGTCTTCCGGTACTCCTCCCGGGCGACGACCCGGTACTCCCTGCGGACGCCGTCGCCGCCGGTGGCGGTGAGGGTGTCGCCGCGATCCAGCTCGCGGAGCCGGAAGAAGGCGCCCTCACCCTGGGTGGCGCTGTCCACGTGCCCGGCGACGACCACCGACCCGGCCTGCGCCTCCAGCCCGGGGCCGTGGCGGTACCAGCCGATCCGGTCCACGCTGGGCGGCACCTCGAACTCGCCGGTCGCGCCGTTGACGCCCACCGCGTCGACCGTGGCGGTGACGTCGATGGCCGGGATGACCAGCCGTACGGGCGGGACGGTCCGCGTACCGCCGGGCAGCCCGCCCCGGGTCACCGGCACCGACGGGCCGGCGGCTGGCGGGCTCGCGGCGGCGCCGGCCAGGTCGGCGGCCTCGGTGGCGCCGACGTCCCCGGCCGGCCGGGAGCCGCAGGCGACCACGGTCGCGACGGTGAGCGCGGCGACGCCGGCGGCCACGGCCGCCAGCGCCCCGCGGTGGCGCACCGTCACCGGCGACCGGTCCGGGCGGTGGCGACCCGCGCCCCGCCGCCGACCAGGAGCAGCACGCCGGCGCCGGTCAGCACGTACCACCAGGTGTCCACGCCGGTGCCGGCCCGGCCGCCGTCGCCGCTGGGCACCCCGGCCGGGGCCGAGTGCAGGCCGGTGATGGTCTGCGCCACGACGTCGAGGTTCTTCGCCTCGGCCGAGCCGATGGCGTACACGATCGTCGCGGTGCCCTCCTTGAGGTCGAGGTCCGCCGGCCCGATCGCCACGGTGTCGGTGCCGGCGAGCACCACGTCCGCCTTGACGGCGCCCGCGTCGACGTCGCCCTTGGCCTCGTTCGGGTTGGTGAGGTCCTCGAAGACGGGGGTGCCGCCGGCGCGCACGTCCACCGCCGGGGCGGCGGCGGTGTGCCGGACGATCAGCCGGGCCTTGCCGGCGGCGACCTTGCCGGTGTCGTTGACGAACGGCGTGATCTTCGGCTTGCCGGCGGCGTCGAGGTGGGCGGCGATGCTGATGTTCGCCCCGCCCGGCACCGCGGCGTCGTCGACGCTGAGGATGGCCTGGGCGATCGGCTCGCCGGGCTTGGTGAGGGCGATGTCGTACGCGCCCTCCTCGAGGTTCAGCGGGCCGGCCACGTCGCCGGGCTTGAAGTTGTCAAGCGTCTTCTCGCCGTTGACGTACACGTCGACCGGGGTGTCCGGGATGCCGTGCACGACGGAGACCTTGGACGTGGCGGCGTACGCGGGGGTGGCGGTGAGGGCGCCGGCTCCGGCGAACGTCAGCGCGGCGACCGCGCCGCCCGCGGCGACCCGACGGAAGTACGAGAGCTGCATGTCTGCCTCCTGGTGATTGGTGCTGGTTCGTCAGGCCTGGTGTGCAAAACGAGTTACGCCCGGTCCACCGCCGCCGGATGCGACCGGAGGCAACTTCTTTTCGTCCGGCGCAGCCGCATCCGAGAGCCGCCCGCGGAGCGAAGAGCTGCTGAGACCAGACCGACCGGAGGTGGGGGCGATGGCTGTGGGAGCTACAGTCGGGCATGCCCCCTGGAAGGCGAGCCGCCCTGTGACAGCGGCACGGCAGGAGCCGTACCCACCCGAGGACGACCTCGCCGCCCGCTTCCGCGCGGGCGACGAACGGGCACTGCGGGAGGCGTACGACCGGTACGGCCGGGCGGTCCTGCACCTGGCCACCAGCACGTTGGCCAACCGCAGCGACGCGGAGGACGTGACCCAGACCACCTTCGTCGCCGCCTGGCTGGGGCGGGACACCTTCGACCCGGCCAAGGGCTCGCTGGTCGGCTGGCTGCTCGGCATCGGCCGCCGCAAGGTGGTCGACCGGCTGCGGGCCTCCGCGCGGGAGACCCGGGTGGTCGAGACGGTCCGGCAGCTGCCGGAGTCGGCGCCGACCGGCCCGGATCCGGACACGGTGGTCGACCGGCTGGTGGTCGCCGACGAGCTGGCCCGGCTGCCCGACGACCAGCGGCGGATGCTGGAGTTGGCGTTCTTCGACGACCTGACCCACCAGCAGATCGCGACGGTGACCGGGGTGCCGCTCGGCACGGTCAAGAGTCACATCCGGCGCGGCATGGCGAGCTTGAAACGCAGATGGGAGGTGGACGGTGCCGCACCTGGACCACGACCGGCTGGTCTTCCTGGCGCTCGGTGAGACCGAGGCGGACGCCGGAGAGAACACCCACCTCGACACCTGCGCGCACTGCCGGACCGAGATGGAGACCCTCCAGCACGTGGCCGGCCTCGGCGCCGGCGCCCAGGGCCTGCACGACCTGCCCGATCCGCCGGAGCACGTCTGGCAGGGCATCGTCGCGGAGATCCGCGCGGCGGAGGCCCTGCCGACGCTGTCCGGGCCCCGCGCCGAGCGGTCCGCCGACGAGCGCCCCCCGACCGAGCGGCCGGGCGACGCCGGCGGGGCGGGCGGCGTGGTCCTCACCCCGGCCCGCCGGCGGGGCCGGTGGTCGCGCTGGGCCGCGACGGCCGCGACCGCGACGGCCGCCGCGGTGCTCGGCGTCGTCGGCACCCTCGTCGCGATCGACCGGACCGGACCGGTGCCGGAGCCCGCCCCACCGCAGGTGGTGCTGGCCAGCGCGCCCCTGAAGGCGTACGGCGGGACGCCGCCGGACGCCAACGGCGAGGCCCGGGTGTTCGACAACGGCCGACTGCACCTGCACCTGGCGAATCTCCCGGACGTCCCGGGGTACTACGAGGTGTGGCTCATCAACCCACGGAACATGCAGATGTTCTCGGTCGGTGTGCTCGGCGACGCGACGGACGAACTGCTGCCGCTGCCACCGAACGTGGACCTTGAGGCATACTCGGTTGTCGACGTCTCCGCCGAGGCGTACGACAACAACACCGCCCACTCCGGCAAGAGCCTGTTGAGGGGCACCCTGACGGGCTGATCGGCGGGCCGGCTCAGCTCCCCGGCCCGCCGATCAGCTCCCATCGCGGCCTCAGCCGCCGCCTCCGCAGGGCGGCGGCCGGACCCGCACCCGGCCCGCTCGGCAGCCGGAGCGAAGATCAGCCGAGGCGGCGGCCGAACCGGCCGAACCGCTTGTCGAGCGCGACGACGGCCGAGGCCACGACGGCGATGCCGAGGATCCGCAGCCACGTCTGCCCGTCGATGGGCGCCGTACGGAACAGGTCGTTCATCACCGGCAGGTAGGTCAGGGCGAGCTGGCCGAGGGCCTGCACGAGCACCCCGGCGATCAGCCAGCGGTTGCGGAACAGGCCCAGGCGCCACGGCGAGCGGGTCAGGGAACGGCAGCTGAACAGGTAGAACGCCATCACGGTGACGAAGAGGTTCACCGCCGCGGTCCGCGCCTGCGCCAGGTCGGCCCCGCCGGAGCGCTCCCACTCGAACAGCCACCAGGCGCCCACCACCAGCAGCGCGGAGACCAGCAGCACGCGGACCACCAGCGCGACGGTCAGCAGGGGCTGGCCGGGATCGCGGGGCGGCCGGTCCATGATCCCGGGCTCCTTCGGCTCGAAGGCGAGCGTCAGGCCGAGGAACACCGCCGTGGTCATGTTGATCCAGAGGATCTGGCTCGGCAGGATCGGCAGCGCCGAGCCGAGCACGATCGCGACGAGGATGACCAGGCCCTCCGCCGCGTTGGTGGGCAGCGTCCAGGTGATGAACTTCGTCAGGTTGGCGAAGACGCCGCGCCCCTCCGAGACGGCCGCCTCGATGGTCGCGAAGTCGTCGTCGGTGAGCACGACGTCGGCGGCCTCCTTGGCCACCTCGGTGCCGCTGCGGCCCATCGCCACCCCGATGTTGGCCGCGCGCAGCGCGGGGGCGTCGTTGACCCCGTCGCCGGTCATCGCGACCACCTGGCCGTCGGCCTGCAACGCCTCCACCAGCCGCAGCTTCTGCTCGGGCGAGACCCGGGCGAACACCGACGCCCCACGCACCGCCTCGGGCAGTTCGGCGGCGGGCAGCGCCGCCAGGTCGGCGCCGGTCAGCACGTCGCCCGGGCCGGGCTCGGTACGCAGCAGCCCGATCCGGCGCGCGATGGCGCTGGCGGTGGCGAGGTGGTCCCCGGTGATCATCTTCACGTCGATCCCGGCGCGGTGGCAGGACGTGACGGCCGCCGCCGCGGCGGCCCGGGGCGGGTCGAGCATCGCGTGCAGCCCGGTGAAGACCAGCGTGCCGGCCAGTTCCTCCTCCACGAGCCCGTCCGCCGGGCCGACCGGCCGCATCGCGGTGGCGAGCACCCGCAGGCCCTCGCCGGCCAGCTCGTGGGCGGCGGCCAGCACGGCCGGGGCGTCGAGCGGTCCCGTCGAGCCGTCGGGGCGCAGGGCCGCCCCGGACCACTCGACCACCCGCTCCACCGCCCCCTTGACGAGCACCACCCGCCCGCCCTCGGGACGCTCGTGCAGGGTCGCCATGAACTGCCGCTCCGAGGTGAACGGGACGGCGGCCACCCGGGGCAGCTCGGCGGCGACCTCGTGCGCGTTCAGCCCCACCTTGGCGCCGGCCACGAGCATCGCGCCCTCGGTGGGGTCGCCGAGCACGGCCCAGCGGCCGTCCTGCTCGTCGAGGCGGGCGTCGTTGCAGCCCACGCCGGCCAGCAGCGACCAGCGCAGCGGGCCCTCCCCGGTCGGGGCCGGGCCGCCCGCCGGGTCCCGGATCTCGCCGGTCGGGACGTAGCCGGTCCCGCCGACGTCGTAGCGGCCCTGCGGCGTCCAGAGCACCTGGACGGTCATCTGGTTCTCGGTGAGGGTGCCGGTCTTGTCGGTGCAGATCACCGTGGTGCTGCCCAGCGTCTCCACCGCCGGCAGCCGCCGGATCACCGCCCGGCGGCGGGCCATCCGGGACACGCCGATCGCCAGGGTGATCGTCACGGCGGCGGGCAGCCCCTCCGGGATCGCGCCCACGGCGAGCGCCACGGCGGCGGTGAACGTCTCCCCGGCGTCCTGCCCCCGCACCAGGCCGATGCCGAAGGTCACCGCCGCGAGGAGCAGGATCGCCACGGTGAGCAGCCGGCTGAACCGGGCGAGCTTCACCGTCAGCGGCGTGTCCAGCACCTGCGCGCCGCCGACCAGCCGGTGGATGCGGCCCAGTTCCGTCTCCGCCCCGGTGGCCACCGCGACGCCGACCGCCGTACCGCCGGTGAGCAGGGTGCCGGAGTGCAGCAGGTTGCGGCGGTCGGCCACCGGCGCGTCGGCCGGCACCACCAGCTCGTCCTTGCGTACGGGCAGCGACTCGCCGGTCAGCGCCGACTCGTCGGCGCGCAGCTCGGCGGCGCGGACGAGCCGCAGGTCGGCGGGGACCTTCTCCCCCGCCTCCACGAGCACCACGTCCCCGGGGACCACGTCGTCGGACGGCACGTGGCGCTGCCGGCCGGCGCGCAGCACCCGGGCCTGCGTACGCACCATCGCCCGCAACGCGTCGAGGGCCGCCTCCGCGCGGGACTCCTGGAGGAAACCGACGACGGCGTTGACGAGCACCACCCCGAAGATCACCGCCGAGTCGACGTACTCGGCGAGCAGCAGGGTGACCACGCCGGCGGCGACCAGCACGTAGATCAGCGGGTTGTGGAACTGCCGCAGCAGCCGACGCAGCGCCCCGCCCTCGGCCGCGCTGGGCAGCACGTTGGGCCCGTACCGCTCAAGCCGCGCCGCCGCCTCCTCGTCGGTCAGCCCGTGCTCGGTGTCGGTGCCGAGCAGCAGCACGACCTCGTGCACGGCGAGCGCGTGGTGATCGCCGTCGGGCGTCCTGGCCGGCATCGGCACACTCCTGTTCGGCACGGGGACGGCCGCGCTGGGGGCACCCCGGGGAGAGCGTCTCCATGGTCGCAGGCCGGCGTGGGACCCGCCGGTCGTTTCACCGGTGCCGCCCGCGGAAAGACGCGGGCCGGGAACCGCGTCGCGGTTCCCGGCCCGCGCCGGACGGGCGTCAGCTCACTTGCGCTTGCGGATCTCGTCCGCGGCCTGCGGGACGATCTTGAACAGGTCGCCCACCACGCCGAAGTCGGCCAGCTCGAAGATCGGCGCCTCGCCGTCCTTGTTGACCGCGACGATGGTCTTCGAGGTCTGCATGCCGGCCCGGTGCTGGATGGCACCGGAGATGCCGAGAGCGACGTAGAGCTGCGGGGAGACCGTCTTGCCGGTCTGTCCCACCTGGAACTGGTGCGGGTAGTAGCCGGAGTCGACGGCCGCGCGGGACGCGCCCACGGCGCCGCCGAGCAGGTCGGCCAGCTCCTCGACCAGCTTGAAGTTGTCGGCGTTGCCGACGCCACGACCGCCGGAGACGACCACGCCGGCCTCGGTGAGCTCCGGGCGGGAGCCCTTCTGCTCGGCGACCCGGTCGACGACCTTGGCCAGCTTGTCGGTGTCGGTGACCGCGACGGTGAGCTGCTCGACGGCCGGGCTGGCCGCCGCCGGGGTCGGGTTGACCGAGTTGGGCCGGAGGGTCACCAGCGGCAGGCCGCGGGTGACCCTGGACTTGACGATGGTGGAGCCGGCGAAGGCCACCTGGGTGGCGGTGCCGTCGGCCGCCAGGCCGACCACGTCCGTCAGGATGCCGTTGTCCAGCTTGACGGCCAGCCGGGCGGCGATCTCCTTGCCCTCCTGGGAGGAGGCGAGCAGCACGGCGGCCGGCTGCACCCGCGAGACCAGCTCGGCCACCACGGTCGCCTTGGGAGCCACCAGGTAGCCGTCGATCTCCTCGCTCTCGGCCGCGTAGATCTTCTCCGCGCCGTACTCGCCCAGCTTGGCGCTCAGCGCCTCGGCGGCGCCGGGGCCGCCGAGCACGACCGCGCTCGGGGTGCCCAGCTCGCGGGCGAGGGTGAGCATCTCCAGGGTGACCTTCTTGACGCCGAATTCCCGGGTGGCTTCGACGACGACCAGAACCTCAGACATGTCCAGACCTCTCACACGAACTTCTCGGTGGCGAGGAACTCGACCAGCTTCACGCCGCCGTCGCCCTCGTCGGTGACCTTCGCGCCGCCGGAGCGCGGCGGACGCTTGCTGTGCTCCAGCACGGCGCTGGTCGCGCCCTCGAAGCCCACCTCGGCCGGGGCGACCCCGAGGTCACCCAGGGAGAGCGTCTGCACCGGCTTCTTCTTGGCGGCCATGATGCCCTTGAAGGACGGGTAGCGCGGCTCGTTGATGGTGTCCCAGACCGAGACCACGGCGGGGGTGGTGGCGGTGACCACCTCGTAGCCCTCCTCGGTCTGCCGCTCGACGGTCAGGGTGGAGCCGTCGACCGTGAGCTTGCGGGCGCCGGTGAGCGCCGCGACGCCCAGCCGCTCGGCGAGCATGTGCGGCATGACCTGCACCCGGCCGTCGGTCGACTCGCTGCCGCAGAGCACCAGATCGGCGTTGAGCTGACCGAGGGCGGCGGCGAGCACCTTCGAGGTGGCCACGGCGCAGGAGCCGTGCAGGGCGTCGTCCACGACGTGCACGGCCTTGTCCGGACCCATGGAGAGCGCCTTGCGGATCGACTCGGTCGCCCGGTCCGGACCCATGGTCAGGACGGTCACCTCGCCCCCGTGGGCCTCCTTGATCTTCAACGCCTCCTCGATGGCGTACTCGTCCATCTCGTTGATGACGTTGTTCGCCGAACCGCGGTCGACGGTGTTGTCGTCACTGCGCAGGTTGCGGTCCGCGCCCGAATCGGGCACCTGCTTGACGAGTACGACGATGTTCATCGCGCTTCGACGACCCTCCTGTAGGTGTTGCGATCGCTCGCCCGGTCTGGGGCGCAGCCTCGCGCTTCCGTTGACGCCGGTCAACCGCGAGGTGCTGTGCAGTTGCCCACGGCGCAATGTTACCTGCCAGTAGCATCTGCCTCCGGCGACCTCAGGGTGACACAGCTCACCGACGGCCATGCGGGCGGGTAATCTGACGAATCGGGAGGTGTCATGAAATGCCAGAAAACACCAGCACCGGCCGTACCAACGCCCCACGGCACCGCTGTCGCCGGACCCGACCCGAGGCGTACCGGTGCGCCTGCGGCCGACTGCGCGACCGGTGCGTACGGGCCGCCGTCCGGGCGCTCTGGTCGCCGACCCGACGCGCCGCCCACGGCGGGACCGCCCACCCCGACGCGCCCCCGCGCCCGGAGGCGACCACGGCGGCCGTCCGCGCCGGGACCACGGCACGGCTCACGCCGGCTGATCCAACGCGTCCCTGATCCGCTCGATGGCCGCCGCCTCGGCCGGGGCGACCCCCCGGTGCGCGCCGGCCACCCGCTCGGCCGCCGAGAGCACCACCTCGCGGTAGCCGGCCACGTCCCGGGGCGACTTCTCCCGCAGGATCCGCACCGAGCGGCCCAGCGCCGGCAGCACCACCGCCTCGATCTCCAGCGCCGAGTCCCGGGGCAGCTTCGGCAGCGGACCGCTGGTCAGCGCCTCCTTCACCACCCCGCTGCTGTCGGCCATCGCGCCGGAGGCGGCGAAGCTCTCCCGGAACAGGGCGAGCATCCCCGGGTCCGCGTTGGCCACCAGGAACACCGCCCCGAACGCGCCCGTCTTGAGGGTCAGCCGCTCCTCGTCCGTCAACCGCTGCTCCATGATCACGGAGTGTAGACGTACGGAGTGGTGGTCGTGACCGGGACGAGACCGAGCCGCTGGAGGATCGGCCGGCTCTCCGGCGAGCAGTCCACCTGGAGCAGCGTCCTGCCGCGCTGCTCGGCCAGGCGCGCCCGGTACGCGACCAACGCCCGGTAGACGCCTCGCCGCCGCCACTGCGGCAGGGTCGAGCCGCCCCAGAGGGTCGCGAAGCCGGTGTTCGCCTGGTAGCGGACCCAGCCCGCGCTCACCACCGTGTCGTCCGCCTCGGCGACGACGATCGAGATGGACTGCGGGTCGGCCTCGATCTCCCTCGCCAGGCCGGTCACCAGGTGGCTGCGGTCGTCGTGCCAGACCGCCTCCTCCATCGCCGCGATGCGCTCCAGGTCCTCCCGGGCACCGACCTCGCGCAGGCGTACGCCCTCGGGCAGCACGGGCACGGCGGCGGCCAGCGTCGCGACCGGACCGACCACGACGGTCTCCTCCGCCTCCGCGACGAACCCGGCGGCGCGCAGCCGATCGGGCAGGTCCGCCGGCTGGTCGTGGCCGTTGAGCTTCCACTCCACCGCCTCGCCGCGCCGACGGAAGAACTCCACCTGCCGGGCGATCAACGCGTCCAGTTCGGCCCCGGCGAGCCCGTCCAGCGTGCGGTACGTGAGGAAGCCGCGCCGGTCGAGGCCGAGGACCCGGACCAGCGGGCCGTCCCGTTCCACGGTGACCCCGGCCGGCAGCGGGTCCGGAATCTCCGGGCGGATCTGGGCGTCGTAGGCGTCTCGCAACGTGCGGGCGTCAAGATCGGTCATCACCCGAGGCTACGACCGACCGGAAACGGATAATGGCCACGTGTGGCAGACGATCAGGCGGTGGTTCGACCCGCGCGAGCTGCGGGCGGTGGGCAGCACCCCCGACTACCGCTTCTCGCTGGCCAACGAGCGGACGTTCCTGGCCTGGCTGCGTACCGGGCTGGCGCTGGTCGCGGGCGGACTGGCCGCCGCGCAGTTCCTGCCGCCGGCGCACCTGCGGGAGGTGATCGCCATCGCGCTGCTGCTGCTCGGCGGCACGGTGGCGGTGCGCGCGGTCGACCACTGGGCGCGTACGGAGCGGGCCATCCGCCTCGGCGAGGAACTGCCCGCCTCACGCTTCCCGGCGGTGCTCGCCCTCGCCGTCGGCCTCGGCGCGCTGCTGCTGGTGGCGGCGGTGCTGGCCCGGGCGGTCGGTGGCCCGTGAGCCGGCCCGGCGGAGCCGGCGGGCACGGGGCGCAGCCGCCGGGGCGGGACCGGCCGGCGCGCGACCCCGGGCTGCAACCCGAGCGGACCCGGCTGGCCTGGCGGCGTACCGCCCTGGCACTCACCGTGATCATGGTGCTGACCGTGCGGCTCGCGCTCACCGGACCGCCCGCCGGCGGGGCGTTCGGCGCGCTCGTCGCCGGGGCCGCCGTGCTGGGCTGGGGCGCGGCGCTGACGGTCTGCTGGCGGCGGGCCACCGGCACGGGCCCGGCCCCCGGCTACGGGCGGTCGCTGCCCCTGGTCGCCCTCGCCACGGCCGGCTTCGCGCTGCTCGGCACCCTCCTGGCGGCGAGCGGCCTGGGTTGATGGGGACCGGTGCGCCATGATTGACGCATGGCCCGGTTCTACGTCCTCCTCTTCGTCGTGCAGATCGTCCTCGCCGTCTGCGCGCTGATCAGCTGCCTCTCCGCCGAGGAGGGCGAGATCAAAGCCCTGCCCCGGATCGCCTGGGTGCTGATCATCCTGTTCTTCCCGCTGCTCGGCTCCCTCGCCTGGTTCGCCGCCGGGCGAGAGCGCGTCCCCGGGCGGCCCGCCGGCGGAACGCCGAAGGGCCGGCTCCTGCCGCCCCGGGAGCGGCCCCGCCCGGTCGCCCCCGACGACGACCCCGAGTTCCTCCGCTCGCTCGGCGAGCGTTCCCGGCGCGAGGACGGCGAGCTGTTCCGCCGCTGGGAGGAGGACCTGCGCCGCCGCGAGGACGAGATGCGCCGGCGCGACGGCGAGCCGCCGCGCGAGGAGGATCGGCCCGAGGGGTCCACGCCCGCGTCCTGAGCGCGCCGCCGTCGCCGGCCTCCCGGCGACGGCGGCGGGCCCGGCTCAGGCCAGGTTCGACGAGCGGGGGTACGCGTCGGCCGGGTCGGTGAGCACGTTGACCAGGTACGGCACGCCGGCGTCGAACGCCCGCCGCAGCGCCGGGCCGAGGTCGCCCGCCTTCGCCACCGTCTCGCCGGCCCCGCCGAGGGCGCTCACGACGTGGTCGTAGCGCAGCTCCGGCTGGAGGTCGGCGGCGACGTCGTAGCCGTACATGGCGCGCATGGGGTGCTTCTCCAGGCCCCAGATGCCGTTGTTGCCGACCACGATCACCACCGGCAGCTTCTGCCGGGCGAGGGACTCCACGTCCATCAGCGAGAAGCCGGCCGCGCCGTCGCCCATGAGGACGCAGATCTGCCGGTCGGGGTGGCTGACCCGGGCGCCCATCGCGTAGCCCATGCCGGTGCCCAGGCAGCCGTACGGGCCGGGGTCGAGCCAGGTGCCGGGCTGCGCGGGCTCCAGGTAGCGGCCGGCGTACGAGACGAAGTCGCCGCCGTCGCCGATGGTGATGGCGTCGCGGGCCAGCACCTTGCGCAGCTCGCCGTAGACCCGGGCGGGCCGGATCGGGTCCGTCTCGGCGGCCATCTCCTCGGCGTCGCGGGCCTTCGCGGCGTCCTCGGCGACCCGCAGCTCGGCGATCCAGTCGGCGTGGTCGGCCCGGTCGCCCGGGTAATCGGCCAGGGCGGTGAGGATCAGCCGCAGGTCGCCAGCGGGGGCGGCGGCCGGCTGCACGTGCGCGGCCCGCTGGCTGGGCGCGTCGACGATGTGCACCACCTGGGCGTCGCCGAAGTCGCCGAAGCTGAGCCGGAAGTCGAGCGGGGTGCCGATCACCACGACCACGTCGGCGCCCCGCAGCGCCACGCGACGGGCCTTGGCGAAGGCGAGCGGGTGCTCCGGCGGCAGCGCGCCCCGGCCCATCCCGTTGGTGAAGACCGGCACCTGGAGCGACTCGGCGGCGGCCCGCAGGGCGTCGACCGCGTCCCCGGCGTAGACGTCGGAGCCGGCGATGATCACCGGGCGGCTCGCGGCGGCGACCAGGCCGGCCGCCTTCGCCACCTCGTCGGTGTCCGGCTCGACCGGCGCGATGCCCGGCAGCGCGGGCAGCTCGGCGTCGGAGACCGAGAAGACCGCCTCCAGGGGGAAGTCGAGGAAGACCGGGCCCCGGTGCGGGGTGAGCGCCGCGGTCAGCGCCGCGGTCACCGCGCGCGGGATGTCGTCGGGGCTGAACACCGTCTCGGCGTGCTTGGTGACGGGGGCGACCAGCGGCAGGTGGTCCATCTCCTGGAGGCTGCCCGAGCCCCAGCGGAACTGCGGGGCCCGGCCGCCCAGCACCAGCACCGGGGAGGCGTTGAAGTATGCGCTCGTCAGCCCGGAGATGCCGTTGGTGACGCCGGGGCCGGCGGTGAGCACGGCGAGGCCGGGTCGACGCTGGAGCTTCGCCACCGCCTCGGCGGCGAAGACCGCCGACTGCTCGTGCCGTACGTCGTAGAGGGGGAAGCCGGTCTTGTGCGCGGCGTCGTAGAGCGGAAAGACGTGCCCGCCGGAGAGGGTGAACATCTCCCGCACCCCGTACGCACGCAGCGCCGCGAGTGCGAGCTCCCCGCCGTGACCTTCGATCCGCTCCGTCATCGCCGCTCTCCCCTTCGTCCGCATGGCCGGAGTCACACGCTACTCACCGGTAGGCGGAATGTGAACAGTTCTCGACTCGATGCCTGGGCCGGCGGGAAACCCCGCCGGCCCGGGCCGATCAACGACCGGTGAAGTCCGGCTTGCGCTTCGCCACGAACGCCGCCATGCCCTCGCGCCGGTCGTCGGTGGCGAACAGCGCCGCGAAGAGCTGGCTCTCCCAGGCCAGGCCGGAGTTCAGGTCCATGTCCAGACCGGCGTCGACGGCGAGCTTGGCGGCGCGCAGGGCCTGCACCGGACCGGTGAGGTACGGGCGGACCAGCTCGACCGCGGTGTCGTAGACCTCGGCCGCCGGGGCGACCCGGTCGGCCAGGCCGATCCGCAGGGCCTCCTGGGCGTCGACCATCCGGCCGGACATGATCAGGTCCTTGGCACGGGCCGGGCCGACCAGACGGGCCAGCCGCTGGGTGCCGCCCGCGCCGGGGATGATGCCGAGCTTGATCTCCGGCTGGCCGAGCTTGGCGTCCTCGGCCACCACCCGCCAGTCGCAGGCCAGCGCCAGCTCGCAGCCGCCGCCGAGGGCGTAGCCGGTGATCGCGGCGACGACCGGCTTGGGGATCCGGGAGATCGCGCCGAGCGCGCTGGACAGGTCGGCCGCCCGGTCCGCCATGTCCACGTAGGACATGTCGGCCATCTCCTTGATGTCCGCGCCGGCCGCGAAGACCTTCTCCCCGCCGTACACGATGACGGCGCGGACGCCCGGGTCGGTGGTGGCCGCCGCAGCGGCGGCGCGCAACTCCTCCTGCACCTGGGTGTTGAGGGCGTTCATCGGCGGCCGCTCCAGCCGGATGGTGCCGATGCCGTCCCTGGTCTCCAACCGCACGAACTCGCCCACGCTGGCCCTCACTTCCTCGTCGAAGTCGCGTGCCAACCTTACGGCCCGGATCGTTGGGGTAAGTAGTGTGGTCTCAGGCCCGCCACCGGGAGTACCGCCATGATCACGTACTACGACGACAGATCCGTGCAGGTCACCTCGACGGCCGTCCGGGTGGACGGCCGGACCTTCCGGCTGGCCGACATCAGCATGGTCTGGCACCAGCGCGGCAGCCGGTCCTGGCGGGTGCTCGTCGGGCGCGGCGCGATCGGCGCGGCGCTCGCCGGCCCCCTGGTCGCCGCCGCCCTCGGCATCGCGCTGGCGCTCTGGCTGGACCGCTCCCTCACCGTCACCATCGCCATCGTCGGCGCCTCGGTGCTGATCGGGCTCGCGGTCGGCCCGGTCGCCGACTTCCTCTTCGAGCACCTCGACCGCTCGTACGCCCGGGGCAGCCGGCAGCTGGAGATCTGGGCCCGCTGGCGCGGCCAGCCGGTGCGCCTGCTGTGCACCGGCGACGCGCTGCGCTTCGGCCAGATCTACCGGGCGGTGCAGCGGGCCATCGAGGCGGGCCAGCCCGTGTCGCCCCGCCGCCGCTAGAACCTGATCGGCTCGTCCGGCAGCATGCCCAGGCCGCGCAGCAGTCCGAACAGGTCCTGCTCGCCCCAGAACTGCACGATCCGGCCACCGGCCAGCCGGTACATCTTGCAGGCGCTCTGCACCGCCGTCGCGCCGGTCGCGTCCCGCCGGTAGGTCTGCGCCAGCGACACCACCACGCGGTCGCCGGCCGCGAAGCTCTCGACGATCTCCTGGTCGAGCACCGTCAGCCCCGGCGAGGTGACGGCCCCCTCGACGAAGTGCCGCCCCCGGACCGGCGTGCCGGAGCCGTAGATCAGCACGTCCTCGTCGACCACCGCGCGCAACTCCGCCAGGTCCCTGGTGACGAAGGTCCGCAGGTAGCGGCGGACCACCTCGACGTTGCGCTCCTGCTCCGTCATGACCGGTCACGGTACCGACCCGAACCGCCCGGCACCGCCCGGCACCGCCCGGGACCGCCCGGCACCGCCCCGGCCGCCCGAACGGCCGGTGCCGCCCGAACCGCCCGCGCCGCCCCGGAAGACGCGCTGGCAAGGCGGGCCTCAAGGCCCCTCGTCGGGCCCGGTGGCCTACCGCCCGCACTGTCGAGCTGCCCCGCCCGATGGGGCAGGCACGCCGGTCGACCCCTGGCTCGCACGCCCCGAGCGGTCCCATGAACGGGGCAGCTCGACAGCCGCCCGGGCGGGCTCCGTGGCCTCCCGGGTCACTCCCACACCGTTGCGGTGGCGCTCCAACGCCGCTTCGACGCCGCTTCGACGCCGTTGGGGTGGTGCTCCAATGCGTTGCGGTGGGGCACCAGGTCCGGAGGCGGATCGAGGCGCACCCGTCGCACGGCAGCAGCGGCACGCCTCGCGCGCCCTTTCGAGCTGATGACGTGAACGACTCAGCCGGTCCGGCCTCCCGACGCGCGCCAGCGACCCACAGGGCGATGTCATAGCCGATTCAGCTCGATAGGGCCGACGCGACACCATCTCCGCCCGGCCACAACCTCCACGCGACAACACCTCCGCCCGGCCCGGCAGCGCCCCGCCCGGCGCCACCTCCGCCGGAGCGGGCGGCGCGAGCGGCGCGACCCGCACGGCAGTGGTTAGGCTTAGTGATGACCATCTATTACCGGGACGACGCGGTGCAGGTGACGTCGGAGTCGATCCGGGCCGGGGGCCACGCCGTGGCGATCGCCGACGTGACGTACGTCTGGCATGCGCAGGGACCGAAGACGCTGGCGGTACGGGGGCGGGTGCTGGGGCGCGGCGTCCTGGTCCTGCTTCTCTCGCTGCCGCCCCTGGTCGCGGTGGTCTGCGTGCTCTCGCTGGCCTGGTCGGCGCAGGACCGGGGCGAGTGGCAGCTGGCGCTGATCATTCTCGCCGCGTGCGTGGTCGGCGCGCTGGCCCTGACCCCCTTCCTGGAGATCCCGCTCGGCTGGCTCGACCGCTCCTACGAGCGGGGCAGCAAGGTGCACGAGCTCTGGGTCCAGCACCACGGCCGGGAGGTGCTGCTGCTGCGCACCCCGGACGCCCTGCGGTTCGGGCAGATCTACCGGGCGGTGCAGCGCGCGGTCGAGCAGTACACCGACTCCTGACGCCGCTCCCGCCGCCCTGTCCGGCGGCGCGGGCGCGGGCGACGCACACTTGGTGCCATGGTGATTCCCCTCCCCCGGCCCGCCGCGGTCGTCGGTCTGACCCGTTCCGCCCTCGACCAGGCCCTCGGCTCGGCGGCCTCGTTCGCCGCCGTGCCGGCCCGCGCGTTCGCCGTGCTGGACTCGGTGGAGGCCCTGCTGAAGCGGGTCGACGGCGTGGTCGACCGCATCGACGGCGTGGTGGACCGGATCGACCAGACCCTCGACCGCACCGACCGGGTGCTCACCGACGCCGAGGGCGCGGTACGGGAGGTGGCCGTCATCAGCGCCGCCGCGACCACCGCGATCGAGACGGCCACCGGGGTGGCCGCCGCCGCGGCCGTCGTGGTCGGCGAGGCGGAGAAGGTGTCCCGCACGGCCGGCGCGGTGGTCGCCGAGGCCGACGCGGTGGCCGTACGGGCCGCCGGCACCGTGGGCACCGCGGCGGAGGCGGCGGCGACCGCCGCCGAGCTGCTGACGGCGTACGAGCCGGCGCTGCGCCGGGGCGCCCCGATGGCGAACCGCTTCGTCGAGCAGCTCAGCCACGAGGAGGTGAACGCCGCGATCCGGCTCGTCGACGAGCTGCCGAAGCTCAAGCAGCACCTGACCGCGGACATCCTGCCGATCCTCGCCACCCTGGACCGGGTCGGCCCGGACCTGCACGACCTGCTCGACGTCACCCGGGACCTGAAGCTCGCCGTCGCCGGCATCCCCGGCCTGGGCATGCTCCGCCGCCGGGGCGAGAAGCTCACCGACGACGCCGAGGCGTGACCGCCGCGCACCGTCGCGATCGTCCTGTCGGACGGACTCCCCCGGGTGGCGGGTCGGCCGGATCAGGCGGGGACGTACAGCTCGTCGATCTCGGTCCGGGTGGGCAGCGCCACGGAGGCGCCGAGCCGGCGGGCGCAGGCCGCCCCGGCCGCCGCCGCCCAGCGCACGGCGTCGACCACGTCCCGGCCCTCGCCCCAGGCCACGGCGAGCGCGGCGGTGAAGGCGTCCCCGGCGGCCGTGGAGTCCACCACGTCGACCTTGACCGCCGGCACGTGCACGGCGGTGCCGTCCCGGTCCCCGTACCAGGCGCCCTCCGCGCCGAGGGTGAGCACCGCCCGGGGCGCCAGGTCGAGCAGGGCCGAAGGCTCGTCCCGGCCGCGCCCGGTGAGCGCCTGCGCCTCCGTCTCGTTGACCACCAGCAGGTCGGTCGCCGCCAGCAGCTCCGGCGGCACCGGCACGGCCGGGGCGGCGTTGAGCACCACCCGGGTGCCGGCCGCCCGGGCGACGACGGCCGCCTCGGTCACCGTCGCGACCGGGATCTCCAGCTGCGCGAGCAGCACGTCCGCCCCGCGTACGGCGGTCAGCTCGGGCTCGGTCAGGCCGGTCATCGAGGCGTTGGCGCCCGGGCTGACCAGGATCGCGTTCTCGCCCTCGGCGTTGACCATCACCAGCGCCACGCCCGACGTGCCGTACGTCGTGCGGAGCTGCCCGGTGTCGACCCCGGCGGCGGTGATCCGCGCCCGCAGGGTGACGCCGAACGAGTCGGAGCCGATCGCCCCGAGGAACGCGCAGGAGGCGCCGGCCCGGGCGGCGGCGACGGCCTGGTTGGCGCCCTTGCCGCCGGGCACCATGACGAAGTCGGTGCCGAGCAGGGTCTCCCCCGGCCGGGGCAGGGCGGGGGCGGTGCCCACCAGGTCCATGTTGGCGCTGCCCACCACGACGACCCGGGTCTGCCGCATCAGGCGGCGCGGGCGGTGAACCGGTCGCCGGAGCGCTCGACCACCAGCGGCAGCCCGAAGGTCTTGGAGAGGTTGTCCCCGGTCAGCGTGTCGTCGAGGAGCCCCTGCGCCACCACGCCGCCCTCGCGCAGCAGCAGCGCGTGGGTGAAGCCGGGCGGGATCTCCTCCACGTGGTGGGTCACCAGCACCAGCGCCGGGGCGTCCGGGTCGTACGCCAGCTCGGCCAGCCGGGCGACCAGGTCCTCGCGCCCGCCCAGGTCGAGCCCGGCGGCGGGCTCGTCGAGCAGCAGCAGCTCCGGGTCCGTCATCAGCGCGCGGGCGATCTGCACCCGCTTGCGTTCCCCCTCGGAGAGGGTGCCGTAGGCGCGTTCGGCGAGGCCGCCGATGCCGAGCTGACCCAGCAGGGCGCGGGCCCGGGCCTCGTCGCTGCTGTCGTAGCTCTCCCGCCAGCGACCGAGCACCGACCAGGCGGCCGTGACGACGACGTCGCTGACCCGCTCGTCGGCGGGCACCCGCTCGGCGAGGGCGGCGGTGGAGAGCCCGATGCGGGTCCGCAGCTCGTTGACGTCGGTGCGGCCGATCCGCTCGCCGAGCACGTGGGCGGTGCCGGTGGTCGGGTGCAGCCGCCCGGCGGCGAGGTTGAGCAGGGTCGTCTTTCCCGCGCCGTTCGGCCCGAGCACCACCCAGCGCTCGTCCAGCTCGACCCGCCAGTCGACGTCGTGCAGCAGTGCCGTGCCAGCCCGGCGTACGCCGACGCCGTCGAGGCTGACCACCAGATCCTCGTCCCCAGTCACCCGACCATCCAACCACGCAACGCGGGGCGCCCCCCACGGGCGGCGCCCCGGCCATAGGGTGGGGCGCCGTGTCGTTGGTCACCACAACCGGAGGACGGTCCATGCCCGGTCGGAGCAGGGAGCCGCGCGGATGAGCGCGGTCATCGAGATCGAGGGGCTGCGTAAGACCTTCCACAGCGTGCGGCAGGGCCGCCGGGTGGCGGTCGACGGCTTCGACCTGCTGGTGGAGGCCGGCCAGATCCACGGTTTCCTCGGCCCCAACGGGTCGGGCAAGACCACCACGCTGCGCGCCCTGCTCGGGTTGGTTCGGGCCGACGCGGGTCGGATGACGGTGCTGGGCGTCCCCTCGCCGGACGGGCTGCCCCTGGTGGCCGGGCGGGTCGGCGCGATCGTGGAGAGCCCGCAGTTCTTCGGCAACTTCACCGGCCACCGCACCCTGCGCCTGCTCGCCCGGGCCGGCGGCGTGCCGGTCGCCCGGGTCGACGAGGTGCTGGAGCAGGTGGGCCTGCGGGACCGGGGCGACGAGCGGGTCAAGGGCTACTCGCTGGGCATGAAGCAGCGGCTGGCGGTGGCCTCCGCCCTGCTCAAGGACCCGGAGCTGCTGATCCTGGACGAGCCGGCGAACGGCCTGGACCCGGCCGGCATCCGGGAGATGCGGGACCTGATGCGCTCGCTGGCGGAGGCGGGTGTGACCGTGCTGGTCTCCAGCCACATCCTGGCCGAGATCCAGCTGATCTGCGACCACGTGACGATCATCTCGCGGGGCCGGCGGGTGGCAGCCGGGCGCGTCGACGAGGTGCTGGCCGGCTTCGACCGGCACGAGTTGCTGGTGCGGGTGGACGATCCGCAGCGGGCCGTGGAGCTGCTGACGGCGGCCGGGCTGGCGGCGACCGGCTACGACGACCACCTGGTGGTGGGCGGCGTGGACGACGCCACCGAGGTCAGCCGCACCCTCGGTGAGGCGGGCCTCTGGGTGCGCGAGCTGACCCCGCTGCGGCCCGACCTGGAGAGCGCCTTCCTCGAACTGACCGGCACGGCGACGCACCCGACGCTGCCCCGGCAGGTGGACGACTCGGTGCTGCCCGACGGCAGGGCCTCCGAACCGGTGATCGACCTCGACGAGCGGGGAGTGGACGCGTGAACCTGGTCCGTGCCGAGCTGGAGCGTCTCGGCGCCCGGCGCTTCGTGCAGCTCATGCTCGTCCTGCTGGTGCTCGCGTTCGGCGTCACGGCGGCTACCACCCTGGCGAGTTCCCACCGGCCCACGGCTCAGGAGGTCTTCGACGCCCAGCAGGCCGCCGCCGCGGCGCGCAGCGAGCTGGAGCGCACCCACCAGCTCTGCCTGGACCGGCAGCGCGGCGTCGTGCAGGCGGACGACGTGCAGGAGTACGTCCCCGACAACTGCAGCGAGGTCGACCCGGCCCTGATGGAGCGGGCGCCCGTGGCGTCCGACTACCTCGCCGGGGTGTTCACCTTCGCCGAGGAGGCCAAGCCGCTGCTCTACTTCCTCATCGCCTTCCTCGCGCTCTTCGGCTTCCTGGTCGGCGCCTCCTACATCGGCGCCGACCTGAACTCCGGTGGCGTGGTCAACCTGCTGCTCTGGCGTCCCCGGCGGATGACCGTGCTCGGCACCAAGCTGGGCACCCTGCTCGGCGGGACGGCGCTGCTGTCCGTGCTGGCCTCGGCGGCGTACCTCGGGACGTTCTGGCTGATCGCGCAGGTCGCCGGGCGGCCGGGGCGGCTCGACGGGGAGTTCTGGGGCTCGCTGGGCGCGAACTGGGGGCGCGGCATGCTGCTGGTGCTGCTGCTCACCGTGGTCGGGTTCGCCGTCGCCACCCTGGGCCGGCACACCTCGGCGGCGCTCGGCGCGATCGCCGGCTACCTGGTGGTGTGGGAGCTGGGCGCCCGGCTGGTGATGGAGATCCTGGAGGTCGTCAAGGTGGACCGGTACATGCTCTCCAGCTACGCCGCCGCCCTGCTCAACGGCCGGGTCGAGTTCTGGGACTACCGGGCGTGCGACAACGGGATCTCCAATTCCTGCGACGGCCTCTACGTGGTGACCTGGCAGCCGGCGCTGGTGTTGCTGCTCGGGCTGGCCGGCGCGCTGGTCGCCGCCGCCTTCGTGGCGTTCCGCCGCCGCGACCTGATGTGACGCCCGCCCGCCGCCGGCGGGCGCGGCAGGACCTTGCAGCACCCCGGCCTGCGATGAAATATTCCTTCACATGACGCCGGGCCGCCGCCGACCCCGCCGACCCTGGTCGGCGGGGTCCGGCGCGCGGCCCGCGCCGACCGCGGGCCGACCCCGGTCAGCCGACGGTCGAGCCGAAGACCTCGTCGCGGACGGCGTCCAGCGCGGTACGCAGCGCACCCCGCAGGATCGGCTCCTCGGTCAGCCCCGTCGGCACGACCCGGGGGCGGACCAGCGTGATCGCCGCGACCTCGTGCTGCACCCGCTCGGCCAGCGCCGCCCCGCCGGCCTGGCCGACCTCGCCGGCGAGCACCACCAGCGGCGGGTCCAGCACGACGCAGGTGCTGGCCACGCCCAGCGCCAGCCGGCGGGCCACCTCGTCGAGCATCGGGCCGCCCGCCGTGCCGTCGGCCACCGCCGCCCGTACCGCGACCGCGCCGCTGTCGTCCGGGTAGCCGTGCGCGCGGGCCAGGTCGCGGACCGCGTCCGCGCCGATCAGCTGCTGGAACGCCGGCTTCGCCCGACGGGACACGTCGCGCGGGATGGGCGCGCCGGGCACCGGCAGGTAGCCGATCTCGCCGGCGGCGCCGCTGCTGCCGTGGTGCAGCCGGCCGCCCAGCACGATCGCCAGGCCGACGCCGGCGCCGACCCAGACCAGCACGAAGTCCGTCAGCCCCTGGGCCGCGCCCGACTGCGCCTCGGCGACGGCGGCCAGGTTCACGTCGTTCTCGAAGACCACCGGGGTGTGCAGGTCGTCCCGGAGCGCGGCGAGCAGACCGGTGTGCCAGCGGGGCAGGTTGAAGGCGAACGTGATGTCGCCCGTGCCCGGGTCGACGAGGCCGGGGGTGCCCAGCACGATCCGCCGTACGCTCGACAGCTGCGCCCCGGCGCTGCTCGCGGCCTGGACGACCGCGTTGTGCACCACCCCGACGGGGTCGTCGGTGTCGCGGACCGACTGCTCGACGCGGCCGATCACCGCCCCGGTGATGTCCGCGCAGGCGGCGACCACCCGGTCGGCGCCCACGTCCACCCCGACCACGTGCGCGCTGCCGGGCCGCACGGCGTAGAGCTGGGCGTTGGGCCCCCGCCCGCCGGCCTGCTCGCCGACGCGCGTGACGAGGCCCCGCTCCTCCAGCCGCTCGACGAGCTGCGAGGCGGTGACCTTGGACAGCCCGGTCAGCTCGCCGAGCCGGGCCCGGGTCAGCGGCCCCCGCTCCAGCAGCAGCTCCAACGCCGCGCGGTCGTTCAGCGCCCGCAACAGGCGGGGGGTGCCGGGCAGCCGGGTCGCACTCATGCCACGTCCTCTAGTTTTGGTAAACCTTGCTAACTGTAAACCGACCTGCGAGCGGGTAGCCGACAGCGTATCGGCCGCCCGGGAGCGGGGTGGTCGGCCGACCCGGTACGTCACCGACCCCCGCCGGTACGACTTCCGTGCCGCGGGGATGAAAGGGGAAGATCACGTGGGGCTGGATCCAGGACTGCGCCGGCTCGCGCTCGGCACGCTGCTCGCCGCGTACCCGGGGCCGGTTCCCCCGGGCTGGGCGGTCGACCTGGTCGCCGAGGGGCTCGCGGGGCACACCCTGTTCGGCACCAACGTCCACGACCTTGGGCAGGTGGCGGCGAGCACCGCCGCCCTGCGGGCCGGCCGGCCGGACGTGCTGATCGCGATCGACGAGGAGGGCGGCGACGTCACCCGGCTGGCGCACGCCACCGGCAGCCCGTACCCGGGCAACGCGGCGCTCGGCGCGATCGACGAGGTGGCGCTGACCCGCCGCGTCTACGAGGCCATCGGCGCGGAGCTGGCCGCCCTCGGCGTCACCGTCAACCTCGCGCCGACCGTGGACGTGAACACCGCCGACGAGAACCCGGTGATCGGCACCCGCTCGTTCGGCGCCGACCCGGCCCGGGTCGCCGCGCACTCCGCCGCCGCCGTCACCGGCCTCCAGGCCGCCGGGGTCGCCGCCTGCGCCAAGCACTTCCCCGGCCACGGCGCCACGGTCGCCGACTCCCACCACGAGCTGCCCACCGTGGACGTGCCGCTCGACGTGCTGCGCCGGCGCGACCTGCCGCCGTTCGCCGCTGTCGTCGAGGCCGGCGCGCGGGCCGTGATGACCGCGCACATCCGGGTGCCGGCGCTGACCGGTGACGGCCCCGCCACGTTCAGCCGGGCGGTCCTGGTCGACCTGCTGCGCGGCGAGTACGGCTTCACCGGCACGGTCATCACCGACGCGCTGGAGATGAAGGGCGCCGCGGTGGCCGCCGGCGGGGTCGGTCCGGCCGCCGTCCGGGCCCTGGCCGCCGGCGCCGACCTGCTGTGCATCGGCGCCCAGGTCGACGCCGAGCTGGTCGAGCGGGTGGTGGCGGAGATCGTCGGCGCGCTCGGCGACGGCCGCCTGGACCGCTCGCGGGTGGAGGAGGCGGCCGGCCGCGCCGCCGCGCTCGCCGCCTGGACCCGGACCGCCGGCGCGACGCCCGCCGCCCCCGACGGACTCGGGTACGCCGCGGCGCGGCGCGCCGTGCGGGTGGAGGGGGAGCTGACCGGCCTGGACCGCCCGCTGGTCGTCCAGCTGCACGCCGCGTCGACCATCGCCGAGGGGCGGGTGCCGTGGGGCCTCGGCCCGCACCTGGACGGCACGGAGGAGCTGCGGGTCGTCGCCACCGAGACCGGGCCGGCCGCCCTGCGCCAGCTCGCCGGGGACCGGCCGATCGTGCTGGTCGGCCGCCACCTGCACCGGCTGCCGGGCGGCGCGGACCTGGTGACCGCGCTGGCCGCCGAGCACCCGGTGACCGTGGTCGAGATGGGCTGGCCCTCCCGGTGGCGTCCGGCCGGCGTACGGGCGTTCGTCACCACGTACGGCGCGAGCCACGCCTGCGGCCGCGCGGCCGCCGAGGTGCTCGGCCTGGCCGGCTGACGCCGACACCGGAGGTACGCGCCGGCAGGTGGCGGTCGCTCCCGGGCGGGCCCGGCCGGCTTCGACCGGGCCCGCCCGGGGTATGCGACAGCATGACCGCCACCGACCCATGGCACCGGGCCCTGGCCGACCTCGTGTCCCGGTCCCACCGGCTGCCGCCGGACGAGCTCGCGGCCACGGTCGACGCCGCGCTGCGGCCGTTGGGCGTGACGGCGACCGTGTACCTGGTCGACGCCGAGCAGCACGGCCTGCGCCCGCTGCCGGGGACGAGGCGGGCGGCGCCGGAGGTGCTGCCGATCGACACCAGCCTCGCGGGTCGCGCCTTCACCCAGGTCGAGGTGCACGCGGGGCAGGGGCCACCGCCCCGGCTGTGGGTGCCGATCGTCAACGGCACCGACCGGCTGGGACTGCTGGAGGTGTTCCCGCCGGCCGACGCCGACCTCGCCGACGGGGCGCTGCGGGACGGCTGCCGGCTCGTCTCCGGGCTCGTCGGCCACCTGGTCACCAGCAAACGGGACTACGGGGACGCCCTGCACCGGGTGCGGCGCAGCCGGCCGATGGGGGTCTCCGCCGAGCTGCTCTGGAACCTGCTGCCGCCGCTGACCTTCGCCACCTCGGAGGCGGTGGTCAGTGCCCTGCTCGAGCCCTGCTACGAGGTCGGCGGCGACGCCTTCGACTACGCGGTGCACGGCGGGACCCTGACGCTGGCGATCCTCGACGGGGTCGGGCACGGCCTGCCGGCGGTGCTCACCACCTCGGTGGCGCTGGCGGCGCTGCGGGCGGCCCGGCGTACCGGCTCGGACCTGCCCGGCCTTGTCCGGGCGGTGGACGCCGCGATCGCCGGCCAGTGGAACGACGCGCGGTTCGTCACCGCCGTGCTCGCCGAGTTCGACACCGGCTCCGGAACGCTGCGGTACGTCAACGCGGGGCACCCGCCGCCGGTGCTGCTGCGCCGGGGACGGGCCGTGCAGAAGCTGGCCGGGGGCCGCCGGCTCCCGCTCGGCCTGCCCGACGGCCGCGTCGAGGTGGCGCGGACCCGCTTGGAGCCCGGTGACCGGCTGCTGCTGCACACCGACGGGGTGACCGAGGCGCGCGACGCGGCGGGCGAGATGTTCGGGCTCTCCCGCCTGGCGGACCTCGCCGAGCGGCACATCGGTTCCGGGCGGCCGGCGGCGGAGACGCTGCGCCGCCTCAGTCACGCGGTGACGGAACACCAGGGCGGGACGCACCAGGACGACGCGACCCTGCTACTGGTCGAGTGGTCCGCCGCCGCGGCGGCGAACTCGGAGCCCTGAGTCAGGCCAGCCCGCGCCATCCCCGCGCGACGGGTTGGTCGGCGTCGGCGTCGGCGAGCCCGAGCAGGGTGCCGACCCCGGTGATCCGAAGGACCCGCGCCACGCCCGGCTGCGGGCCGGTCACCCGCATCGTCACGTCGCGCTCGCGGCCCACGGAGACGCCGTGCACCAGGACGCGTACGCCGCTGGAGTCAAGGAACCGCAGGTCGGCGAGGTCGACGACGACCTCCCGGACGCCGGGTCGGCGCAGCGCCTCGGTGAGCGTCGCCTCGAACTCGCCGGCGGTGGCCATGTCGATCTCACCCGCCGGGCGCAGGACCACCTGGCCCGGCTCCGCGTTCCGCTCACCCCGGTCCATGGCTGCCTCACCGTCGAAGGTCGCGCCGGCTCCGGCGCGACTCGACCATACCGACCCCCGCCCGACCGGACCACGCCGACGGTCGCGAGCGACGACTTGAACGTGTTCAAGAAGTCGCCTACGCTGAGGCGACAACATTTGAACACGTTCAAGAGAGGCGTCGGCGATGGACACGAAGGTCTGGATGTACCTGGTCTACCTGGCGATCAGCATCGGGCTGACCGTCTGGGTGGCCCGGGCGCTGTCGCGCAACGGGCTGGTCTTCCTGGAGGAGGTCTTCGCCGACGAACGGCTGGCGAAGGCCGTCAACAGCCTGCTCGTCGTCGGCTTCTACCTGCTCAACCTCGGCTACGTCACGGTGGCCATGAAGCACCCCGACCCGGTCGGTTCCACCGCCCAGGCCATGGAGGAGCTGTCCCTCAAGATCGGCCTGGTGCTGCTGGTGCTCGGCGCGCTGCACTTCTTCAACGTCTTCGCGCTCGGCCGGTACCGCCGTGGCCGGCTGCGCCAGTTCGCCACCCATCCGCCGCTCGCCCCGGTCGGCCGGCTGCCGATGCCGCCCGCACCCCGCGGCCCGCACCCGGCTGGCCCGTACCCGGCCGGTCCGCACCCTGCCGGCCCGCACCCCGCTGGCCCGCACCCGGTTGGCGCGCACCCGGCCGGCGCTCAGCCCGCCAGCGCCCAGCCCCCCAGCGCCCAGCCTGCCGGCCCGCGCCCTACCGGCCCGCACCCCGCCGGCCCGGGGGCGGAGACCGGGCCGGCCGGCAGCCCGCCCGTCCGATGACCGCCGGGCCCCTCGGGTCGGGCGGACTCCCGGACGCCACCGCGCACGGGGGCGGTGGCGTCCGGGGGTTCACCGTCCTCTACGACGCGCACTGCCCACTGTGCCGGTCCGCCCGGCGCTGGCTGGCGTCCCGCGCCCAGCTCGTACCCCTGGAGTTCGTGCCGGCCGGCTCGGCCGAGGCCCGGCGGCGCTTCCCCGGCCTGGACCACGACGCCACGCTGCGCGACCTGACCGTGGTCGCGGACACCGGCGAGGTGTACGCGGGGGACGGCGCCTGGTTCGCCTGCCTCTGGGCCCTGGCCGACCACCGGGGCGCCGCCGAGCGGCTGGCCCGACCGCACCTGCTCCCCCTGGCCCGGCGGGTGGTCGCCGCCGCCTCCTCGGTCCGCGAACGCGTTCGCGACCCGTGGGCGGAGCCGGGCGACGACCTGGCGGGATACGGTGACCCCGATGACCGAGCAGACTGCGCCGACGACCGCTGCGGGTGAGCCGGCGACCTCGCGCGGCGAGCAGACCCGGCAGCTCATCCTGGACACCGCGATGCGGCTGTTCCGCGAGCGCGGCTACGCCCGGACCACCATGCGCGCCATCGCCCAGGAGGCCGGGGTGGCGGTGGGCAACGCCTACTACTACTTCGGCTCCAAGGAACACCTCATCCAGGAGTTCTACGCCCGTTCCCAGGTGGAGCACCGGGCGGCGGCCGGGCCGGTGCTCGCCCGGGAACCCGACCTCGCCGCCCGGCTGGCCGGGGTGATGCACGCCGGGATCGACGTGCTCACCCCGTCGCACTCCTTCGCCGCCAGCTTCTTCAAGACGGCGGCGGAGCCGACCTCCCCGCTGAGCCCCTTCTCGGCGGAGTCGTCCGGCCCGCGCGAGGCGGCGATCGGTCTCTTCGCCGAGGCGCTGGAGGGCTCCACCGCCCGGGTCGACCCGGAGTTGCGCCCGCACCTGCCGGAGCTGCTCTGGTTGGCGTACATGGGGGTGGTCCTCTACTGGGTCTACGACCGCTCGCCCGGCCAGACCCGCACCCGGCAGCTCATCGACGGGGCGGTGCCGTTGGTCGACCGGCTGGTGGGGCTGTCCCGGTTGCGCGTGCTGCGCCCGGTTACCCGGCAGGTACTCGACCTCATTCGCACGCTGCGTCACTGACCCCTCCCGACGCCATCCCCCGAGTAGCAGCAGGTCAAGTCCGCTATTCGACACCCGGATCGCACCTTCGGCATCTTGCCTTCACCCCCACAGTTACGTAGCGTGATCGGTGCGCACGTCACCTGCGGGACCCTGGGGGAGACTGCGGACCGTGGATCCGGCCCGGGATCCACGGTCCGCGCCCACCGCGAGGGGGCACGCGGTCAGGGTGGGGCCGGGCGCGGTCAGGGCGGGTAGACGACGAACGAGCGCCAGCCCCGGTCGGGGAAACCGGCGGCGGTCGCCACCCGGGCGGAGGCGGTGTTGGCGGGATCGTGCAGGTACGTCGGGACGGCCCCCTCGTCGAGCACCCGGCGCGCCGCCTGGGCGACCAGCCGCCGGGCCAGCCCCCGCCCCCGGGCCGCCGGCACGGTGCCGACGGCAAGCTCGTGGCCGTACGCGTCGTGCCGCTTGATCCCGACGCCCGCCAGGTAGCGCCCCCGGGCGTCGCGCACCACCAGCACCGGCCGGTCGAACAGGCGCAGCCAGGACGGCAGCCCGGCAGCGCCCGGGGGTGTCCACTCCCCCACGTCCGGCAGCGGGGCCGGCGTCACGCTCCACCGGAACACGTCGTCGTGCACCGCCCAGCCGGGTCGTCCGACTGCGGCGGGCAGCGCCGGAAGCGGCGGCCCGCCCGGCAGCCGGGCCAGCTCGCGGACCGCCGCGACCCGGTCGGGAGCCACGGAGAGCACGGTGCTCGCGCCGGCGGTCACCGCGACGGCGGGCCGGAGCCGGCCGTCCCAGGCCGGTCGGGCCCGTCGGTGCGAGCCGACCACGTGCAGCCCGGGCCCCGCCGGCCACTGGCCGAGCCAGCTCGCCAGGTGCAGGTGCAGCCGCCGGTCGAGCATCGCCGTCCACCTCCTTGCGGCCGTCGGTGGTCATTCGGCGTCCGGGCCGCATCGCCGACGATCACCGTACGCGGGCGCGGCGGCACCGCGTCACGGAACCCGTCACGGGGCGGGCCGCCCGGCCTCCCGTGGCCCGGCGGGCCCGGCGCCGTGGCACACGGGCCGGCGTCGAGGGTTGGGCGGCGCGGCGGGCGGGTAGACGTACCGGTACGCCGATGACCGTGCATTCGTGAGACGGCGGCCGATCACGGGAACCAGACGCATCGACCGTCCGTCATATTCATTTTCATACATGGACAACTTTGTTTGGGACGGTATGGTCATGCCGAATCAGCCGAACGACCGGTACCACCAGGCCCCCGAGCGACTCTGGCGGGCCAGCGAGGCCGCCGGGCGGTTCCCGGCCCAGTCGGCGTACCGGGGTCACCGCGCCGGGGCGGAGGCGCTGCCGTGGAGCGAGGTGGACAAGCAGCCGGCCGGCGCCGCCTCGCCCGGCGGACTGAACACCCGCTGACCGTCCCGCGCGGCGGGGGCGGCTGCGCGACACACCCGGACGGTCCACCGGCGGCTTTCGCACACCTGTCGGGTAATTTCTTCTGGTCCGGCATCCCGGCCTACGACAGGAGAAGCTCCGCGCATGGGCAAGAAGACGATCCACGTCTCCGACTTCAGCGGCACGGTCATCCAGCCCGACGACGAGGTGGTCCGCGTCGTCGTCCTGGAACACCCTGACCTGGTCGCGGGGCCCGTGCGGCTGGACGCCACCCCGGTCGAGGTGGAGGGCATCGACGACGCCGCGCTGGACGTCGCGGTGGTCGAGATCCACGACCGGCACGGCGACGGCGAGCCGCGCCGGGTGGTGCTCACCGCGAGCGAGTTCGACGCGATGGCGACCGACGTGCCGATGGCGCAACTGTTGAAGACGGCCGAGCGGGTCCGCCCGCCGAAGGCCCGCAAGGGCGCGGAACGGGTCGACTACGGCACGATCGAGCACGCCGGCCGGCCGCACCGGGGCCGGGTCACCGAGGAGGAGGCCCGGTTGGTGCGCGAGCGGCTCGACGAGGTCAACAAGCGCCTCGCCGACGCCGGGATCCGCCAGGTGGACCCGACGGACCCCGAGCACGCCGGCCGCTACGGCTTCCCCGCCGCGCCCTGAGGCGGGTCAGTCCCGCAGCTGGACGGATCGCAGGGCCGCCGCCACCCACTCCTCGGTCGCGGCCTTGGTCACGCCGAGCCCGCTGAGGGCGCCGGCACCGTTCTCGTGCTCCAGGAGCGCGAGCAGGATGTGCTCGGTGCCGATGTAGTTGTGCCCCAACCGCAGGGCCTCCCGGAAGGTCAGCTCCAGCGCCTTCTTGCCCTGGGCGTCGTACGGGATCAGGTCGGGCACCTCGCCGGACGAGGGCGGCAGCGCGGCCGTCGCGGCCTCGCGGACCCGCTCCAGCGACACCCCCTGGGCGACGATCGCCTTCGCGGCCAGCGCCTCCGGCTCGCTGAGCAGCCCCAGCACCAGGTGCTCGGGGCGGGTCTCGGCCTGGCCGGTGGCGCGGGCCTCGTTCTGCGCGGCCATCACCACGTTGCGGGCCCGGGGGGTGAACCGGGCGAAGCCCTGCTGCGGGTCCAGCGGCGTCTCGTCGGCCTTCGGCACGAAGCGCTTCTGTGCCGCCTGCTTGCTGACGCCCATGCTGCGGCCGATGTCGGTCCAGGACGCGCCCGAGCGGCGGGCCTGGTCGACGAAGTGGCCGATCAGGTGGTCGGCGACGTCGCCGAGGTGGTCGGCCGCGATGACCGCGTCGGTGAGCTGGTCGAGCGCATCGGTGTGCGCCTTCTTGATCGCCCGGATCAGGTCGTCCAGGCGTACCGGGTTGTTCATCTGCACTGGCTCCGTCATGCGTCAACCATAGGTTGACGGCACTCTGGCCGTCAACCCTAAGTTGACGATGATCGCCCGTGGCGCACCCCGGGCCCACGACCCCGGCGAATGACGGTGCGTGACGGATCGTAGGAAAGTTTCACCATTGCCCCCGACGATATAGAAGATTTACGATCCGGTCTCCATCGTCCAACCGCCCCTTCGGGACGAACATCGGAGGCAACATGTGTGACGCACCGGAGACAGCCGGCCTGAGCCACCTACCGGCCCGACGCCGCACCCTCCTCACGGCGCTCGGCGTCGGCGTGGGGATCGGGGTCGTCGGCCTGCCCAGCCCGGCGATGGCCGCCGTCGCCGGCTGGAGCAACCCGACGCGCGGCACGCTGACCTCCGGCTACAAGACCCCCAGCCGGCCGACGCACACCGGCTGGGACGTGGCCAACAGCCAGGGCACCCCGGTCTACGCCACGGCCGCCGGGACCGTCCGGGACATCAAGACCAACTCGTACCCGGGTGACACGGCGAGCGGCCCGCTGGCCGGTCGCACCGGCAACAGCGTCCACATCAACCACGCCGACGGCTACTTCTCCTACTACGGCCACCTGTACCGGGTGCTGGTCAGCGACGGCCAGCAGATCAGCTGCGGCCAGTTGATCGGTCTGATGGGCACCACCGGCAACTCGACCGGCCCGCACCTGCACTTCGAGATCCACAACCCCCGGCTGACCTCGATGGACCCCCGGGTCTTCCTGGCCAACCGGGGCATCACCCTCGGCTCCACGGCCCCGGTGGGCAGCACCGGCTACCCGAGCGTCGGCCAGGGCGCCTCGGGCTGGGTGCCCCGGGTGATCCAGTACCTGGTGCGGGCGCGCGGCGTCTCCGTCGTGGTGGACGGGGTCTACGGGCCGGGCTGCGCCGCTTCGGTCAGGTCGTTCCAGAGCGGCCGGGGCCTCTACGCCGACGGCATGGTCGGCCCGATCACCTGGACCGCGCTCGTGCTGCCCCTGCGGGAGGGCAACTCCGGTGACGTGGTGCGCGGCCTGCAGACCGCGCTCAACGCCCGGGGGGCGAGCCTCCTCGTCGACGGCGGCTTCGGTGCGGTCACCACCAGCGCGGTACGCAACTTCCAGAGCCGCAACGGACTCGTCGTCGACGGCCTGGTCGGCCCGGTGACCTGGAGCGTGCTCATCTGAGCGGGCCCGTCAGAGCCAGCCGTTGTCCCGGGCGGTGCGGAACGCCTCCGCCCGGTTGGCCACCCCGATCTTGCTGACCGCCGCGGAGAGGTGGTTGCGGACCGTGCCCGCCGACAGGTGGGTACGCCGCGCCACCTCCGCCACCGGCGTGTCGTACTCGGCCAGCCGCAGCACGTCCAGCTCGCGCGGCGTGAGCGGGCACTCGGGCGCGGTGAGCGCGTCGGCGGCCAGCGCCGGGTCGACGTACCGGCCGCCGGCGTGCACGCGGCGGATGACGTCGGCGAGCGTCCCGCCCGGCGCGCCCTTGGGCAGGAACCCCTTGGCCCCGGCCGCCAGCGCGCGTTGCAGGTGCGGCGGCCGGCCGTGCCCGGTCAGGATCACCACCTTGCAGGCGGGCAGGACGCGCGCCAGCTCCGCCGTCACCTCCAGCCCGTCCAGGGCCGGCATCTGGAGGTCCACCACGGCGACGTCCGGCCGGTGGGCGAGCGCGGCGGTCACGGCGGCCCGCCCGTCCGGTGCCTCGGTCACCACCTCCAGGTCGGACTCCAGACCGAGCAGGGCGGCCAGCGCCGCGCGGATCAGGTCCTCGTCGTCGGCGAGCAGCACCCTGATCACGGGCGGGTCCGTACCGTCACGTCGAGGCGGAACACCCCGTCGTCGATCCGGTGGCGCAGGGTCCCCCCGGCCTCGGCCAGCCGCTCGGCCAGCCCGCGCAGCCCGAAGCTGTGCCGGTCCGGCGACGCCCCCTCGGCGCCGTCGTTCGTCATGGTCATCCGTACCTCGTCCTCGTCCTGGCTGATCTCGATGGTGCACCAGGTGGCCCGGCTGTGCCGCAACACGTTGGTGCTGGCCTCCCGCAGGACCGCGACGAGCTGCCGGGCGATCTCCGACGGTACGTCGTCCGGCGGCAGCGCGACCGCGCACCGGATGCCGGAGGAACGCAGCACCTGCTCCACCGCGGCGATCTGGTCCCCGAGGTCCACCGCACGGTACCCGTGCACCACCTCGCGCAGCTCGACCAGCGCCGATGCGGCCAGCCGCTGCACCTCGGCGGCCTCCCGGCTGGCGCGCCCGGCGTCCGTCGCCGCCAGCCGGGACGCCAGCTCGGCCTTGAGCGCGATGACCGAGAGGCTGTGCCCGAGCAGGTCGTGCACGTCGCGGGCGAAGCGCAGCCGCTCCTCGGTGGCGGCGAGCCGCCCCTGGGCGGCCCGCCCCCGCTGCGCCTCGACGAGCAGCCCCCACAGCCAGAGCTGGAGGGCGTTCCACGCGGCCATGGAGAGGCCGGCGACCAGCACGATGGTGACCTGGCCGCGGACCGGGGCCCCGTTCCAGGCCGCCACCCCGGCGGCCGTCGCCACGGACAGCAGCACCGCCGGGCCGGCGGCCCACCACTGCCGCAGCAGGGACACCGAGCCGATCACGGACGCCCCCAGGAATCCCCAGGTCGCCCACTCCGGCCCGCCCACGGGCCCGACCAGCGGTACGGAGAGCACGGCGGCGCAGACGAACCCGGCGAGCAGGCGGCGCCGCGTCGACTCGGCCAGCCACGGGGTGATCGCCCCGTACAGGGCTCCGCTCTGCGCGGCGACGAACAGGACGACGCCCACCGCCCCGGCCGCCGCCCAGCGGGGATCCTCCTCCCGCGACAGTCCGACGGCGGCCAGCAGCAACGTGCCCAGGACGCCGCTGCCGACGGTGCTCAACGTGACGGCACGGGCGCGGCGCAGGCCGACATCACGCTCGACCTGCGCCCGCTCCATGCTCACGCTCCCGATGCCAGGTGGCGCGATGACCTCGATCATCCGTGCCGGGGCTCCCATCGGAAGTACCGGGCGGCCGTGAACAGCGACACCGCCAGCCAGACCAGCAGCACCCCGAAGGAGGGCAGCGACTCGACAAGCGTCCCGGCGAAGCTCAGGGCCTGGCCCTCGTCGGTGCGGGCGAGCCAGCCGACGCGCATGATCTCGGTGAACGGCCCCATGGGCAGGAACCAGAGGATCCGTTCCAGCGACTCCGGCAGCGCGCCGAGCGGCAGCAGCGCACCCGGCGTGGCCAGGAAGATCACCAGGCTCGGCAGGGTGGTCAGCATGGCCGCCTCGGAGCTGCGGGTGATCGCGGAGAGGGCCGCCGAGAAGGCCGCCAGGATCGCGGACCCGATCAGCAGCGCCACCGCCATGACCAGCGGGTTCTTCGGCATCGGCAGGTCGAGCACCAGGAGGGCGTAGCCGGCCAGCACGACGAACTGGGCGAGGAAGATCGCCACGGTGCTGCTGGCCGTGCCGAGCAGGATGGTGCGGTCCGAAGCGAGCCCCGCCCGCAGCCGCTTGAGCACCAGCTCCTGGCGGCGCGACGCGTACACGGTGGTCAGGTGGTGGTGCACCAGGAAGACCATGATCAGGGTGGTGATGCTGACCACCCGGCGGACGCCGGGCACCGTCTGGCCGCCGTACTCGCTGACGAGCAGGATGGCGATCATCAGCGGGGTCACCACGGACATGGCGGTGGCCGTCCAGTTGCGACGCAGCGCCAGCAGCTCCATCTTGAGCATCGCGGCCATCTGCCAGAGCGGCCTGGTCGCCCGGTCGCGCGGGGTGGCGGTGGTGGTGGGGCTCTGCGTCGTCATCGTCCCGCTCATCGGGCGGCCTCCGGTTCCGCGTGCTGGTCGGTCTGGTCGTGGTCGGCGGCGATGTCCAGGAAGACATCCTCCAGGGTGGCCGGTCGGGCCGACAGGGACGCCAGTCGGATGTCGCCCGCGTTGGCCCATTCGAGCAGCCGGGTGAGGTCGCTCTGGAGCTGGCGGGACTCGTACGTGACCCGGTCGCCGTCGACCATGCGGGCGGCGTGCGGCAGGTCGGGAAGGGCGTCCGTCGCCGGCAGCCGGAAGCTGATCCGGGCGGGCAGGGTGCGTACGACGTCCTCCGGGGCGCCCGTGGCGACGATGCTCCCGCCCCGCATGATGGCCACCCGGTCGGCGAGGACCTCCGCCTCCTCCAGGTAGTGCGTGGTGAGCAGGACGGTGGTCCCACCCTTCTGGAGCTCGCGGACGACGTCCCAGGTGCGGCGCCGGGAGGCCGGGTCCATGCCGGTGGTGGGCTCGTCGAGGAAGAGCACCTCCGGGCGGCCGAGCACGGCCAGCGCCAGCTCCAGCCGCCGGCCCTCGCCGCCGGAGAGCTGCTCGACCGCCACGTTCATCCGGCCGCCGAGGTCGACCAGGTCCAGCACCTCCGCGGTGGTCTGCGGCCGGACGGTGAGGGAGCGCCAGATCTCCACCGTCTCCCGGACGGTCAGCGCACCGGTGAACCCGCCGTGCTGGAGCATCACCCCCGTCCGGGGGCGCAGCGCGGCCCGCTCCCGCACCGGATCCAGCCCGAGCACCCGGACCCGGCCGGAGGTGGCCGGTTGCAGTCCCTCCAGGACCTCGATGGTGGTGGTCTTGCCGGCACCGTTGGTGCCCAGCAGGGCGAACAGCTCGCCGCGTTGGATCCGCAGCGAGATCCCCCGCACCGCCTCGAACTCCCCGTAGCTGCGCCGCAGCCCGTCCACTTCGATCACGACGTCATCCATGCTTCACAGGCTGCCGTCGACCGGCGACAGAACCAACCCCCGCCGCGTCACGTTCCGACCGTGTCGTACGCATGCCTCACCCGTGCGTCCGCCACGTGCGCGACACCCGCGCCCCGGCGGCTCACCCCGTGGTGGCGACGAACGGCGGCACGTCCACCGGGAGTTCCGGCAGCACCCCCGCGAGAGCCTGGACCTTCGACCACGTCATGGTCACCTGGTCGAGGTCCCCCTCCCCCAGCGGGACGCCCAGCTCGCCGAACGCCTGGGCCAGCCGCTCCCGCCGGACGGGGTCGACCCCGTCGGCGGGCGCCTCCGGGGCGCAGACCGCCGCGAGGTCCGTCACGACCTCCAGCTTCGGCTCGCGCTCGTGCCAGCCCGTACGCCGCTGGTAGACATCGGCGACGGCGGCCAGCTCGAAGTCGCGGCCGGGGGCGGCGGCCAGTTGCAGCGACAGCGGCAACCCGTCGCCGTCGGCCCCCATCGGCAGCGCCAGCGCGGGGAAGCCGACCGCGCTCCAGATGCTGGGCAGGAAGGAGATCGTCTGGAGGCTGGCCTGGTCGTCGTAGCGGGGGGCGGCGGACGGCCAGGCGGGCGTGGCGATGACGTCCACGTCCCGCAACCGCGCCCGCAGGGCCTCGGCGCCCCACCCACGCACCCGCTGGGCCCGCAGGTACGTCTCCGCCGGGAGCACGCCGCCGAGCGCGACGTTCCACCGGAACGGCCGGCCGTAGTCGTTCCAGCGCGCCCGGAACTGCGCCCCGTGCACCTCGAACGCCTCCACCAGCATCGTCACGAGCTGCGCGGCGAAGAGCGGGAACGCCTCGTCGAGGGGCACGTCGACGACCTCCGCCCCGGCGGCGCGCAGCTCGTCGAGCGCGGCGTCGAAGGCGGCGGCGGTGTCGTCGGTCAGCGCGGCGGCGTACCGCACGAGGTCGCCCGGGACGCCGACGCGGACGCCCGCGAGGTCGGCGAGCGCCGGCCGGGACAGCTCCGCGGGCCGGTCCGCCATCACGGCGAGCAGCCGCGCGCACTCCCGGGCCGTACGGGCCAGTGGACCCGTCGTCTCGACCGACCGCGCCAGCGGGCGGACGCCCGCCGCCGGCAGGAGGCCCTGCGTCGGCTTCAGCCCGGTCACGCCGCACAGCGCGGCCGGGATCCGGATGCTGCCGTTGCTGTCGGTGCCGACACCCGCGTCGAAGAACCCGGCGGGGATGCCGTTGGCGCTGCCGCAGCTCGACCCGCCGGTCCACCGGTGGGGGTCCCACGGGTTTCGCGGCACCGGGAAGGACGCGTCCGGGTCCGGCCGGGACAGCGCGTGCTCCGCCATCGTGGTCTTGCCCACGATCACCGCGCCCGCCGCGCGCAGCCGTGCCACCACGGTCGCGTCGCGGTCGGCCCACCAGCTCGCGTCGTGCACGACGCTCTGGCAGGTGCTCGGCGCGCCGGCGACGGCGACGACGTCCTTGACGCCGATCAGCGTGCCGCGCAGCGGCCCGTCCGTGCCGGGGTCGTCGGCCGGGAAACGGTGCAGGAAGGTGCCGAGCATCGGCCCGAGCCGGTCGGCCCGCTCGGTGGCGGCGGCGAGGCGGTCCATGTCAGCTCACCACCTGGTGACCGGGCCGGCCGGTCGCGACGGTTCGCGGGGCGGCGGAATTGACGGGCCGATTACCGGCCAATTCCCGTTCGGTGCCCGTCACGGTTTCCCGAAAGAAGTCGGTGTGTGGAAAGGCGAACAACTCGGCCGTGGCGTCGTCACGACCCATGACATCCGTTCCCGCGTCGACGGTCGACGAATGACCGTCACCGTTCCAGCTCTGACGTGTCACGAACACCTCCCCGCACAGGCCACGGAATGCGCAGCCCAGGACCACGACAGGTCCGACGATGGCGGGTACGGCCATCGCGGGGTAACCCCTACGGTCACCCCTCACCACCCCGGAATAAGGCACCTCGGACGCCAATTCTCGCGGCGGCGGCCCCGGAATTTCTGGCTCCCGTTCCCTGGCGCTGCTAAATACTATTCGCATACCCGCACCGATCTAAATGGGGAAATCAATGAGCAACGCAATCGCGAACCTCGTGGCCACACCCACGCTCGGTGCGGTGGACCCACAGGCGATCGACGTGGCGGACGTGCACAAGAGCTACGGCGACGTGCGTGCCGTCAACGGCATCGACCTGCGGATCGCTCCCGGCGAGGTGGTCGCGTTGCTCGGGCCCAACGGCGCGGGCAAGTCCACGCTCGTCGACATGATCCTGGGGCTCACCCGCCCCGACCGTGGCGAGATCCGCGTCTTCGGGCACACCCCCCGGGAGGCCATCACCCGGGGCGTCATCGGGGCGACCCTCCAGGACGGCGCGCTGCTCGACGACGTGTCGATCCGCGAGCTGCTCACGGTGGTGGCGTCGCTGCACACCGCCCCGTTGCCGATCGCCGAGGTGCTGCGCCGCACCGACCTGACCGACGTCGCCGACCGCCGCAGCCGGCTCTCCGGCGGTCAGCGCCAGCGGCTGCGGCTGGCCATGACCCTCGTGTCCGACCCGAAGCTGCTGGTGCTGGACGAGCCGACGGTGGCGATGGACGTCGAGTCCCGCCACGTGTTCTGGGCCGCCATGCGGGAGTTCACCGACTCCGGGCGCACCGTGGTGTTCGCCTCCCACTACATGGAGGAGGCAGAGGAGTTCGCCGACCGGGTGGTGCTCGTACAGGCCGGGAAGATCATCGCCGACGGCACGGTCACGGAGATCCGCTCCGTGGTGGCGGGCCGCTCGCTGTCGGCCACCGTCCCGGACGCGACGGTCGAGCAGCTGCGCCTGCTGCCCGGCGTGATGACCGCCGAGGCCCGGGGCCAGCGCGTCGAGATCGTCAGTTCCGACTCCGACGCCACCGCCCGCGAGTTGTTCGCGCGCTTTCCCCAGGCGTACGACGTCGAGATCGGTGCCCTCGGCCTGGAACAGGCGTTCCTGGCCCTCACCGCGACGAAGGGCGGGGCCGCCTGATGAGCACCGGTTTCCTCAAGCTCGAAGTGAAGCGGGTGATCCGCGCCCGCAAGTTCTGGATCGTCGCGTTCCTGTTCCCGACGCTGCTCTACCTGATGCAGGCCAACCTGTTCGACATGATGCAGGCCAACCTGGCCCGCGGTGGGCCGGGCGGAGGCGCCGGCATCAACTTCAGTGAGCACCTGCTCGGCAGTCTCGCCGCCTTCGGGGCGATCTTCGTCGCGCTGAACGTCGGCACGAGGGTGGCGATCGAGCGGTCCACCGGATGGCAGCGCCAACTGCGCATCACCCCCCTGTCCCCGACCTCCTACCTGGCGGCGAAGCTGGCCGCGGCGATGGTGGTGGCGCTGCCGGCGATCGCGGCGGTGGCGCTCACCGGCGCGCTGTTGCAGGGCGTCCGGCTGCCGGTGGGCGGCTGGCTCCAACTGGTGCTCGGGGTGTGGCTCGGCACGCTGCCGTTCGCGCTGCTGGGCGTCTTCATCGGCCAGGTCGCCACGGCCGAGAGCGTGCAGGTCCTCACCTCCGTCTCGCACATGCTGCTCGGCGTGCTCGGCGGCGCGCTGATCCCGTCGGTCGCGTTCCCCGACTGGATGCAGACGGCGTCCGCGATCATGCCGAGCCACTGGCTGGCCGAGATCGGGCACGGCCCGTTCGAGGACACCGCCCGGCTCGGGCTCGCCGCCGTGGTGCTCGCGGGCTGGACCGTCGTGCTCGGCGGCGCCGTGATCCTGCGGTACCTGAAGGACAGCGCCCGCGTCTGAGCGCCCGCGACCGGGAGCGCACGGGCCGCACCCCTGAACGACGAACGTACGCACCGCTACGACGAGGGATCCCATCGTGAAGAAGAACTCCTGGCAGATACTGCGCAAGGGCGGGCCGGGCGGCCTCACGCTCACCGTCGACTTCACCAGCACCGGCCGCACCCAGGCGTGCTTCCGCGACCTGGTGCCCCTGTTGAGCGCGCCCGGCGAGATCTGGGAGACCGTGGCACCCGCCTCCGGCGCCGAGGACACCATGTCCGGCGCCGACTACGTCGAGCGGTGGGCGAAGGGCGTACGCCGGCGGGAACGCACCGTCGACACCGTGATCGGCTACTGCGTGGGCGCGGTGTTCGCCGCCCCCCTCGCGTCCCGGCTGGCCGAGTCGCAGGACGAGGCGCCCAGGCTGGTCCTGCTGGACCCGGAGCTGCCCAACATCGTCGGGCTGTACCGGGACTTCCACGCCGCCGCGGACGCGCTGAAGACCATCCTCACCCCCGAGGAGATCACCGCGTTCCACGCCGACGGCCAGGCGGTGCAGGAGAAGCACGGGCTCGAGGACCTCACCCTCATCGGTCCCGCGCTCGCCGGGATCTTCTCCGACGCGATCGACGTGGCGGGCCGCCGGCTCGGCCTGGACGACGACGTCCGGGCCGAACTGGGCGGCAGCTTCGCCTCGTTCGTCGGCTACCTGCGGGCGGCGACGGAGATCGACCCCGCCCCGCAGTGGGCGACGGCGACGGCGATCACCTCCGCGCACTCGACCCAGCGCGGGCAGGGCTTCGGGCGCACCATCCCGCTCGCCGTCGACCACGACCAGATGCTGCGCCACCCCGACGTCGCCGCGACGGTCTCCGGCCTGATGACCGGTGCGGACGCCGGTCAGCGGATCGCGGGGTAGCGCGGTGGCACCGGGCCCGGCGGGCGGCGAGCCCGCGCTCTTCACCGACCTGTTCGCCGAACAGGTGCGGCGCACCCCGGACGCCATCGCCGTCGTGTGGGGCGAGCACCGCAGGACGTACGCCGAGCTGGACGCCGAGGCGAACCGCCTCGCGCACCGGCTGGTGTCGCTCGGCGCGGGCCCGGAGCGGCTCGTGGCGATCGGGATCCGCTCGGCGCACCTGGTGGTCGCCGCCCTCGCCACCCTCAAGGCCGGGGCGGCCTACCTGCCGCTGGACCTCAGCTACCCGGCGCAGCGGCTGGAGCACATGCTCACCGACGCGCGGCCGATGCTGCTGCTGACCACCGGCGACGACCAGCACGCGGTGCCGGCGGCCGACCTGCCGCGGGTCCTGCTCGACGACCCGGACGCGTACGCCGGCCAGCCGGACACCGACGTCACCGACGCCGACCGGCTCACCCCGCTGCGGCCCGCCAACGTCGCGTACGTCATCTACACCTCCGGCTCCACGGGCAGCCCGAAGGGCGTGGTGATCGAGCACCGCCAGCTCGGCACGTACCTGCGCCACGTCGTGCGGTCCTACCCGGGTGTACGCGGCCGGGCGCTGCTGCACTCCTCGTTCGCGTTCGACCTGACGGTCACCGCGTTCTACGCGCCGCTGATGACTGGCGGCTGCGTGCACATCGGCGCCCTGGAGGAGATGGGCACGCCCGCCGCCGGACCGGCCGGGCAGCAGCGGCCCACCTTCGTCAAGGTGACGCCGTCGCACATCCCGCTGCTCACCGCGCTGCCGGCCCAGGCGTCCCCGACCGGGGAGCTGATGGCCGGCGGCGAACTGCTGCTCGGCGAGACCATCGACGCCTGGCGCCGCCGGCACCCCGGCGCGCGGGTGGTCAACGAGTACGGCCCGACGGAGACGACCGTCGGGTGCAGCACCGTGGTCATCGAGCCCGACCAGCCGGTGCCGCCGGGGCCGCTGCCCATCGGCCAGCCCATGCCCGACGTGCGCTACCACGTGCTGGACGACGAGCTGCGCCCGGTGCCGACCGGCGAGATCGGCGAACTGCACATCGCGGGCGGCCAGCTCGCCCGGGGTTACCTGCACCGGCCGGGCCTGACCGCCGAGCGGTTCCTGCCCGACCCGTTCGGCCCGCCCGGCTCGCGCATGTACCGCTCCGGCGACCGGGTCCGGCCCACCGAGGACGGCGAATACGAGTTCTGCGGGCGGGTCGACAACCAGGCCAAGATCCGCGGCTACCGCATCGAGCTGGGCGAGATCGAGGCGGCGCTGCTGCGCCGTCCCGAGGTGCGGCACGCGGCGGCGGTGATCCGTACCGACACGCCGGAGGTCAAGCAGCTCGTCGCGTACGTCGTGCCCGGGGAGGGCGCGCGGATCGACGCGCAGCAGCTACGCAAGGACCTCGCCGAGACGCTGCCGGAGTACATGGTGCCGAGCGCCGTGGTGAGCCTCCCGGCGCTGCCGCTGACCGTGAACCGCAAGCTCGACACGGCGGCCCTGCCGGCGCCGGAGGCCGCGGCGACCCCGGGCGGGCGGGCACCGGCCGACGAGTTGCAGGCGCTGCTCTGCGAGCTCTTCGCCACCTACACGGCCGTCTCCTCGATCGGCGTCGACGACGACTTCTTCGTCCGGGGCGGCACCAGCCTCGGCGCCGCCCAACTGGTCAACGAGGCACGCCGGCGGGGGCTCACCCTGTCGCTGCGCGACGTGCTGGAAAACCGGACCGTGGCGCGGCTCGCCGAGGTCTGCGCCGACACCGACCGAGGGGACGAGTGAGCATGAGCATCGCGGCCAGCAGGAAGGAAGCAGCCATGTGGCTGCTCGAGCGGCTGGTGCCGGACACCGGGGTCAACAACGTGGCGGTCGCCTTCGAGGTGGCCGGCCGGATCGACCGCGGGCTGTTCACGGCGGCGCTGCGGGCGGTGCTGGCCCGGCACGAGGTGTTGCGCACCGTGTTCCGCTCCGACGACGCGACGCTGACCCGGGAGGTGCTCGCCGCCGACCAGCTCGACGTGCCCGTGGTGGACATCCCGGCCGGCGACGACGGGATGGACGCCGACCTGACCGCGTTCGCCGCCGAGCCCTTCGAGATCGACGGCCGCCCCCTGCTGCGGGCGGGGATCCGCGCGGGAGCGGACGCCGACGTGTGCTGCGTCGTCGTGCACCACCTGAACTTCGACGCCATGTCGACCACGATCCTGCTCCGCGAGCTGCTCGCCGGCTACGAGGCGCTCGCGGCGGGCGGCCGGCCCGACGACGCCCCGATGGCCGCGCTCGCGGAGCGCGCCCCGAACGAGCGCAGCGTCGCGTACTGGCGCAAGAACCTCGACGGGCTGCGGGCCGCCGAGGCGGGCCTGTGGTGCGCCCTGCCGCCCGTCGGGGCGCCGTCCCTGCGCGCCCGCACCGTCCACCACGAACTCTCCGCGCCGGCCCGCGCCGTGGTGCGCCGCTTCCAGCGCGAACTGCGCGCCTCCGAGGCCGTCGTGCTGCTCGCGGCGTACTCGGTGCTGCTCGCCCAGCACGGCGCGGGCTCCGACGTGGTCATCGGCACCCCGGTGAACGTGCGCGACCAGCGCAGCATGAACGCCATCGGCTACCACGCGAACCTGGTGCCGCTGCGGGTGCGGGTCGACCCGGACGCCGACTTCCGCGCCGTCGTCAAGCAGACGCGCAGCACCTTCCTGGAGGCGATCAGCCACGCCGACGTACCGCTGGAGCACGTCTCCCCCGCCGTGCTCGGCGATGCGCCGTCCTCGTGGCGCAGCTCGTTCTTCCGGCACCTGTTCAACTACGTGCCCGGCACCGTCGACGCCTCCGCCACCCTGACCGGGATGCCGGTGCGCCACGTCATGGTGGAGAACGGCTACAGCCGCTTCGACCTCGAGTTCTTCATCATGCCGGGCGAGGACGCGACCACCGTCCGCGCGGCGTTCTGCGTCGACGCCTTCGACGCCGCCGACGTCGGGCTGCTGCTGCAACGGTACGACGCGCTGCTCGTGCGGCTGGGCGACGACCTGGACCGGCCGGTGGCACAGCTGTCCCGCCGGGGCACGGACGACCTCGCCCTGCCGGCGTCGCCGCCGGAGGCGGCCACCACGGCGTCCGTGCTGGACGCCGTGCACGCGACGGTCGCCGCGAGCCCGGACCTCGTCGCGATGCAGGACGGCACCCACGACGTGTCGTACGGCCGGCTGTGGTCGGCGGCGCTCGCCACCCGGGACCTGGTCGCGGACTCGGACGGGAGCACGGTCGCCGTGCTGGCGCCGCGCGGCGCGGAGCTGGCCGCCGCGTGGCTCGGCGTGTGGCTGGCGGGCAGGCGCTGCGTCCTGCTCGATCCGACGCAGCCGATCCCCGACCTCGCCGCGCGGCTGGCCGACTCGGGTGCCGCCCCGGTGCTGGCGGCCGAGGGCCTCCCCGTGCCCGGCGCGGTACGCATCCCCGCCGTCCCCGCCGCCGCCGACGCGGTCCGCACCGACGCGCCGTCCGGTGTCGACCTCGACGCGGTGGCCTACCTGGAGTACGACCTCGACGCGCCCGCCCCGCTCGCGGTGACCGTCACCCACCGGGCGCTCGCCTGCGCCGTAGCGCGGCTCGCCAAGCGGGTCGCCGCCACCGGGCCGGCCGTCACCGCCTGGCTGGGCAGCGCCGCCACCGAGGCGGCGCTGACGGAGCTGCTGGTCGCGCTGACCACCGGCGGCCGGGTCGTCGTCGCCCCCGACCAGGCCCGCGCCGACGGCCACGCGCTCGGCGAGCTGGTCCAGCGGCACGAGGTGACCGTGGTGCAGGCGCCGCCGGCGGTGTGGCGCCAGGTGGTCGAGCACGCGGGTGACCGGCTCGCGGGCCGCGCCGTCCTGGTGGCCCACGAACCGCTCCCCCGCCCGCTCACCGCGCAGCTGCGCGCCACCGGCGGCACGCCGTACCACGGCTACACCACGCCCGGCGTCGCCGGCTACGCCGCGCTCGACGGCGGACGGGACGGCACCGGCGTCCTCCCGGCGACCCGCGTGTTCGTCACCGAACCCGGCACCGATCACGAGCTGGGCATCGGCGTACGCGGGGAGCTGTGCGTCGCGGGCGACACGCTGGCCGCCGGCTACCACGGCCGGCCGGAGCTGACCGCCGCCCGGTTCGGCGAGCACCCCACGCACGGACGGTTCCACCGCACCGGGGACCTCGCGCGACTGCTGCCGGACGGCCGGATCGACGTCGTCGGCCCCCTGTCGGCCCACGTACGCGTCGCCGGCCAGCGGATCCACCTCCGCGACATCGAGTCCGTCCTCGCCGCCCACCCGGACGTGGAGGCGGTCGCCGCCGTCGGGTCCACCGGCGACGCGCAGGACGGCACGGTCGTCGCGTTCGTCGAGTCCCGCAAGCCCGACGTGGCGGAGCGGCTGCGCGAGCACGCCCGTGCCGCCCTGCCGCTCACGCCCGACCTGGTCGTGCTGAACCAGTTGCCGGTCACCGTGGCGGGCACCGTGGACCGCGCGGCCCTCGTCGCGCTCGCGGCGGCGCGGGCGGCGGCCGAGGTCGACCCGCCGGACGAGACGACCGCCGCCCTGGTCGGGATCTGGACCGAGATGCTCGACCGGCCGGGCCTGCACGCGGACTCGAACTTCTTCGCCAGCGGTGGCCACTCGCTGCTGGGCGCCCAGCTCGTGCAGCGGGTGCGGACCGAACTGTCGATGCCGGTACAGCTCGCCGACCTGTTCGCCAACCCGACGCCACGGCAGCTCGCGGAGCACCTGCAGGACGCGTTCTGGGACGACGACGAGGACGACGACTGACCGATCGCTCCACCCCCACACCGTCTCGGACCTCAGCAGAGGAGGCTCGGCGTGACCGTCGACGTCCAGCCCACACGTAGTACAGACCGTTCGATCGTCCTGACCCGCGAGGAGAACATCGAGGTCGACACGATCGCCCGCTACCTGGCGGGCCGACCGCCGCGCCTGGTGGACTCGGCCGCCTGGCTCGAAACGGCCCGCGAGCTCTCCAGCAACCTGCCCGTACGCCTGCGCCAGATGGTGCGGCGCTTCGCCTGGGATCCCGGGCCCGACGCCGTGCTGCTGGTGCGGAACCTGCCCGTGGACGCCGACGAGCTGCCGTGCACGCCCACGGTGGCCGGCTCGGCACAGCGCGAGTCCACCGTGCCCGCCGCCGCGCAGGTGCTGCTCGGGCTGCAACTCGGTGAGCTCATCGCCTTCAAGGAGGAGAAGAGCGGCGCGCTGGTGCAGGACGTCGTGCCGGTGCCGGGCATGGAGAAGTTCCAGGGCAACGCGGGCTCGGTGACGCTGTCCATGCACGTGGAGAACGCCTTCCACGTCTACCGTCCGGACTACGTCGGGCTGCACTGCCTGCGCAACGACCACGACAACGTGGCCGGGTTGCAGGTGACGTCGATCCGCAACGCGCTGCCCCTGCTGCCCGAGCAGGTCCGCAAGGTGCTGCACGAGCCACGGTTCGTCACCGAACCGCCGGCGTCGTTCGGCGATTTGCGCAGCGCGCCGGAACCGCACGGCATCCTCAGCGGCAGCCCCGAGGACCCGGACGTCCAGGTTGACTTCCAGAGTTCGTTCCCCCTCGACCCGGAGGCCACGCAGGCGCTGTCGATGCTCGGCGACGCGCTGCGCACCGTCCGCCGGACGTTCATCCTGGAGCCCGGCGACCTCGCGTTCGTCGACAACCGACTGGCCCTGCACGGCCGGACCGAGTTCACGCCCCGCTACGACGGCTACGACCGGTGGCTCCAGCGGATCTTCGTGCACCGCGACTTCCGGCGCTCCCGGGCCCTGCGCCCGCAGGACGGGAACGTGCTCGACAGCGGCAACTGACGGCCCGACGCAGTTCGGCGAGCTGGCCCGTACGCACGGGCCAGCTCGCCGACGGCGGACCGTGGGACGCGGTGGTGACCGGCGCCGGAACGCGGCAGCCGCACCACCGCGTCCGCGTGCGGTGGCCCCACCAGCGCGTCTGTGGCGCGCCCCGGCGGACGCCGCCCGCCGGCGACGACACCCGCCGCGCAGGCCCCGTCCGGCGCCGCGCGTCCCGACCGGCCCGAATCCCCGACCGCGGTGTCGAGCCCCGCGGTCGGTCGTGGCACCATTCGCACCTGACCGATCGGTGCGTGCCGCCACGAGGCCGCCATTCGCCTCCCGGCGCGAGGGTCGACCATTCCGCGCCCCCGGGTCGCCCGCCCCCGGCACATCAACCGGCCGGCGACTCCCGTCAATTCGTCGCGCGTAGTGGTCGCGCCTGCCGGGGGGCGGCCGTGCCGTGGAACGCCGATTCTCTTCGCGCCCGGATCCGGGGAACGGTCGCGCCGGGCAGGCGGGAGGCGACGGGGAGAGAACGCGTCCCGGTCCGCGCCGTTACCGATCCGCACCGGTGCGCGGGCGCCGTTCCCGCACCGTGTGTGCGCCGTTCATCGGACCCGGATGACGGACTCATGCCCCACCACCACCCGACAATGCCTGACCAGCAACTCCACACTGCCAACCCAATGACACCCACCATGCACCCACACCTCCTGCGGGGTGCCCTAGGGGTGCCTCC